>NZ_NFHC01000020.1:0-68543 GCF_002161245.1 Flavonifractor sp. An9
CAAGCCCAAGGAGTGATTGGTCAGCCAGTTGCTCCTCTCATTGTAGCTTAGGCACGAGATGGAGGGAAAGCCGGACTGGCTGTCCGGCTTTCCTGTCCAAATTTATTGTAATAGGAGTGCATCCCTTTGGCAAAATCCTCCGGACCCCGCACCAAAGTTACAGTTAAAACCTCGGCCCGTATGTCCAAAAAAGGTCCTCTCAGCCCCGAAGCCCTGCGGAAACTGGACGCCTGGTGGCGGGCCTCCAATTACCTGGCCGCCGGCCAGCTCTATCTGCGGGACAATCCCCTGCTTCGTACTCCTCTGAAGCCGGAGCATCTGAAGCACACCCCGGTGGGACACTGGGGCACGGTACCAGGCCAGAACTTTATCTATACTCACCTCAACCGGGTCATCACCAAGTACGACCTAAACATGATCTACATCTGCGGCCCCGGCCACGGTGGTTCCGCCGTACTGGCCCAGACCTATCTGGAGGGCACCTACAGCGAAGTCTACCCCAACGTAAGCCAGGATGAGGAGGGAATGCGCAAGCTCTTCCAGCAGTTCTCCTTCCCCGGCGGCGTGGGCAGCCACTGCGCCCCCGACACCCCCGGCTCTATCAACGAAGGCGGCGAGCTGGGTTACTCCCTGGCCCACGCCTTCGGAGCTGTCATGGACAATCCGGACCTGATCGCCGCCTGTGTCGTGGGCGACGGGGAGGCCGAGACCGCCCCTCTGGCTGCCGCCTGGCACGGCAACAAGTTCCTGGACCCGGTGGGAGACGGAGCGGTGCTCCCCATTCTCCACCTCAACGGCTACAAGAACGCCACCCCCTCCCTCTTCGCCCGTATCTCCGCCGAGGAGGTGGAGGACTTCTTCAAGGGCTGCGGCTGGACCCCCCGTTTCGTGGAGGGGGACGACCCGGCCCAAATGCACCAGAAGATGGCGGCCGCCCTGGACTGGGCAGTGCGTGAGATCCAGCGCATCCAGGAGAGCGCCCGTTCCTTCGGGGAAACCGAGCGTCCCCGTTGGCCCATGGTGGTGTTTCGTTCTCCCAAGGGCTGGACCTGTCCCAAAGAGGCGGATGGGGTAGCCCTGGAGGGCACCAGTCGGGTCCACCAGCTGCCTCTGGCGGTGGACGATGCCCACCCGGAGCGCTTGCCGATTCTGGAGGAGTGGCTGCGCTCCTATCATCCGGAGGAACTCTTCGATGAAGCAGGGGCACCCATCCCTGCTCTACGGGCTATGGCTCCCCAGGGAGAACGGCGAATGGGCTCCAACCCTCACGCCAACGGCGGTCTGCTGCTGCGTGACCTGCGCACCCCCGATTTCTCCAAATACGCGGTGGAGGTCCCCGCCCCCGGCGAGGCGGAGGCCGAGGACATGGCCGAGCTGGGCAAGTATGTCAAGGACGTGCTCAAACTGAACCAGAGAGCCAAAAACTTCCGCATCTTCTCCCCCGATGAGACCATGAGCAACAAGCTGTGGGCCGCCTTGGAGGCCAGCGACCGCCGGTGGAATGCCGACCGGCTGCCCTCCGATGAGGGACTGTCCCCCAGCGGGCGCATCCTGGACGGGATGCTGTCCGAGCATATGTGCCAGGGCTGGCTGGAGGGCTATCTGCTCACCGGCCGTCACGGTTTCCTCAACAGCTATGAGGCCTTTATCCGCATCGTGGACTCCATGGTGAGCCAGTACGCCAAGTGGCTCAAAGTGGCCGGTCCCCTGCCCTGGCGGCAGGACATCGCCTCCCTCAACTATGTGCTGTCCTCCAACGTGTGGCAGCAGGATCAGAACGGCTTTACCCACCAGGACCCCGGTTTTCTGGATCATGTGGCCAACAAGAAGGCGGACGTGGTGCGGCTCTACCTGCCCCCCGATGCCAACTGCCTGCTGTCCTGCTTCGACCACTGTATCAAAAGCCGCAACTACATCAATGTGCTGGTGACCTCCAAGCACCCCCGGCCCCAGTGGCTCACCATGGATGAGGCCATCAAGCACTGCACCCACGGCATTGGCATCTGGCAGTGGGCCTCCAACGACCAGGGGGCCGAGCCTGACGCAGTGCTGGCCTGCTGCGGCGAGACGCCCACCCTGGAGACCCTGGCTGCCGTCACCATCCTGCGGCGCTATCTGCCCGAGCTGAAGGTGCGGGTGGTCAACGTGGTGGATCTGATGAAGCTGCAGCCCCACACCGAGCACCCCCACGGTCTCACCGATGAGGACTACGATGTGCTCTTCACCACCGATAAGCCCATTATCTTCGCCTTCCACGGTTATGCTTCCCTGGTCCATGAGCTGACCTACCGGCGGCACAACAAGAACCTTCACGTCCGGGGCTATAAGGAAGAGGGCGGCCTTACTACCCCCTTCGATATGCGGGTGCAGAACAACATCGACCGCTTCGACCTGGTCATTGACACCGTCAAGCGGCTGCCCCAGCTGGGGAACCGGGGCGCCTTCCTTATCCAGCTGATGAAGGACAAGCTGGTGGAACACCGGCAGTATATCACCGCCCATGGCCAGGATATGCCCGAGATCCGGGACTGGAGATGGAACGGCGGCGCAGGGATCTGATCCACCTTGCCAAAGGGTCCGTTCTGTGCTAATCTTATAGAAATAGTATGGATGGGAAGGAATCTGTCATGAATATCTACGAATCCTCCGAAAACTACCTGGAAGCCATCCTCAGTCTCCGCCAGCGGCACGGTACGGTTCGCTCCATCGACATCGCCAATGAACTTCACTTCTCCAAGCCCAGCGTCAGCGTGGCTATGAAGAAGCTGCGGGAGAGCGGCTATATCGAGATGGACAAGGACGGACTCATCTCCCTCCTCCCCGCCGGAGAGGAGATCGCCAAGCGCATCTACGAGCGGCACCAGCTGCTTACCCAGTTTTTTACCTTCCTGGGTGTCAGCCCTGAGGTAGCCGCCGCCGATGCCTGCAAGATCGAGCACGACCTCAGCGAGGAGACCTTCCAGAAGATCAAGGAGCACGCTCTGGGCAACGGCGGGCTCTCCCAGGTGTAACTGTACCACTGTTAGCTATTTTAAATATTATCAATGAGCACATATCGCAACAAACTCGTTTTATAAACTATTTTATGCGTCAATTTCCTAGCGTTAGTATCATTTTATCATGGTTGTTAAGGAGGTATTTTATGCAAATAATGGTTATTGTTTTAGCCATCACCGCTATTGTGGCAATAATTATGTTAGTAAAATGCCCACCTTTAGCTTTAGGCTATTTATACTGCATAGTAGTTGGGCTCATTATGGCAATTATTTTTCTATCTCCTTATGTTAGCACGCCTGACGATATATTCTTTTGTGTAACCCTAGGCGCCGGTTTAGGTGCTGTATTTGGACTGCTATTTGCTTCAATCATCAACGATGATAGTAGCATTGGATCAATTATTGCAACTGCTATTTTTTTACCTATTCTGATGCTTATCGTTGGGTTTATCCTTGTAATGGCTCTTGCTTTTTTCTTTACTATATTAAGCATAAGCAACTCTGAACTATTTTCCATCCTTTCCATAGTGGGTCTGATCGCAGCGCTTGGAGGAGGCGGCGGTAGCGTGATTATTATACTGATCGATAATTGATAATGTCACACCGCGCAATGCTTGAATAATGTTTAAGCGACATTATTCTATAATATCCTTTATGCTGTATACTGCAAGTCGATCCATACCTGCAAAGTGGAGCGCGACCTCAGCGAGGAGACCTTCCAGAAGATCAAGGAGCACGCTCTGGGCAACGGCGGGCTCTCCCAGTCCTGAGTGCCTCCTATCCCCTGTCATTCTGAAAAAATGGCCGCCAATGGCGGCCATTTTTCGTGGGAATCCTTCATCTGCCACAGGAGAAACAAGTATGACCTTTGCCCAATTCAAAAAAACCTACGGTCTGTGCCTGGATAAGCAGCAGGAGGCCGCCGTTCAGGCTGTGGACGGCCCGGTGCTGCTGCTGGCGGTGCCCGGCAGCGGCAAAACCACCGTACTGGTGAGCCGCATCGGCTATCTGGTGCTGGGCCTGGGTGTGGACCCTCGGTCCATCCTCACCATGACCTATACTGTCTCCGCCGCCCGGGATATGCGCCAGCGCTTTGCCTCCTTCTTTGGCCCCGAGCTGGCGGAACGGCTGTCCTTCCGCACCATCAACGGGGTATGTTCCTCCATCATCCGCCGGTGCGAACAGCTGGTGGACCAGAAGGCCTTCGATCTGCTGGAGGACACCGGGCGGCAGGCCGCCCTCATCGGGGAGATCTGCCGTAATCTCACCCAGGAATACGCCCCGGAGGCCACCATCAAGGCCATTCAAACTGCCATCACCTATGTAAAAAACCATCTTCCCGGCCAGATCGATCTGAACGACGTTGAGGTGGAGGGGGTGGAATTTCCCGCTGTCTATAAGGCCTACAACCAAGCTCTGCGGCAGCGGCGGCTCATGGACTACGACGATCAGCTGGGCTATGCGTATCAAATTCTGCGCCGCTACCCTCAAATCCTTCAGGAGTGGCAGCGCCGCTACCCCTACCTGTGTGTGGATGAGGCACAGGATACCTCCCAAATCCAGCACGCCATCATCCGCCTGCTGGCGGGGAATCAGGTCCAGCTCTTCATGGTGGGGGATGAGGACCAGAGCATCTATGGCTTCCGGGCCGCCTGTCCCCAGGCTCTCCACGCCTTTGAGAACACCTATCCAGGTGCTCAGGTGCTGCTGCTGGAGCAGAATTACCGCTCCACCCGCCAGATCGTGGCGGCGGCGGACAAATTCATCCGGCTCAACACCCAGCGCCGCCCCAAGACCATGCACGCCGCCGGAGGGGACGGCCCCGCCATCCGGCAGGTAGAGGTGTACGACCGGCAGCGGCAGTATCAATATCTGGCCAAGGTGGCCCAAAATTGCGACCAGGAGACGGCGGTGCTCTACCGGGACAACGACAGCGCCCTCCCCCTCATGGACCTGCTGGAGCGCTCCGGTACCCCCTATCGCTGCCGCCAGGTGGACAGCGGCTTTTTCACCCACCGGGTGGTGCGGGATGTGACCAACCTCATCCGGCTGGCCCAGAACCCCTGGAACGGAGAGCTGTTCCTGGACCTATACTACAAGCTGGGGGCGGGCATCAGCCGTGCCGCCGCCCAGGAGGCAGTCAGCCAGTGTTCTCCCACCGGGGAGACCCTGCTGGAATATCTGGCGGGTTGCTCCACCCTCTCTCCCTGGAGCCGCAAGCAGTGTAAAGCTCTTCAGACTCACATGAATAACCTGCTGGAGGAGCGGGCAGACAAGGCGGTATACCGCATCGTCCACTTCATGGGTTACGGGGCCTACCTGGAAGACCGGGGGGCAGACAACAGCAAGCTGCCCATTCTGGAGGCTCTGGGGGCCAACGAGCCCACCCCCGCCGGACTGCTTCAGCGGCTGGATGAATTGGAGGAGGTGGTGCGCCGGGGCTCAGCTCACCCCGACTGCCTCTTCATTCTGTCCACTATCCACTCCAGCAAAGGTCTGGAGTACGACCGGGTGATTTTGATGGACGTGGCCGATGGACTACTGCCCAAGCTGCCTCCCACCCCCAAGGAGGACGAAACCGAGGAGGAGATCAACCAGCGGGAGGAGGAGCGGCGGCTCTTTTACGTAGGCATGACCCGGGCCCGCCAGGAGTTGTGGGTCATGACCTTCCGCCGTCCCGAGCTGGCCTCCACTTTTTCTTCCTTTCTCTTTCCGCAGAAAGAACCCCCAAAAAGAAAGGCTCCTGTCCGTAAAAGTCCCGATCCGGCGATCCTGTCCGCCCAGCTTACCGCCGCCGCCAAGGACTACATCCCCGGCACCCGGGTGCGCCACGCCCGCTATGGTCCCGGCCTGCTCACCACCCGGGACGGGGACCGGATCACCGTCCGCTTTGACGACGGCACGGTAAAGCCCTTCTCTCTCCCAACCGCCCTGGGCATGGGCCAGTTCACCCTGGAGGGCCACCGGCTGCCGTCGGGAGACTATGGTCAGATTGATGATTGACCGTCCAAAATTCAGGGCGCTATTTTTGTGGAAAACCACCTTTGAATGTCCCCATCCCATAAGTTATAATAAAAATACAACGTGTAGCTATCATCGGCGTAAATCCGGTTGATATCTGCACGTTGTTTCTTTTATACACTGAATGGGAGGAACTTATATGAAACGGATCAAAGCGGCGTGTGTTTGCCAGACCCTGCACTTTCAGCTGAAAGAAGGCGTAGAACACAACTTTGCGGTAGAGTCGGTCCGTCAGGAAGTAGCCTACTACAAAAAGCAGTTGGAGCGGAACGGCACCCAATATAAGATTTTGGAGGAGAATACGCTGCCCGACGGCTCCATCCTGCTGAAGATTATAAAGCAGTACAATCAAAGCCCGGTGAGCGATTATCTGAATTAAGAAAAGCGTGTGGCCAACGGCGTAAATCCAGCACTGGCCACACACTTTCTTTTGTTGGGAGGTCATTTGAAATGGAACAGGAACAGCGCTCCAATTCCTTCCTGGTCACCGACTCCATCGGGTCTTTGATGGCCCGGTACGCCGTGCCCTGCGTCATATCCTTGCTGGTAGCGGCCCTGTACAACATCGTGGACCAGATCTTCATCGCCAACGCGTCCTATCTGGGCTCCTACGGTAACGCCGCCAACACGGTGGTGTTTCCCCTGACCGTGGTAGCTCTGGCCATTGCCGTGCTCATCGGCGACGGCTGCTGTGCTCTGGTCAGCATCTGCCTGGGGGCCGGCGAGCACAAGCGGGCGGGCAGCAGCGTCGGCAACGCCGTGGTGCTCAGCCTGGCCGCCGGTCTGATCCTCACCGCCCTCTACCTCCTCTTCCAGGACCCTATTCTCACCATGTTCGGCGGGCGGGTCAACGAGGAGACCTTCCTCCACTCCAGGGAGTATTTCTTCTACATCACCCTGGGCGTACCCTTCTATCTGTTCGGTCAGGCCATGAACCCCATCATCCGCTCCGACGGTAGCCCCCGGTTTGCCATGGCCTCCACCCTGGCGGGAGCGGTGGTCAACCTGATCCTGGACCCGGTGTTTATCTTCGGCTTTCGGTGGGGCATGATGGGAGCCGCCGTGGCTACTGTACTGGGCCAGATCCTCACTGCCGCCCTGGCTGTGTGGTACCTGTGCCATATGAAGGCGGTATCCCTGAACCGAAGCTGCTTCGCCCTCCAGTGGAACGTCATCGCAAAGTTTCTCTCCCTGGGGGTATGCAGCCTGCTGTCCCAGATCTCTCTGGTGGCAGCCATGGCTGCTATTAACAACATGATCCGGCAATACGGTGCCCTGGACCCCATCTTCGGCCAGACCCAGTACGCCCAGATCCCCATGGCAGTGGTTGGTATCGTCATGAAGTTCTTCCAGATCGTCATCTCCATCGCCGTGGGGCTTGCCGCCGGGTGCATCCCCATTGTGGGCTACAACATCGGCGCCGGGCGGAAGGACCGGGCCAGGAACCTCTTTACCCACCTGCTGCTGGCCGAGGCGGCAGTAGGCGCGGTAGCCCTGCTCATTGTGGAGCTCCTCCCCACCCAGCTCATCGCCATCTTCGGTGCCGCCAATGAGAGCAGCTATTACACCGAATTTGCCGTTAAGTCCTTCCGCATCTACCTGTGCATGATGATCCTGGCCTGCGTCAACAAGGGCACCTTCATCTACCTCCAGTCCCTGGGCAAGGCCCTGGCCTCCACTGCCCTCTCCATGATCCGTGAGGTGGTATTCGGCGTGGGCTTCGCCCTGCTGCTTCCCCGCTTTTTCGGCCTGGACGGCGTGCTCTACTCCATGCCGGTATCTGACCTGCTGACCTTTCTCATTGCAGTCGTACTCATCCGGTCCACCTACCGGACCCTCAGGGCCTGAAAAAACGAAAAACGCCCGTGACGAAAGTCACAGGCGTTTTTGATTCTTACCGGGCCCGCAGCTCCCAGAACGCCACGGCACTGGCCGCCGCCACGTTGAGGGAGTCCACCCCGTGGGACATGGGGATACACACGGTGTAGTCGCAGGCGGCGATGGTGTGATCCGACAGGCCGTCCCCCTCGGTACCCAGCACGATGGCCAGCTTGTCCTCCTGCCGCAGGCGTGGGTCCTCAATGCTGATGGCAGTATCGCTGAGGGCCATGGCCACTGTCTTAAAGCCCAGAGCATTCAGGCGGCTCAGCCCCGGCTGGGGCCACTGGGAGGGGTCGTCCCCGATGCGGGTCCAGGGGATCTGGAATACGGTGCCCATACTCACACGGGCCGCCCGGCGGTACAGGGGGTCGCAGCAGGTAGGGGTAACCAGCACCGCGTCCATGTGGAGGGCGGCGGCGGAACGGAAGATGGCCCCCACGTTGGTGGAATCCACAATACCCTCCAGCACCGCCACACGCCGGGCACCTGCGCACAGCTCCTCCACTGTGGGCAGCACCGGCCGCCGCATGGCGCACAGCACGCCCCGGGTCACCTCATAGCCGGTGAGACCCTCCAACACATCCCGTTCGGCGGTGTAAAGGGGCAGGTCACCGCACCGGGCCACCACCTCTTTGGCGGGCCCGTCGATCTTCTTGCGCTCCATCAGCAGGGACAGGGGCTCATACCCGGCGTCCAGGGCCCGCAGGATCACCTTGGGGCTCTCGGCAATAAAGATGCCCTTCTCCGGCTCCAGCCGGTTGCGCAGCTGGGCCTCGGTAAGCCGGGCGTAGCAGTCCAGCTGAGGATCGGAATAGTCGGTGATCTCAATAATGTTGGCCATGGTGTCTCTTCTCCTGCCTTCTCTTCACCCTTCATTCAGAAGGTTGTTCTCTCTTGGTACAGAGTTATTTTTTATTATACCGCACCCGCTCGCCTGTGGCAACGCACATTCTTCCGGCGTTGGCTTTCTGTAAATTTTCTCCTGGCTATTTACAAAATTCGTCAAAGTGTTTAAAATAAGGATACTCCCATTGGGAGGACTAAGAGAGAGAACAGGAGGTCATATCATGTTCTGTAAGTATTGCGGTCGTCAGATCGCAGACGGCAGTCTGTTTTGCCCTGGCTGTGGAAACCAGTTGAATTCCGCGCAGGAAACACCGCCCCAGGCTGGGGCTTCCTCCTACCAGCAGACTCCCCCCAGCCAGCCCGGCAGTTATCCCAACTACACTCCCACTACGCCCCCGCCTGTCGGCGGCTACCGTCCCAACGGCGGCTACCAGAGTCCCAACAGCGTCTCCACTTTCAATGGTTATCCCATGAAATGGTATAAATTTTTAATTTATTTTGCGCTGTTTGCATCCTGTGTGGGTGGTGTGATTTCCGGTATCCTTTTAATAGCCGGAAAAGCTTATGGAGAAGAGTCGGAGTTAATTTATCTCTTCTTCGGTGAATTGCGGATCGTTGATTTGCTTAGCGGAATTGTTATGATCGCGCTGGGTGTAATGGCCATTTTTGTCCGTCAAAAATTGGTTCAGTTTCGGAAAGATGCCCCTTCCTACTTGCTTATATTTTTAAGTATTAACACCGCACATTCAGCTGCCCGTCTGATTTTGACAGCCGCGTTGGCTGGCGACCTCTTCTTTTCCTCTTCGCTTGCAGGTTCGTATGTATTGGGACTTGCACTCTCCGTATTGATAATTGCACTTAATAACACCTACTTCAAAAAGCGCGCTTCCCTGTTTGTCAACTGATTTGTACCAAAAAAGCCGGATGGCATGGCCATCCGGCTTTTTTCTTTAATAGAGTACCCGGCGGACCACCGCCAGCAGGGGTTCGCAATCCTCCTCCCCCCGCAGCAGGGCGGTAATCAGCATGGAAAATACCAGTTCCACAAACCCCTCCGTGGTCAGGCGGCTGTCAAATACCGACTGGTTGACCTGCTTATCTTCCCAGAGTACCCGGCACAGGGACTCCCGCAGCTGGCCCTGAGCCCGTTCCATCATCCGGCGACCCTCCACCTTGCCCTCTCCAGTGGTAAAGCCCATGGCATGGAGGATCAAAAATCCCTGATAACGGCGATTTCCCTCCTGTATGCTGTCATGCAGCCACTGGACCACCTTGCAGAACCGCTCCTCTTCCGGCAGATCCTCCGGTACATGGAAAAGTTCCTGCCATACGCTCTCCACCGTGGCCGCCACCAGCTCTGTCTTGGAGGGAAAATAGTTGTACAGCGATCCCACGGACACACCACAGCGTACCGCTACCGAGCGCATATGGATGGCTGACCATCCCTTCTCCTGAAGCATCAGGCGGCTGGCCTCCAGGATCTCGTCCCGGGAAATCACCGCATTCCGCATCAGACTCACCTCTCTCTTTGATCACCGGTCCGGCGGCATTACTCCAGCCGTGTCCCACAGGTGGCGCAGAACAGGCTGTCCCCATCTACCGGGCTGCCGCACTTGGGACATACCCGTCCGCTTTCGGCGGCAGGCGGCTCCATCTTGGCACCGCAGCCGCCGCAGAAGGCAGAATCCGGTCCCACCTCTGCCCCGCACTCCGGGCAGATGCGGATGCCCTTGATCTGACGGATCTGGGCCTGATACTGGGCAATCTGGGCATAGGCGGCCCGGATTCCTTCAATTTGAGCGGCATATTCATAGTCCGGGTCGTTCTGGTGCCGGTCATAGCAGGCCTGCCCCAGCTCCCGCAGCAGGGCTGCTGCCTGCCGCTCCTGCTCGGCAATGGCTCCGTTGAGCCGGGTCACCTCCGTAAAGTTCTTGGTGTGCTTGGCCACGCCCTGCCCTGCGTCGGACAGCCGCTTGCTGATCCCATCCAAAAACTGAGACATACTCATGCTCCTTTCTCCCCACCTCCAGGTGGGGCCTGGATTTGATTTCCCTCACAATATAACATAGCCGCCCCTCTTTTTCAACCGGAGCAAACTGTCCGGTTCCCTCTTGACTTTTTCGCTTTAAAGCAGTAAAATACACAACGATACAATTTCCAGTTGGAAAAACATCCGCCTCCCCTCCCCCGCTGTGCGGAACCGGGAGGCGCAAAGGAGTCAGCTGTCATGGTTATCACAGACTTTCTGGAGCGCAACGCCCGGCTGTACCGGGACGAGCCCGCCCTGGTGGAGATCAACCCCTCGGAGGAGCGGGACAAGGCCACCACCTGGCGGGAGTTCAGCCTCATCGAGCGCAACCGTCCCGACGAGCCCTACCGCCGGGAGATCACCTGGGGCCAGTTTGACAAGAAGGCCAACCGCTTTGCCAACCTGCTGCTCAGCCGCGGGCTGAAGCGGGGCACCAAAGTGGGTATCCTGCTGATGAACTGCCTGGAGTGGCTGCCGGTGTATTTCGGCATCCTGAAGGCGGGCTGTCTGGCCGTCCCCATGAACTTCCGCTATTCCTCCGACGAGATCCGCTACTGTCTGGATCTGGCCGATGTGGAGGCGCTGGTGTTCGGCCCTGAGTTCATCGACCGGCTGGAGCCCATCCTTCCCGACCTGGGCCGGGTGCGCCAGTGGTTCTATGTGGGCAACCACACCCCCGCCTTCGCTGAGAGTTATCGGGAGCTTGTCATGTACTGCACCATTGAGCCCCCTCCGGTCCATCTGGAGCTGAGCGATCTGGCGGCCATCTACTTCTCCTCGGGTACCACCGGCTTCCCCAAGGCCATTCTACATAATCACAAGGCCCTGCTCTCCTCCTGCCTCACCGAGCAGCACCACCACGGCCAGACCCATGAGGACGTATTCCTGTGCATTCCGCCCCTGTACCACACCGGCGCCAAGATGCACTGGTTCGGCTCCCTGGCCAGCGGCGGCAAGGCGGTATTGCTGCGAGGGGTGTCCCCGGAGTGGATCCTCCGAACGGTCACCGAGGAAAAGTGTACCATCGTGTGGCTGCTGGTACCCTGGGCCCAGGACATCCTGGATGCCATCGACAGCGGCCGGGTCAATCTGGACGACTACCTGCTGGACCAGTGGCGGCTCATGCACATCGGCGCTCAGCCGGTACCGCCCAGCCTGATCCACCGGTGGAAGAAGTTCTTCCCCCACCACCAGTACGACACCAACTACGGTCTGTCCGAGTCCATCGGTCCCGGCTGCGTCCATCTGGGGGTGGAGAACATCGACAAGGTGGGCGCCATCGGCAAGCCGGGCTATCTGTGGGCCGCCAAGGTGGTGGACGAGCACGGTGTGGAGGTGCCCCAGGGCCAGGTGGGCGAGCTTATCGTCTGCGGCCCCGGCGTGATGCAGTGCTACTACAAAAACCCGGAAGCCACCGCCGAGGTGCTCAAGGGAGACTGGTTGTACACCGGCGACATGGCCGAGGTGGATGAGGACGGCTTTATCTATCTGGTGGACCGGAAGAAAGACGTGGTCATCTCCGGCGGCGAGAACCTGTACCCGGTGCAGATCGAGGACTTCCTGCGGAAGTTCGACAAGCTGAAGGACGTGGCGGTTATCGGCCTGCCCGATCCCCGGCTGGGCGAGATCGCCGCCGCCATTGTGGAGGTGAAGGAGGGTGTCTCCTGCACCGAAGAGGAGATCAACGCTTTCTGTCAGGAGCTGCCCCGGTACAAGCGGCCCCGGAAGATCATCTTCGACCATGTGCCCCGCAACCCCACCGGCAAGATCGAAAAGCCGGTGCTGCGTGAGAAATACTGCCACGGCCGTCTGGTGGAGGCTCAGATCTCCAACTGATCCAGTCCGCCGGGCAACAAGGAGTGTTCCCCTGTGACCGATATGCTCATCAAAGTATCTCTACTTGTCCTGTTTTTCGCCGTCATGGTGGGCATCGGGCTGTACTGCCGCCGCCACACCACCAACGTCAACGGCTTCGTGCTGGGGGGCCGGTCGGTGGGCCCCTGGCTCACCGCCTTCGCCTACGGCACCAGCTACTTCTCCGCTGTGGTCTTTGTGGGCTACGCCGGCCAGTTCGGCTGGCGCTTCGGCATCGCCGCCACCTGGGCAGGCCTGGGCAACGCCTTTCTGGGCTCCCTGCTGGCCTGGGTGGTGCTGGGCCGCCGCACCCGCATTATGACCCAGCACCTGGACAGCGCCACTATGCCCGAGTTCTTCGGCCGCCGCTTTGACAGCAGCAGGCTGAAGATCACTGCCTCCGTCATCATCTTTATCTTCCTTATCCCCTACACCGCCAGCCTGTACAACGGCCTGTCCCGGCTCTTCGCCATGGCCTTCGACATCGACTACGCCGTGTGCGTCGTAGTAATGGCGGTGCTCACCGGGGTGTACGTCATCGCCGGAGGCTATATGGCCACCGCCATCAACGACTTCATCCAGGGCATTATCATGATCTTCGGTATCATCGCCGTCATTGCCGCGGTGCTCAACACCCAGGGCGGTCTGACCGGAGCCCTGGACGCCCTGGCCCGGGTCAGCGACCCCGCCGTGTCCGATACCCCCGGCGTGTTTGCCTCCTTCTTCGGCCCCGACCTGCCCAGCCTTATGGGCGTGGTGGTACTCACCAGCCTGGGCACCTGGGGTCTGCCCCAGATGGTTCAGAAGTTCTATGCCATTAAAAGCGAGTCGGCCATCACCAAGGGCACTGTGATCTCCACCGCCTTCGCCCTGGTGGTGGCGGGAGGCTGCTACTTCCTGGGCGGCTTCGGGCGGCTCTTCTCCACCCCGGAGACGGTGGCTACTCAAGGCTACGACTCCATCATCCCCGCCATGCTCTCCGGTCTGCCCTCCATCCTCATCGCGGTGGTGGTCATTCTGGTTCTCTCCGCCTCCATGTCCACCCTGTCCTCTCTGGTGCTGGCCTCCAGCTCCACCCTCACCCTGGACTTTATTAAGGACAACCTGATCAAGGACATGGATGAGAAGCGGCAGGTCCGCTGGATGCGGTCCCTGGTTGTGGTGTTCATCGCCATTTCCGTGGTACTGGCCATTGTTCAGTACCGGTCCAACCTGACCTTCATTGCCCAGCTTATGGGCGTGTCCTGGGGCGCACTGGCCGGGGCCTTCCTGGCTCCCTTCCTCTACGGACTGTACTGGAAGCGCACCACCAAGGCCGCCTGCGCCGTATGTTTCCTCTTCTCTACCGTGGTCATGCTGGCCAACATCTTCGCCGGGGCCTGGTTCCCTCCGGTACTCCAGTCCCCCATCAACTGCGGCGCCTTCTGCATGGTGGCCGGCCTCATCATCGTGCCGGTGGTCAGTCTCATCACCCCCGCCCCCGGCCCCGGCCGGGTGAAGGAGATCTTCTCCTGCTACGAGCGCACCGTCACCGTGGCGGTCACCGATTCCATCGGACCCCGGAACGCCCTGGAGAAGGAAGGTCCTGTAAAAAAGAATTGACTTTACCGACGAAAAGTGATAAAGTTATACCGTTCAAATTGCGAGAACGGAACCAGGTAGAGGCCGTTTCGCCGGAAAATCGTCGTCCTCTGCATCCGATGCAGAGGACGCTTTTTATTTTCCGCCAGCCTCTGGAAAAGGAGAAATGCACCATGAAAACCCTGATGCTCGGCAACGAGGCCGTGGCCCGGGGCCTCTATGAGGCGGGCTGCGCCGTTGTCTCCAGCTACCCAGGCACCCCCAGCACCGAGATCACCGAGGCGGTGGCCAAGTTCCCCCAGGTGTACGCCGAATGGGCCCCCAATGAGAAGGTGGCCATGGAGACCGCCTTCGGCGCCTGTCTGGCGGGCAAGCGGTCCTTCTGCGGCATGAAGCACGTTGGCCTCAACGTGGCCGCCGATCCCCTGTTCACCATCGCCTATACCGGCGTCAACGCCGGTATGATTATCGCTGTGGCCGACGACGCCGGGATGCACTCCTCCCAGAATGAGCAGGACTCCCGCCACTACGCCCGCTCGGCCAAGCTGCCCATGCTGGAGCCCGCCGACTCTGCCGAGGCTCTGGCCTTCACCAAGGCGGCCTATGAGCTGTCCGAGCGGTTCGACACCCCGGTGCTCCTCAAGATGTGCACCCGTGTGTCCCACTCCCAGAGCGTGGTGGAGACCGGGGAGCGGGTGGAGCCTCCCGCCCGGCCCTACGAGAAGAACCCCGCCAAGTACATCATGATGCCCGGCTATGCCAAGCTGCGCCACCCGGTGGTGGAGCAGCGCACCCAGGCCCTGGCCGACTGGGCGGAGAGCTGCTCTCTAAACCGGATCGAGGCAGGCGCTGACCACAGCATGGGCATCCTCACCTCCTCCACCAGCTACCAGTATGTAAAGGAAGTAGTGGGAGACAAGTACCCCGTCCTCAAGCTGGGCATGGTGTGGCCCCTGCCCTCCAAGCTGATCCGTGACTTCGCCGCCAGCGTGGATAAGCTGGTGGTGGTGGAGGAGCTGGACGGCTTCCTGGAGACCTGGTGCCGGGAGCTGGGCCTGGAGGTGGAGGGCAAATCCTCCTTCTCCCTCATCGACGAGCTGAGCCAGAACAAGGTGGCCGCCAAGCTGGGTACCGCCCCTGAGGCGGGCAAAACCCTGGAGACCGCCATCCCCAACCGCCCCCCCGTCATGTGCGCCGGCTGCCCCCACCGCGGCCTGTTCTACACCCTCAACAAGATGAAGCTCACCGTGCTGGGCGACATCGGCTGCTATACCCTGGGTGCGGTGGCTCCCCTGTCCGCCATTGACTCCACCATCTGCATGGGAGCCTCGGTGTCCGGCATCCACGGCTTCCTGAAGGCCTCCGGCGGCCAGATGGACGGCAAGACGGTGGCAGTCATCGGTGACTCCACCTTCATGCACTCGGGCATTACGGGCCTGGTCAACATCGCCTACAACGAGTCTAACGCCACTGTTATTATCCTGGACAACTCCATCACCGGCATGACCGGCCATCAGCAAAACCCCACCACCGGCTTCAACCTGAAGGGGGACCCCTGCACCAAGATCGACCTGGAGTCCCTGTGCAAGGCCGTGGGTATCCGCCGGGTGCGGGTGGTGGACCCCTACGACCTGAGCCAGTGCGAGCAGGTCATCAAGGAGGAGCTGGCCGCCCCCGAGGCGTCGGTGGTTATCTCCCGCCGTCCCTGCGCCCTGCTGAAATACGTCAAGCACAAGGCGCCCCTAACGGTAGACACCGGCAAGTGCGTGGGCTGCAAGGCCTGCATGAAGATCGGCTGCCCCGCCATTTCGGTGACGGACGGCAAGGCCGGGGTGGACGCCACCCTGTGCGTGGGCTGCGGCGTGTGCCAGCAGCTGTGTAAGTTTGACGCCCTCCAGACGGGTGAGGAGGTGTGAACATGGATACGAAAAATATTATGATCGTAGGCGTAGGCGGCCAGGGTTCCCTGCTGGCCAGCAAGCTGCTGGGCCGTCTGCTGCTGGACCAGGGCTATGACGTGAAGGTGTCCGAGGTCCACGGCATGAGCCAGCGGGGCGGCAGCGTAGTCACCTACGTCCGCTTCGGCGACAAGGTGTACTCCCCCATCATCGATCAGGGGGAGGCCGATTTTATCGTCTCCTTTGAGCTGCTGGAGGCCGCCCGCTACACCGCCTTCCTCAAGAGCGGCGGGCGCATCATCACCAACACCCAGCAGATCAACCCCATGCCTGTTATCACCGGCGCTGCCGCCTATCCCCAGGACCTGGTGGGCCAGATGAAGGAGGCCGGAGTGCTGGTGGACGCCATGGACGCCCTGGCCCTGGCCGAGGAGGCCGGTTCCCCCAAGGCGGTAAACCTGGTGCTCATGGGCCGTCTGTCCCGGTACTTTGACCTGCCGGAGGAGGCCTGGCAGCAGGCCCTGGCCCGCAGCGTACCGGAAAAATTCCTGGAACTCAACCGTAAAGCCTTCCACCTGGGCAGAAATTCCTGAGCCGCGAGGAGAGAGAAGCATGGAGCGTTACTATCAGAAAGATATTGAGTGCGCCAGCCGGGAGCAGATCCGCGCCTGGCAGGATGAGCGCCTGGTCAAGCAGGTCCGCAACGTGTGGGACAACGTCCCCTACTACCGCAAGAAGATGGAGGAGAAGGGCCTGACCCCCGAGGACATCAAGGGTGTGGACGATCTGCACAAGCTGCCCTTCGTCACCAAGGCCGACCTGCGGGAGGCCTATCCCTACGGCCTGGTGGCCCGGCCTTTGAAGGACTGCGTCCGCATCCAGTCCACTTCCGGCACCACCGGCAAGCGGGTGGTGGCCTTCTACACCCAGCACGACATTGACCTGTGGGAGGACTGCTGCGCCCGGGCCATTACGGCCGCCGGCGGCACCAACGAGGACGTATGCCAGGTGAGCTACGGCTACGGCCTGTTCACCGGCGGCCCCGGCCTCAACGGCGGCTCCCACAAGGTGGGCTGTCTTACCATCCCCACCTCCTCGGGCAACACCGAGCGGCAGATCATGTTCATCCGGGATCTGAACGCCACCATTCTGTGCTGCACACCCTCCTATGCCGCCTATCTGGCTGAGAGCATGAAGGAGATGGGCCTCACCCCCGACCAGATCCCCCTGAAGGCGGGCATCTTCGGCGCCGAGGCCTGGAGCCAGGAAATGCGGCAAAACATTGAGGAGACCCTGGGCATCAAGGCCTATGACATCTACGGCCTCACCGAGCTGTCCGGCCCCGGCGTGGCCTTCGAGTGCTCCGCCCAGAGCGGAATGCACATCAACGAGGACCACTTCATTGCCGAGATCATTGACCCGGAGACCGGCGAAGTCCTCCCCGAGGGGTCCAAGGGCGAGCTGGTGTTCACCTCCATCACCAAGGAGGCCTTCCCCCTGCTGCGCTACCGCACCCGGGACATCTGTGTGCTCCACCATGAGGACTGCCCCTGCGGCCGCACCCACATCAAGATGAGCAAGCCCATGGGCCGCAGCGACGATATGCTCATCATCAAGGGCGTCAACGTGTTCCCGTCCCAGATCGAGACGGTACTCATGGGCCAGAGCTTCGCCCCCAACTATCAGATCATCGTGGACCGGGTGAACAACACCGACACCATGGAGGTGCTGGTGGAGATGACCCCGGAGATGTTCTCCGACCAGCTGAGCCAGGTGGCCGAAAAGGAGAAGCAGGTTGTGGCCGCCCTCAAGGCCATGCTGGGCATCTACGCCAAGGTCCGTCTGGTGGCCCCCAAGTCCATCCAGCGCTCCGAGGGCAAGGCGGTCCGCGTCATCGACAAGCGGAAAATCTAAGAGAGGAGCAAGGTTATGACCATCCAACAGATTTCTGTCTTTCTGGAAAACCGGGCGGGGCAGCTGGCGGAGATCACCGCCATCCTGTCCGAACATCAGATCAATATGCGGGCCCTCCACATCGCCGAGACCAGCGACTACGGCGTGCTGCGCATGATCGTGGATCAGCCCCAGCAAGCTGCCTCCCTGCTGCTGGAGCACGGCTTCATCGTCTCCATGACTCCGGTGGTGGCGGTGCTGGTACCCGACGAGCCTGGCGGCCTGGGCCGTATTCTGTCCCTGCTGGCTAAGGAATCCATTGATGTGGAGTACGTCTACTCGGTCTTTGGCCAGGTGGACGGCCAGGCCTGCATGATCTTCCGTGTGGCCGACGCCGTGGGGCTGGCCAGCCTGCTCCAGGCCAACGCCATGCCCCCCGCCCGTGGCGAGGCGCTGGGCGTCCATTAACGAGAAAAGCGAGGTTGAACTGTTATGCAGCCGTTGAGTAAGAAAACCCAGTATTTCACTGACTCCGTGATCCGCCGGATGACCCGCATCGCCATTGCCAACAACGCCATCAATCTGGCCCAGGGCTTCCCTGACTTCGACCCGCCCAAGGCGCTGCTGGACCGGCTGGCTGAGGTGGCCCATGAGGGTCCCCATCAGTACCCCATCACCATGGGCGCCCCCAACTTCCGTCGGGCCCTGGCCAAGAAGTGCGGACGCTTCATGGGCCGCGCCCTGGACACGGAGACCGAGATGGTGGTGACCATCGGCTCCACCGAGGCCATGGTAGACACCATCTTTGCCCTCACCAATCCCGGGGACAAGGTCATTCTCTTCTCCCCCTACTTCGAGAACTACCACGCCCAGGTACTCTTTGCCGACTGCGAGCCCATCTACGTGCCGCTGGTTCCTCCCGCCTTCGGCTTCGACGCCAACGTGCTGGAGGACGCCTTTAAGCAGCATCCCAAGGCCATCCTCATCTGCAATCCCTCCAACCCCAGCGGCAAGGTGTTTACCGAGGAGGAGCTGAAGCTCATTGCGGACCTGTGCATCAAGTACGATGTGTACGCCATCATGGACGAGGTGTACGAGCACATCGTCTACGCCCCCCACAAGCACACCTATATGAACTCCATCCCCGGTATGTGGGAGCGCACCGTATCCTGCTCCTCCCTGTCCAAGACCTACTCCATCACCGGCTGGCGTCTGGGCTACGCCATCGCCCCCAAGCATCTGATGGACAAGATCAAACAGTACCACGACTTCAACGCCGTTGGAGCCCCCTCCCCTCTGATGGAGGCCGCCATCGCCGGTCTGGAGATGCCCGACAGCTACTATGAGGAATTCGGAGCCCATTACGCCCACATGAAGGAGCTGTTCACAAGGGGTCTGGACAACATCGGTATCCCCTACACCGACCCCCAGGGCACCTATTTTGTGCTGGCTGACATCGGTCCCTACCTGAAAAAGGGCCAGACCGACGTGGAGTTCTGCGAAGAGCTGACCCAAAAGGTAGGCGTGGCCGCCGTGCCCGGCACCTCCTTCTTCATGGAGGACGTACCCAACATCGTCCGACTCCACTTCGCCAAGAAGGATGAGACCCTGCTGGAGGCTCTGGACCGCCTGTCCCACATCAAGGAGAAAATGGCCTGAGTCAGGAGGGACCCATGCGCATCATTATCTCCCCCGCCAAAAAAATGCGGGTGGAAACCGACAGCTTCGCCCCCGAGGGCCTGCCTGCCTTTCTGCCCGAGACCAGGCGGCTGCTGGCGGCTTTAAAGGAAATGGACGGCCTCCAGCTGCAAAAGCTGTGGAAGTGCAACGACTCCATCGCCGCCCTCAATCTGGAGCGGCTGGCCCACATGGATCTGGAAGGGCGACTCACCCCCGCCCTGCTGTCCTACGAGGGCATCCAGTACCAGTATATGGCCCCCGGCGTCTTTGACCGGGAACAGCTGGACTATGTGAAGGAGCACCTGCGTATCCTCTCCGGCTTCTATGGGCTTCTCCGCCCCTTCGACGGGGTAACTCCCTACCGGCTGGAGATGGCCGCCCCCCTGAAGGTGGACGGCCACAAGGACCTGTACACCTTCTGGGGGAACAAGCTGGCAGAGGCACTGGCCGCCCAGACCGATCTGGTGGTCAATCTGGCCTCCAAGGAGTACAGCAAAGCTGTCTCCCCCCACCTGCCCTCCGCTGTCGCCTTCCTCACCTGCACCTTCGGGGAGGAAAAGAACGGCAAGGTGTTGGAAAAAGGCACCATGTGCAAGATGGCCCGGGGAGAGATGGTCCGCTGGATGGCGGAGCATAATATCCATCAGGCGGAGGAGCTCCAGGCCTTCGATCAGCTGGACTATACCTTCTCCCCCGCCCATTCCGATCCCCAACACTATGTTTTCCTGAAGGAGGAACCCTGATATGCTGGAAGTGGGTACCGTCGCCCCCGACTTCACCCTCCCCGACAAGGAGGGCAACCCCGTCACCCTGTCCCAGTTCCGGGGCAAGCGGGTGGTAGTCTATTTCTATCCCCGGGACAACACCCCCGGCTGCACCCGGCAGGCCTGCGGCTATGCCGCCGCCTACGACGAATTTCAGGCCCTTGACACGGTAGTCATCGGCATCAGCAAGGACTCGGTGGCCTCCCACCAGAAGTTCGCCCAGAAGCACGAGCTGCCCTTTATTCTCCTCTCCGACCCGGAGTTGACCGCTATTCAGGCCTACGGCGTATGGCAGGAGAAGAAGAACTACGGCAAGGTGTCCATGGGGGTGGTCCGCTCCACCTTCGTTATCAGCCCCGACGGCGTCATCGAAAAGGTGATGCCCAAGGTGAAGCCGGATACCAACGCCGCCGATATTCTGGCCTACCTGCGGGGATAAGAAATGCCCTCCGGTGATAAACCGGAGGGCATTTTTCATATTATACCCGGGTCCAGGTGGTCCCTTCCTTGCTGTCCTTGATCTCCACGCCCATCTCCTTGAGCTGATCCCGGATGGCGTCGGCGGTGGCCCAGTCCTTGGCCTTCTTGGCCTCCAGACGCTTGGCAATGAGAGCCTCGATCTCCTCGGCCCCCTCCACCGGGGCGGCGGCCTTCTCCCGGAGGGCAGCGGCCTTCTCCAGCAGGCTCAGGCCCAGCACGGTGTCAAAGCTGCCGATGAGGGCCCGCTTGGTGGCGTCGTTCACGTCGGCCTTGAGCACGTCGTACAGGGCGGTGACACCCAGAGAGGTATTCAGGTCGTTGCCCACCGCCTCGATAAAAGCGGCTTTGTACCGGGCGGCGGCCTCCTCGTCCACCGGGGCGGGGTCGTCGGCCAGCGCGGCCACCCGGGCCACCAGCTTGTCGTAGGCCACCTTGGCGTTGTCCAGGTTCTCCCAGGAGAACACCAGGCCCTTGCGGTAGTGGGACTGCAGGCAGAAGAAACGGTAGACCAGAGGATCGTACCCCTTCTCCTCCAGCAGGGAGACGGTGAGGAACTCGCCTTTGGACTTGCTCATCTTGCCGTCGTTGGTATTCAGATGGTGGACGTGCATCCAGTATTTGCACCAGGGATGGCCCAGATAGGCCTCAGACTGGGCGATCTCATTGGTGTGGTGGGGGAAGGCGTTGTCGATGCCGCCGCAGTGGATATCCAGATACTCACCGGCGTACTTCATGGAGATGCAGGAGCACTCGATGTGCCAGCCGGGATAGCCCACGCCCCAGGGGGAGTCCCACTTCAGGGCCTGATCCTCAAACTTGGACTTGGTGAACCACAGTACAAAGTCGTTCTTGTTGCGCTTGTTGGTATCCTCCTCCACGCCCTCACGGACGCCCACCGCCAGGTCCTCCTCGTCGTGGTCGTTGAATACATAGTATTTCTCCAGCTTGGAGGTGTCAAAATACACGTTGCCCCCCGCCACATAGGCGTAGCCGGTGTCCAGCAGCTTGGTGATAACCTTGATATAGTCGTCGATCATGCCGGTGGCGGGCTGCACCACGTCGGGGTACTTGATGTTCAGCTTCTTGCAGTCGGCAAAGAAGGCGTCGGTGTAGAACTTGGCAATCTCCATGACGCTCTTATGCTCCCGCTTGGCGCCCTTCACCATCTTGTCCTCGCCGGTGTCGGCGTCGGAGGCCAGATGGCCCACGTCGGTAATGTTCATAATCCGCTTCACGTCATAGCCGTCGTAGCGGAGGAACTTCTCCAGCACGTCCTCCATCAGGTAGCTGCGCAGGTTGCCGATGTGGGCGAAGTGGTACACCGTGGGGCCGCAGGTGTACATGGTCACCTTGCCCGGCTCGTGGGGGACAAACTCTTCCTTTTTGTGGCTTGCGGAGTTATACAGTTTCATGGCAATTCGCTCCTTATTGATTTTGGCTTCTGGCCTGTTCATCCATCAGCTTTTCCAGCCACTCCAGCCGGGAACTGATGGCCTGCAATTCTTTCTGTACCGGGTCGGTAACGTGGATCTGGTCCACGGAGGAGGCGTAGTCCACCTTCTCCCCGGCAATACGCACCACCCGGGCGGGCACACCCACGGCGGTGGCGTTGGGCGGGATCTCGCTGAGCACCACCGCGTTGGCGGCAATGCGGGAGTTGTCTCCCACCTTAAAGGGGCCCAGCACCTTAGCGCCGGTGGACACCAGCACGTTGTTGCCCAGGGTGGGGTGGCGCTTGCCCTGGTCCTTGCCGGTACCGCCCAAGGTGACGCCGTGGTAGATGAGGCAGTCGTCGCCGATCTCGGCGGTCTCGCCGATAACGATGCCCATGCCGTGGTCAATGACGAACCGGCGGCCGATTTTGGCCCCGGGGTGGATCTCAATGCCGGTCCAGAACCGGCTCCACTGGCTGACAAACCGGGCCAGGAACTTCAGGTGGTGCCGGTAGAGGAAATGGGCCAGCCGGTGGTAGATGATGGCGTGTACGCCAGGATAGAGCAAAAAGATTTCCAGACGGCTCCGTGCCGCCGGGTCGCGGGCCTGATAGGCCCGCAGGGTCTCGCCAAGTCGGGTCAGGGAAAACACCTCCAAAGAAAAACGCCTCTTACGCATACGCATAAGAGGCGATAAAATCGCGGTTCCACTCTCATTTCTCACTCGAAGGCCGATGACGGGGCCAGCCGGGGGGCATCCACATCCCCCGCGCTCCCGGACGCACATTCTCCAGTTACTCCCTGGGACCGCTCTCAGCCGGTGACGTTCCCTCTCTGGCGGGTACTCGCTGGATACTATTTCCGTTCCTCGCGCTATTTGGTTACCATAGTATACTACCACGTTTTCTATTTGGTGTCAAGTCAACGAACACCCGGGTCATACTTGGCGCAGAAGGATGCCACGTCGTCAAAGTCCCGCAGCCGCTCCCGCAGCTCTTCATGGCTCCAGTCCCACCACTGGATGCGCAGGAGAGCGGCGATGGTATCCTCATCGTACCGCCAGCCGATGTGTCGGGCGGGCACGCCCCCCACGATCTCATAGGGGGCCACATCGTGGGTGACCACAGCCCCTGCCCCCACCACCGCGCCATGGCCCAGGGTGACCCCCGCCATGATGACGGCGTTGTGGCCGATCCACACGTCGTTGCCCGTGGTCACATGGTGGTTGTCCCGCCGCCATTGGAGCAGAGCCTGATCATCCGGCCCGAAGCCGTAGTGGGCGCAGCGGTAGGTGAAATGGTGGGCTGCCGCCCGAGTCTTGGCCGGGTGCTGTACCGGGTTGATGCGTACCCCTGTGGCAATGGAGTTGAACTTACCGATATGGGAGTAGATCACATCGTTGGACCCGAAGAGGTAGGTGTAGTCCCCCACATGGGTCTCCTCCACGATACAGTGGTCCCCCAGCTCCACATAGCGGCCAAAAGTGCAGTTTTTCACCACACAGGTGGGATGGATGAGGGGCCGGTCCTCCTCCAAAGTTCTGGTAAAGTCCAGCATTATACTTTACTCCAGTCGATAACGTCCTTATTTTTTACAAAATACTCGATACCGGAATAGATGGTGGTAGCCAAAATAATGGCCACGCATACCACATCCAGGGTCAGGTTGTGGAACACCAGCATAATGCAGATGCACACCATGGTGGAGGCGGTCTTGATCTTGCCCGACCAGGCAGCGGCAATGACCCTTCCCCGCTCCACGGCGATCAGCCGCAGGCCGGTAACGGCAAACTCCCGCACCACCACAATGAGCAGCGCCCAAGCGGGGAAACGGTTCATCTCCACAAACCACAGCAGGGCGGCCATGACCAGCATCTTGTCCGCCAGAGGGTCCATGAACTTGCCGAAATCGGTAATCATGTTGTAGTGACGGGCAATATAGCCGTCCACAAAATCAGTGACGCTGGCCAGGATGAACATAGCCAGGGCATAGTACATATGGAAGGGGAACTGGAGGTAGAGCACCACCAGAAAGACGGGGATGAGCAGTACCCGAAGCAAAGTCAGCTTATTGGCGGTATTCAAAACACGTCACTCCTCTATTTCCCCGGTCAGGTCACCATCGCTGGTACCGGTAATACGCACGTTGACAAAGGTCCCCGCAGGCACCAGACCGGCGGCGGTAAAGAACACCTTGCCGTCCACGTCGGGGGAATCGGCATAGGAGCGGCCAGCGTAGCAGCCCATCTCCTGGTCAAAGCCCTCGCACAGCACCTCCAGGGTCTCCCCCAGGCGACTCTCGTTCCAGGCGTCCATCACCCGGCTCTGGAGCTCCACCAGCAGCTCCACCCGCCGCTTGGCGGTATCCGGGTCCACCTGGTCAGGCATGACGGCGGCGGGGGTCCCCTCCTCAGGAGAGAACTGGAAGATACCCGCCCGCTCAATGCCGCTCTCCCGCAGGAAGTCACACAGCTCCTCAAACTCCTCCTCCGTCTCGCCGGGCAGGCCGCAGATGAGGGAGGTACGCAGCACCAGACCGGGCAGCCGCTCCCGCAGCTTCTTCAGCAGGGCGATGATCTCCGCCTTGGTGGAGCGCCGGTTCATGGCCTTGAGGATACGGTCATTGATATGCTGGAGGGGGATGTCAATATACTTGAGGATCTTATGCTCCCGGGCAATGACGTCGATGAGGGCGTCATCCAGCTCATCGGGGTACAGGTAGTGGAGCCGCACCCAGTGGAAGGGCAGCTTACACAGCTCGGTCAGCAGTTCCGGCAGCATCCGCTTATGGTACAGATCGGTGCCGTACCGGGTGATGTCCTGAGCGATGACGATGAGCTCCTTCACCCCGTCGTCGGCCAGCTTCTTGGCCTCAGCCAGCAGTGACTCCATGGTGCGGCTGCGGTACCGGCCCCGGAGGGAGGGAATGACGCAGTAGGCACACCGGTTGTCGCACCCCTCGGCAATCTTCAGGAACGCGGTATAGGGGGGCGTGGAGACGATGCGCGCACCGTCCTCGATGGTATGGTCGATATCCCCGAAGTAGGTGGGGATATCCCCTTCCATGACAGACTCGATAGCGGGCACGATGTCGGTATAACTGCCGGTACCCAGAATGCCGTCGATCTCGGGCAGTTCCTCCAGGATCTCGTCCCGGTAGCGCTGGGTCAGACAGCCCGCCACCAGCAGCTTGCCCAGCTTACCCTGGTCCTTCAGGGCAGCCAGCTCCAAAATATTCTGGATGGCCTCGCTCTTGGCGGAATCGATAAAGCCGCAGGTATTGAGCACCGCCACATCGGCCCCCTCGGGGTCGCCGGTAACGGTATGGCCGGCAGCCTTCACCAGGGCCATCATCTGCTCGGTATTCACCAAATTCTTGGCACAGCCAAGGGATACAAATGCAATCTTCAAGAGACTGCCTCCTTATACGATGGTATATCTGCCCTCCCGGCGGGGAGGCATTTGGGGCTGCTGATCAGGATAGCCCAGGGTAATGGCCGCCACAAATTCTCCTTTGTCAGGAGCGAACCGCTCCTGAAAGGCGGGGCCGAAGCCCATCCGCTGGGGCGCGGACAGCCAGCAGGAGCCGATCCCCTTGTCCCAGGCAGCCAGCAGTACATTTTCAATGGCGGCGGACACGCTCTGCATGGCGCCGTCCCGGTCTGGATAGTCAGGTTTCAGGAAGAACACCAGTACACACACCGGCGCACCTCCCAGAGTGGACAGGAACTTGTTGGTGATACCCACCTGCTCCGGGTTGCGGGCAAAGCGCTGCTCCAGCACCGGGGTGAACTTCTCCACTACCCCGCCCATGATGGTCTTGACCTCCTCCAGAGCTTCGGGGCTCTGAACGGCTACAAAGTACCAGTGCTGCAGGTTGATAGCGGACGGGGCAGCCAAACCGGCCTCCAGGATGTCCTTCAAATCGGCCTCCGGAATGGGGTCGGCCTTATAGCGGCGGATGCTGCGGCGGGTCATCAGGGCTTCGCGGGTATCCATCAGAATTCCTCCTCCAGTGCCCCGCCGTACCGGCGCAGGCCCTCTTTGATATCCTCCCACCGGAAGCCCCGGCGGGCCAGAGCGTTGGCCGCCCGTTGATAGCTTTTGGGGTCAGTAAGATCCGCCCCGCGGAGTTTTTTCTGCAAAAAAGCGTCGATAGCGTTGTCAGGGGCCTCCAGATCCTCCAGGGCCTCGTCCCAATAGTCCCGGGGCACACCTCGGCGATAGAGTTCGTCCCGGATGCGGGCCGGGCCCCAGCCTTTGGCAGCATAGTGGTCGGCCACCGTACGGGCATAGGCCTCATCGTTCAGGTAGCCCAGCTCCTCCAGCCGGTCGGCCGCCGCTTCGGCGGTCTCCCGGTCAGCCAGCGGTTCCTTCTCACGGTTCCGGGGCCGGGCAGTCAGCTTGTCTACCAGTTCCTTCCGGGACAAGGGGCGGGCAGCCAGCAGGTCCAGAGCCTTGTCCCGCACAGCGGCGGCTTTGGCAGCCCGTTCCACCTGCTCCAACTGCTCCGGGCTCAGCTCCAGACCGGAACACAGCCCAAAGGCGACGATCTCATTTTCTGTGATGCGGAGGATGGTCCCATCCTCCAGGTGACACAGCCAGCGGCCTTGAATGCGCTCCGAGGGGGCCAGTTTACTGATCCGCATCCTCGAAGTCCTCGGCGGATACATCCACCGCCCGGCCGGCAGCACGGGCAGCGGCCCGGGCCTGGCTGCTCATCAGCTTGTAGGAGTTCTTCCGAATGTCGGCCTCCAGCCGATCGCATACCTCCGGGTTGTCCTTCAGGTACTGCTTGGCAGCATCCCGGCCCTGACCCAGACGGGTCTCACCCATGGCGAACCAGGAACCCGACTTCTGAACCAGGTCCAGCTTGGTGGCCAGATCCAGGATCTCGCCCACCTTGGAGATGCCCTCGCCGTACATGATGTCAAACTCCGCCTCCTTGAAGGGAGGAGAAACCTTGTTCTTGACCACCTTGACCCGGGTACGGTTACCAATGATCTCAGAGCCATTCTTCAAAGACTCCACCCGGCGCACATCCATACGGACGGAGGCATAGAACTTCAGAGCCCGGCCGCCGGTGGTGACCTCCGGGTTGCCGTACATAACGCCCACCTTTTCGCGCAGCTGGTTGATAAAGATGACCACACAGTTGGTCTTGGCAATGGAGCCGGCCAGCTTCCGCAGAGCCTGGCTCATGAGGCGGGCCAGCAGACCCACATGGGAGTCGCCCATGTCGCCTTCGATCTCGGCACGGGGGGTCAGGGCAGCCACCGAGTCCACCACCACCACATCGATGGCGCCGGAGCGGACCAGGGCTTCACAGATTTCCAGGCCCTGCTCACCGGTGTCGGGCTGGGAGATGAGCATGGAGTCGATGTCCACGCCCAGAGCCCGGGCATAGTAGGGATCCAGGGCGTGCTCGGCGTCGATAAAGGCCACCTCCCCGCCCCGTTTCTGGGCCTCGGCCACAATGTGGAGGGCCAGGGTGGTTTTACCGGAGGACTCGGGGCCATAGATCTCGATGATACGTCCCTTGGGGACGCCGCCGATGCCCAGGGCCAGGTCCAGAGACAAAGAGCCGGTAGGGATGGCCTCCACCACAATGTCGGCGTTGTCGCCCAGGCGCATGATGGAGCCCTTGCCGTAGGCCTTCTCGATCTGGGCCATGGCGGTCTCCAGCGCCTTTTTCTTGTCAGAGGCGGGAGCGGCGCTCTCCACCACAGATTTCTTCTTGTCTGCCATGTATCCTTTTCATCCTTTCACGGCGGGCCAGAAGCCCGCCCTTACCGATTCAAAACGCCTTCCACCACACGCCAGATGCCCTGGGTGTCCTGACTGGACTGCACGTTAGAGAAGCCCTGCTCAATCAGCAGCTGCTCCACATCCGGAGCCTGTCCGATCCCCACCTCAAAAAGGAGGGAGCCGCCCAGCCGCAAAGCGGGGCCCCACTGGGCAGTCACCGCCCGGTAGAAATCCAGGCCGTCGGCGCCGCCGTCCAGAGCGGTACGAGGCTCAAAATCCCGGACAGAGCGGTCCAGTCCGGCAATATCTCCGGTGGGAATATATGGCGGGTTGCAGGCAATGACGTCAAAGTCCCACAGCGCTCCGTCCGGAGGCTGAAGGGCGTCGGCCTGGAAGCAGGTCACCCGGGCATTCAGGTCACACCGGCGGATATTCTGCTTGCAGGTTTTCAGGGCCGCCTCGCTGAGATCGGCCAGCACCACCCGGCAGTCGGGCACGTTGGAGGCCACCGCCAGACCCACGCAGCCGCTGCCAGCGCACAGATCCAGCACCCGTGCCCCCTCCCTTGCCGCCCGGGCCAGCAGAATAGCCCGCTCAGCCAGCAGTTCAGTATCCATGCGGGGGATGAGTACATCCCGGTTGACGGTGAGAGACAGGCCGTAAAATTCCCACTCTCCAATGATGTAGGCCACCGGTTCTCCGGACAGCCGCCGCTCCACCAGCTCCTTCAGCTTCTCCTCCACCGCGTCAGAAGCATAGAGGGCCATATCTCGGTAATACTGCTCCCGGTTCTTTCCGGCGGCAGCGCACACCAACTCCCGGGCCTCCAGCTGGGCACCCTCCACCCCTGCTTCCCGCAGGCGGCGGCGCACGTCCAGATAGAGGTTGTTGTAGGTGGTTGCCATGCTGTAACCACTCCTCGTTTCTCTTGTTCTCTCTCAAAACACCTTTATTGGGTGTTACCACCGATCTTTGCCCTGCTCCTGAGGCAGCACCAGGGTAAAGGCCCGGATGCCCACCTCGATCATGGAATCGTCCGGCTCAAAGGTGGTCCAGTTCTGGAGCCACATACCGGGAGCAGACATCGCACGGGTAAACCAGTTGTCATGCCGGCCTACCAGGCGGTTGAATTCGTAGGTCAGGCTGACGATCACCGGCAGCATCAGCAGATGCAGGCCCATCCGCAGGAAGGTATTGGTCACCTCCACAAAGGAAAACACCACGCTGGACAGCAGAATGCTTACCACGATGACCACAAAGAGGAAGCTGGTACCGCAGCGGGGATGGTGCCGGGGCTGCTTGCGGACGTTCTCCACCGTCAGGGGCAGACCGTGTTCATAGCAGAAGATGGTCTTATGCTCCGCCCCGTGATATTGGAATACCCGATGGATATCCTTCATGTGGGAGCACAGGATCAGATAGCCCACAAAGATCACAATACGAACCACACCCTCCAGCACGTTGCGCAGCCACATGGCCAGGGGGGTAAAGTGGCCCAACAGGCCCACCAGGGCGGTAGGCAGCAGAATAAAGAGTCCCACCGAGAAGCAGATACCCAGTACCACCGCCAGGGTCACCAGGGCGGAGGCTGCCTTTTCGCTGCCCAGGTGCTTGTCCAGCCACTGCTCAAATTTAGAGGGTTCCTCCGGCTCCTCCTCGTCCTCAGGCACGAAGGATGCGGAGTACATCAGCGCCTTGACGCCGTTGGCCATGGAGGAACAGAAGTTAAAGACGCCCCGGATGAAGGGCACACCCAGCACCGGATGCTTGTCCTTGATGAGCACCCGCTCCTCTACCTGCTCGGCCAGTTCCCCGTCCGGCTTGCGGACCACCACGGCCTTTTTCTCCGGCCCCAGCATCATGATGCCTTCGATCAGGGCCTGACCGCCGATCATGGTCTTATACGGCGTGTCGCAGGCACGTTTCGTCTGTTTTGACATTCGTTCCATGTTCTCCTTGCTATTTGGATTCATATCTAACATATTGTATCAGACCCGCACCCCGATTGCAAGGGGTGCGGGTCTCTTTTTTAAAACAGATGTTCGATTTTCCTGACATTTCCTCACTGGGGTTGGATGGGCAGACGGACGGTAACGATACAGCCGCCCCCCTCGGCGTTGCCGATCTCCAGTACACCCTCATGGCGGCTGACAATCTCATCGCACACCGCCAGGCCGATGCCGGAGCCTCGGGCCTTGGAGGAACCCTTGTAGAACTTGTACTTGACGTGGGGCAGCTCCTCCTCGGGAATGCCAGGACCATAGTCCCGGATGGTGATGACCACCATATCCTCCTCCCTGCGGATGGCGGTATCAATGCGTTTACCCGAGCCGCCATGTTTGGCGGCGTTATCCAGCAGGTTGCAGAACACCTGCCGCAGCCGCTCCGGATCACCTTCAATGGGCGGAAACTCCTCGTCGCAGTCGAAATGGTTGAGCTCGATGCCCTCCCGGCGGAAGAACTCCCGGTAGGTGTATACCGCGTCCTCCAGCTCCGCCTTGATGTCCATGGGCTCCACCGACAGGGTGAAACGACCGTCCTGGATGCGGGAGAACTCCAACAGCTCCTCCACCATGTTGGTCAGCCGCCGGGCCTCAGAGACGATGATGCCCATGCCCTTCTTCACATCGGCACCGTCCCGCACCTCGCCGTTCATGATGGTCTCCGCCCAGCCGTTGATGGCCGTCAGAGGGGTACGCAGCTCGTGGGACACTGAGGAGATAAATTCGTTCTTCATCTTCTCGCTCTGGTTGATCTTCAGAGACATATCATTGATGGCGTCGGTCAAATCACCGATCTCGTCGTCAAAGCGCTTTTCGATCTGCACGCCGTAGGACCCGGCGGCGATGCGCTTGGCGGTCTCCGTGATTCCCGCCACCGGCTCCACAATGGAGCGGACAAAGTACAGGTTGGAAAAGTAAACAATAGCCAGGATCACCATACCGATGCCCAGGGAGATGGCTACCACAATAACGATCTGCCAGTCCACGTTCCGCAGAGAGGTAACATAGCGCATGGCACCCACCACTTCCCCGTCGATGATGAGGGGGCTGGTGGCAGCCATAATGTGCTCCCCAGTGCTGGGATCGGAGCCGGTCCACACCTCGGTCTTGCCCTGGCTCAGCGCCTTGGAGATATCAGGGGTACCCGGAGAACGGAAAGCAGTCAGGTCCGAACTGGAGTAGCGGATCTGGCCGCTGGCGTCCAGGAACTCCACCTCCAGCTGGTCGCTGGACTGGTCGCTGCCCACCAGCGTCCGGGCATACTCATAGTAGGAGTCGCCGCTGGCCCGGTAGTAGTTGAAGCTGCGCACCGCGCTTTCCGCCTTTTGGGACAGAGATTCGCTGAGAGTCGAATAGTAGTAGCTGCCCATGGCTGCGGAAAAGGCAGTCACCGCCAGCAGCACGATGAAGAGCACCACGCTGATGGAGTTGACCATCCACCGCTTCCGAATGCCGCGGATGCCTTTGATTTTCTTCATAGGTCGATGTTTCACCACCTGGGTTTGATAAAAAATAGCGCGTCACAGGGTTGGGCGGCCGCCGTCAGAAGCCCCACTTGTAGCCGTAGCCCCATACCGTTGTTATAAAGGTAGGATTCGTCGGGTCGTCTTCGATTTTGATGCGCAGGCGGCGGATATTCACGTCCACGATTTTCAGCTCGCCGAAATAGTCCCGGCCCCACACGGAGTCCAGAATCTCCTCCCGGGACAGAGCCTTCCCCGGATTATCCATAAACAGCTTCATAATGGAATACTCCACCTGGGTCAACTTAACCCGCTGTCCGTTCTTCTCCAGGGTGCGGTTGCGGGTATTCAACAGGAAGGGCGGCTGACTAATCTCGCCAGTATCCACCGCCTCCGCCCCGCCGGTACGGCGGTACAGGGCATCAATGCGGGCGGTGAGCTCCGCCGGGGAAAAGGGCTTGGTCACATAGTCGTCGGCGCCGGTCATCAGCCCGGTGACCTTATCCATCTCCTGAGTGCGGGCGGTGAGCATAATGATGCCGATGTTATTGTCCCCCGCCCGGATACGGCGGCATACCTCAAAGCCATCCATATCAGGCAGCATAATGTCCAGCAACGCCACCTTGATATCCGGATTGCGCTTGAGCTGGGCCAGGGCCTCCTCGCCGGTCTCGGCCTCGATGGCCTCATAACCGGCCCGCTTCAGGTTGATGACCACAAAGCTGCGGATGTTGGCCTCGTCTTCCAGTACGAGTACCTTTTTCATCCCATTCCCTCCTTATATTCCTGTCCGTGTCAGGACCAGTCGTTGGTAATCAGTGCAAAGTGTGCCTTCACACCGCTCTCGTCCAGTCCGCAATCCCAGCTGTTCTGGATGAAGCGGGCGGCATAGATGGTGTCGCTGTCGTCATCCCCCTCCAGCAGCCGGAAGCGGCCCGACATATTGGCCCGCATATAGCGGTTGTCACCCCGCAGGGTGTAGATCACCAGGAATGGGGCCGGGTCCACACTGGCGTCTCCCTCCCAGTAGGAGAAGATGACCGCCCGCTCTCCCCCGCCGGCCACGTCGCTGCGGGACAATGTGATCTTGCCGTCCCAGCTATCCGGCAGGATAAAATACCAGCCGTCCTGATCGTTGTAGTAGGTGGAGAAGACCGGATGGGAGTTGCCGTTGATATCGTACTGCCGCCAGCGGATGGCCCAGAAGTTCACCGCAATGCTAGTGCTGCTGGGATCAGGCAGCGCATAGGGGTCAGGCAGCTCCATAATGCCGTCATTATTGATGTCTTTTGCTGTCACCGCTGTATACCAACGGATGGTATTGTCACTCTCCCCTGTCTCAGGATCCAGGGTGATGTTCTGGATCCGTCCGTTTTTCCAGGCGAAAATATCGGTGATCTGCCCGGTCTGGCTGTAGGCGGTGCTGGAATCGTAATCGGTCTCGCTGCCGCTGCGGCCATAGGCAGAGCTGACAAAAACCGCCGGGATGTTATCCTGCAAATATCCAGTCTTAACTCCGCCCTCCGGCAGGCTGGTAACATTGTGGGACAGGGGCGCCGAGGAGTCCAGGCCCAGGATGCCGTTCTTATAGTTGTACAACTCCACCCGGTTGCTCTCCTCGGTACCGCCGGTCTGGATCACCACGACCTCGTCCTGGCCATCCTGGTCCATATCGCAGATCTGGAAATTGGTATAATTGGTACGCATCAGCTCCAGTACCTGGCCGTTATGAATGGAATAGGCAGCCAGGGAGTGGTTCTGATCGCTCATCATCTGCCAGCTGACGATGATCTCCTTGCTGGGACTGTCGTCCAAATTCTCATAGGAGACATAGTTGATGGCCGAACCCTCGCCTTCAATAATGGCCGCCACCTCATAGTCGTCTCCGGTCTGACGATAAATGTAGATCTTCAGGGGGCACTCCGACGAACTGACCCGGAAAAAAGCGATGGCCTCCTGAACACCGTCGCCATCCAGATCCTGAAGCTGTACCTTCTGGGTCAGTTCTCCGGTGAGGGGGGCGGCGTACTCGCCGCCGGCGTTAAGGACTTCGTTGATCTTATTATCCAGCTTCAGATAGTCGTCCGGCGCTCTGGGCGGGGCGTAAAGGTCGTCCACCGACTGGGAAAAGCAGCCTGTCAGCAGCATTAACAGCCCTGCCGCCAAAATCAGTCTGAGTTTTTTCATGGATTTTCTGCCCTCCGTGGGAATTTTCGATAGTGTTATCATAACACATCTTCCGGTGAAATGGTATGGCGTTTTCTGAATTTATTCCGATTACAGGGCTTGCCATCTGTCCGCAATTCGTGTATAATACCATCCAGACCGCATATAGGACGCCGGTGTGATGGAATGGTAGACGTGACGGATTCAAAATCCGTTGGTGGCAACACCGTGTGGGTTCGAGTCCCACCACCGGCACCATAATGAATGAGCCCCGCTTTTCGAACTGTTTTATTGAAAAGCGGGGCTCATCGTATGTGGAAAGCCTTGTAGTAAGGGACTTTCCACTTTTTGTAGCCCCTGATTTGTTTTTCAAAATTCTTCAAATGCAAAAACAATATTTTTATGTTGGGCAGAGATTTAGACGATACTTTCCGAAAAGCAACAAGCATTACAGTTTACTTGTTTCTTGTAATTTGTATAAACTTATATTACAATAAAAAATAATCTTAAGTGAGCGCCACACGAAAGTCAATCAAAATGTTGCAACACTATAGTGCAAAGAAAGGCATATTATGGAATTTAAACTAAACGAATACCACCATAATATCTCTGATAAAGATTTATTAAATGATGTTGCTCGTGTAGCAAAGGCCTTAAACAAGGCGAATTTAACTAAAAAGGAATATACACAAAACGGTCAATATGGCGTAGAAACAATTTGTAGACGTTTTGGCAGTTGGCTCAAAGTTCTAAAATTATGTAAACTGGAATCAAATCAGTTCCAATTGGCTGCCGCAAGTAGTTCTCATTTGTATACTTCGATTTCAAATAGAGATTTATTAGATGATATTATTCGTGTTTCAAAGATTTTGGGCAAAGAGTCTTTTAGCAGCAGGGAGTATAATGACCTTGCAAAATATAGTAGTTCAACTGTTTTTAAACGCTTTAAATCATGGAACGATGCATTAGATAAAGCGGGACTTCAACCTTATAAGCAAATTTCGGAAAAACGCATTGAAACTGTTTCCCTTCTTGAAGAAATAGAACGCATGTGGATTACTTTAGGACGGCAGCCAACAGTAAGTGATATAAAAAACGGATACTCAAAATATGCACTTAATACTTTTAGTCGCCGGTTCGGCGGTTGGCGAAATGCACTTGAAGCCTTTGTCGTATGGATTAATGATGAACAAAATGATATTCAGGCAATGGAGAGTAAAACAGACCAGAGTGTAGAGGACGATCCGCTTATCCCCAAAAAAGATTTAGTCCCTCAGGACACTCCTCTGTCTATTATAAAGCACAAAACTAAACGAGACATTAACCTTCGAATTCGGTTCCTGGTGATGAAACGTGATAATTTTAAATGCTGTGTCTGTGGAGCATCTCCAGCAAAAGATTCAGAAGTCGAACTTCACGTTGACCACATTATTCCCTGGTCTAAAGGTGGAGAAACGGTCATAGGAAATTTGCAAACACTTTGTAGTAAATGCAATTTGGGAAAAAGTGACTTGATCGAATAAATATATGACCATACATTATTACATTATTTTTAGCAGGCATCTATAGTGTTGCGATGTTCCACGTCGGAGCAGGCTTTTTATCGCTTGCTCCGACGTCTTTTTATGCCGATAACAAACGGAAGGCACACCCAACGGTGTGCCTTCCGTTTTCTGCTTCATCGGGACAAAATACCTACCAACTGCTGTTCCAGTTCCTCTGCCCGGACACAGATCTGGTTGATGCTCTCCAGCATCTCATCCAGCTGTTCCTTCTCCTTGGAGCCGGATACCTGCTGCTGGGCCAGCTCCACCTTGATCTGGGTCAGCTGGTTCTGGGTATCCTCCAGAATATTTTCAGTCTCCTTGCGGATCTTCTCCTTCAGAGCTCCAAACGCCTCGTCCACCTGCCGGCGCACCGTCTCGGCGAAGTTGTTCTCACCCTTCATCCGCTGGATCTCTTCCAGCACCTGCGCCTTGAAGGACGCCTTGTAGGTCTCGATCTTCTCTCGGGAGAAGGTCTTGTCAACCACCCACTTACTGCTGAAAAGGCTGAGGGTTCCTACCACCAGGGAGCCAACAATCACTACCGGCCAGGTGATCGGAATGGCCAGCGCAGGCATCAGCAGGCCGAACACACCGATGTTGCCCAGGGCCATGCCGCCCACACCAGTGGCGCCGCCCAGCAGCGCCCCCCTCCAGCCGGCCTCCTTGAAGCCTACATACACACCGCCGATGCCGAAACCAACCAGCGAGTTGGCTACCACACCGATCACCGAGTCTCCTCCCGACGCGCTGGTACGTTGGGGCATAAACATTCCATGGATGCGCTCGGTGGCCTGGAAGAAGTAATTCTCAAAGCCGGCCAGGCGCTGGGCCTCCCCCTCCAGTGCCACATTGATGGCATTCTGGATGCGCTCACTTACTGTCTGGCTTACCTTGGCCACAGCATTTTTCACCTGGTTGGTCAGCGCCTGCGCCGTAGCGGCGGCATTTTCCTTCTTCAGGTCGGAGTTGCTGATGGGATAGGCGTCAATGGCATCGGATACCGCCTGCTCCACTGTATCCCAGTAACTGTCGATCATGGGCAGCAGGCCCGCAAAGGCCTTGTCGGCATTTTCATTGACGGTATCAAATTCCCGGCTGCGCTCCTTTCGGACCGACTCAATCTCCCCCAGCGCAGCTGTATATTTCTTTTCAAACTCGCTGGCCATCATGTCCATGCTGCTCATCCGCAGCTGAATGGCCTTCACCAGCTCCATGGAGGCGGTTTTGATCCGGCTCACCGGCACGCTGAGGGTGATCGCTCCCCGCTCCTCCGACAAGAACTTCTCCAGTGCCGCTTCAAACGTGGGGAAGCAGCTGTCCTCCAACATCTGCACGTCGCCCTTGACCTTAGCCTTCAGTGCCTTTTTGGCGGACAGGCCATACAGATTGATGTTGCCCAGCTTGCGCTGATAGGTCTGATACTCCCGGGAATCCACGCCATAGACGCTTTCCGCCTTCTTCAGCACGTGCTCCTGGATGCGGCGCTTGATGTTCTCCAGGACCCGATCCACATCCTCCTCGTCCAGCAGATCGATGCCGGTGACCACGAATAGCACCCGCCCCAGATCACTGGTGATGATCTTGCTCTCCAGGAAGTCCCGCTCCGACTCGGAGAAGGGCGCCTGAGCCATGATGACCATCAGGGCGGCATCAATGGTTGGCAGTACCGACATGGTCACCTCGGTCATGGCCGCGTCGTCGTTGAGGCCGGGGGTATCGATGATGGTAACGCCATTTTTGCAGTAGTTGATAGGATAATAAACCACTGCCTCCTTGATGGTCTTGGCCCGCTCCTCGCTCTCCCGGGTCAGCTTGGTGACGTAGTTGTCCAGCTCCTCAATGCCGATCTGCTCCTTGCGTCCGTCCTTATATTCCACGGTGACAAAGGGCGTCACATTGTAGGTGATCTTATTGAGGGTGGCAGTAGTAGGCAGCACGTCCACCGGCAGGATGTTTTTGCCCAGCAGGGCATTGATGACGGTGCTCTTGCCCCGCTTGAACTCACCCACAATGGCCACGTTGAAGTTGTCATTGGCCATCCGCTTGAGGATCTCGTCAATGCCATTGATGTTGCCGTTCAGATCCAGCTTCTCACTGTACTCCCGCAGCTTCTTCAGATCGGTAGTAATGCTGGTCATGGTCTGCTTATAGTTGATAAATCCGCTGAATGAAGTCTCCTGGCTGTTCTTCTCCTCTGCCATAGGTGTTCCCGCCTTTCTCTCTGTCAATGGCGCCGGAAAAGAGGGTCTCCTTTTCCGGTCGTTCTCTGTATCTTATCCAACTCCGGGACCGTCTTCCCACTCCCGCAGCAAAGCCTGGGTATTACTCCAGGCCTGATTGACCGTCTGGCGCAGATTGTCCAGATTCTGCTCATAAGCCCGGCGCTGGCCGTCCAACTGGCGATACTGCTCCTGATGTCTCTGTGCCAGGCGTTCCCGCAGCGGTTCATTGCGCTCAGGCAGCTGAGCACAACAGCGTCCCTTTACCGCCTCGGCGGTGTCTACAATTCGCTGGGCCATGGCTTGCACCGAGCGCTGCAAATAGGGGCGGAAATAGCGGATGAAGTTGCAGTGAGCCAGATCCGGCACGTTGGGATAAGGGCCGTCCACCCAAACAAAGCTCTGGGCAGTCCATGTATCCTCTGCTTCCTGCAACAGATAGCCGTACTCCTTCATCAGCGGCTCATCCACACCGGCCTGGTTGCCCACCACGCTGATCTGCTCCAGCACTTGGGCAAGCCGGCTGAGCAGCATGGGTTTTAATTGTTGCTGCCAGCAGTCATGCATCTGCTCTGGGATCTGCAAGATCACCGGATTGATCGCCTGGAATACCGCCATATGTTCCGCAACCCTGACCCCGCTCAGCGCCCGGATCACAGCGGCCGTCGCCTTCTCTTCCTCCTGACGCAGGGGCTCCAGCACCAGCTCCATGACGTCCGGCTGCTGCCGGAAAAGTTCCTCCAGCTGTTGGGAAAAATCCCCAAAAAAGCGTTGGGTACGCCGCTGCATCTCCCGAAGTCTATCCTCTTCCCGCCGGAAAAAGCCTTCCCGCTCCCGCTGGGCCTCCTCCAGATGGGTCACTACCCACTCCATGCCGGCGGCCGCCTTCCAGACGGCGCACTCCATCTGGCGGCCTGCCAGGGTCTTTTTCAGGTCGTTGAGAAAACCTTCAAAATGACTCTGAGCCAGCAGCTTTTTCTGGTTGCTCACGAAGGACTTCAGAGCCTGGGAGGCCGAAACGCCACTGAGCCGAACCTGGTCCAGTACCCGGTGAGCCTTCCGCAGCACCTCTTCTGAGGCCCGGCGTTCCTCCAGCGCCCCAAAAACCTCCTGCCGGATGCGGCGGCTCACCGCCTCCACGTAGTCCTCGTACACATAGTCGTCCTCGTCCAGCTGGTCCAGAAAGGTCATGACGAAGATAATGTCATCGATGTTTTTGCTCTCCAGCATCTGACACACAAAGTCCCGCTCGGTGCTGCTGAAGGGTACCCGGGCGTGGATGGGCATAATGACCGCATCCACCTGGGGCAGGGTCTCCAGGGTAATGCGGGTCATTTCCCGCTCGTCGTTCAGGCCCGGGGTATCAATGATCTCAATATGGTTCTGACAGATAACGCTGGGATAGTACAGCACCGTCTCCTGTACGGTCTCAGAGACCGCCCGGCCCTCCTCCGTCAGCTTGGTCACATAGTCCGCCAGTCGGTCCACCGGGATCTCCTGCTCCCGACCGTCCCGGAAGCGCACCACCGCCCGCTCCTCCACTCCGTAGGTAATACGGTTTACGGTAGCAGTGGTGGGGGTAGCGTCCGCCGGCAGCACCGGCAGACCCAACATGGCGTTGATGAGGGTACTCTTTCCCCGCTTAAACTCCCCCATCACCGCCACGCGGTAGCGCTTGGTGCGAATCAGCTCTTTACACTCCTCTAACCGCTCCGTCAGGGCCGGATCCAGCTCCATGACCTCCAGCATCTTCTGCAGCTGGACCAAATCCTCATATAATTGAAACTCAACCGCCTTGACAGAGTGCTCCATCGTCCGTACCTCCACCTTGATGTCTGGTCAGCCGTGCGATGAGGTTCTCTGTCTCCAGCAGCAGCTTGTCCAGGCTGCCGCCCCGCTCGTCCGCCATGGATTCCGCCGGTTTTCTGGTCTGTGTATCCAACCAGAGTTCCTTCCGCTGCATGATCTCGCCGCACATCCGGCGGTAGGCCTGATTGATGTTTTGCTCAGCAGCGGAAATTGCCCGTTTGGTAAACTGCTCCACCTGTCCCTTGACCGCTTCCAGCACCTTGCCCCTCTGCACGTCCACACTGGAGCGGAATACCTTCTCACCCAGCACCGTGCTGCCCGCACCCAGGCACAGATTGGTAACAATGGCAGCGGGACCGCCTGTACCGGCCAGCAGTACATACCCGGCGGCGGTAGCCAGGGTTCGTCCCACCTGAAAGTTGACCTTTTTCTTCTGGATGTCCTCCAGTCCGGCGATCTGTTCGCCGCTGCCGATATCGATCAGATCCTTGTCCATGATACCGATGCGGCCCACCGACAGGGTCTGCCGGTAGTTGCGGGCCATAGTCTCGTTGATTCCCCGAAGATCATCGCTGAAGGTCCTGGCAAACTCCTGCTCCATGGCGGTGGAAAACCCGGTCATCTCCATTTTCATCCGGTAGGGGTAGTCCTCCTCCCACCACCGCTTGGGTTCACTGACATGGGACAGCTCATATTGGAATTTCTCCAGCAGCAGCTGCTCCTTCTCAGCGGCAAAGCCGCGGATGCTGCTGATACACGCCGGGGCCCGGTCCTTCAGCTCAGAAATCATCATGTCCCACAGCTGTCCCGCCTGCTCTGCGGCTTGTCTGGCTGCCTGCTGCTGGTCCTGAGCCTTTTGGGTTCGTTGATTCCTGGCCTGCTCCGCCCTGCAGCGCAAATCGTCGGCCGCTATGGTCAACAACCCAGCCAGCCGGTCCCGGGCCGCCTGTTCCCGCAGCTGGCTGTGCTCCGGGGCATCCGCCCAGTCCATCAGCCGTCTGATGATCTGCTCTCGGCCGCCGGGGACTCCCTCTTCCCCGCTCCAGCCATGGGCCACGTACACCTCCACCGCCGGACTGATCTCCCGGACCTTGTCCCGGATATGGGCCACTACCCTGGCCCGGGACTCCTCCTCGATCTGGTCCAGCTTGGTGATGACCACCATGATGCGGGGCACTTCCCGGGCCAGCAGCCGGCTCTGGATCCATTTGCGCTCCGTGCCGCTGACCGGCGTACGGGCCGAAACGGCAATGATCACGCCGTCCGCGCCGGTGAGGGCCTCCTCCGCCAGGATGGTCCGCCGCTCCACAAGATCCCCGGTGCCCGGAGTGTCCACCAGCTCCAGCCGGTGCTGACCCAGCCAGGGAATGTCCACGCCCACATAGAGGGTGCCCTGCGGGTCCGCTCTGCCCTCTCCGGCCAGAAACTGCTGCCATGCCTGCTCCTTTAGGGGGTAGCCCGTCTTTTTTCCGTCAGGGCCTACATGGACCAGCATCTCTTTGTTATGGTAGGTCACTGTGGTACGCAGGGCAGTCGTGGGCAAGGTTCTGACCGGCAAAATCGGCCGGTCCAGCAGCTCGTTGATGAGACGGCTTTTGCCCCGGGAGAACTCCCCCACCACCACTACGCTGAATTTACGGGCATTCACCCAGCGATGGAGCCCCTCCGCCTGCTTGGCCAGCTTAGCATAGCGCCCTGCCGCCAAAATACTGCAGGCCTGGGTATATTCCTCTTTCCACACGTCCGCCCACCCTCTTCTCCATGATAATCTCTTCCGTGCCTTCAGATGGGACAGAAGAAGCGATAAAATCTCTGATCGATCCGCAGATACTGGGGATACTGGTCTGGCTCCATCAGCCGGCAGAACAGTTCCCCCATCTCCTCCCGGGCAGCAAAGGATTTACCCTGAAGAATAGCCCGTACCATCTCATCGTAATAGTTGTACAAGCGGGCACACAAAGCCTGGTATTCCTTTCGCCCTATCCCCGCAAGGGCCTCATGGGGAAAAGATCCCACAGGCTTTGACCAGTCCAGGTCCTGCCAGCCCTGCTGATGGGGATAAACGGTATAATCCAACAGCATATCCGGGTTGCCCAGGGGCACTGTGGCCGAACAGTACAGGGGATAAAGGATGGTCTTATCCCCCGCCCGTCCCCGGGCATAATAGGGGATGGTCACACACAGGGTCTTGCCCAGCCGCCGGATGGCAGGCCAGCCGGACACCAGTTCCTGGGGAATGCTTTTTCGCCGGAATTCGCCCCGGTTAAAGCTGCGGATCAGCTGATAAACGGATGGTATCTGCATCTCTTGCATCGCACTTTGCTCCTTTCACCAATGACACGTCTGTTCCCTCAGGCATAGGCCTCTACCATATAGCAGCCGCTGTCCTCCCAGGCATCCATAAATTCATCCAGAGGCACCTGAGCGCCGCCGCCGTTGGAGGCGCCGGGGTCATTGAGGATCACCATAGGCTCATCCGGGTCGGTATAGTCGATGCCAATGACCTGTACCGCGTGATCGGCCTGCATACCGGGGCCGAAGTTGTCGTCATTGACCCCTTCCCACAGCTCGCTGCTGTCCACCGCCACAATGACCTGACCGCCGTCCTGGAGACATTGAGCGATATCATCGATGGAATTGCCCTGGCTGCGCTCCACGTCCAGTCCCATATGCTCCAGGATATTGCCCACGTCGTCCATGGGGGTACCCGCCTGGGGCATATACCAGCCGTTAGCCTCGGCCAGGTCCCGCAGGTCCGACTCCTCAAATTCCTGCCCGGTAAGTTCCTCCAGCACAAACTCCTGGGAGGCCACCGCACAGCTGCTCCCAGTCTCCTGCCAGTGCCAGTTTTCCATGGCGCTTTCCGGATCGCCGATCACCTTACTCGGGTCAGCCTGGTCGGGATCAAAGGGTTCAAAATTGGGAACTGCGCCATAGCCGGGGTCGGGCTGAGGCTCCACTTCCGCCTGAGGTTCAGGCTCGTAGAAGGGGTCCGCCTCGTCGTCAAAGATCTGATCGTCCTGATCATCGGGACGATTTTGGTCGTCCGCCTGAGGTTCACGGTCGTCGGGCGCAAGCTCCACACCGTGGAACACGCCGTCGCCATCCAGGTCCTCCGTCATCTGGAATGCATCGAAGCGGCCGTCTCCATCTGTGTCCATGGCCGTATGGGCCATATCAAAGACGCCGTCTCCGTCCAGATCCACAAACTGGTCCAGGCGTTCAAACACACCATCCCCATCCAGATCCATACCCATCTGCTGATAATCAGCCAGACCGTCTCCATCCAAGTCCACAGCAACGGTATCCACATTCAGATCGGCAACTCCGTCCAGGTCACCGTCCACACCCACACTTACCCGCTGGGCATCGATGATGCCGTCTCCATCCAGGTCAAAAGCCTGGTTGACCAGCTGGGTCTCCAGAATGCCATCCCCATCCAAATCCAATCCCTGCTGTTGGACTACCATGTCAGGGATGCCGTCCCCGTCCAGGTCCACCAGTACCGGGTCACTGTTCTGCTCCTGACCTCCCGCCTGGGACATAAGCCCATCGTCCGGCTCTTTCGGCAGGTCATCCAGGTCAAACAGGTCCATGAAGTTGTCCAACATATCCGCAAACATGATCATGCTCCTCTCTGCACTCATCTCTGGATTTATACCGCTGATTGCGTCTTGGGAAAGGGCTGTTTCGGCCTGGGCAGGCCGGTCCGCCCACCATTTCTTTCCTCGTTTCACCGTCTTCCCTCCGTGTGCCGCCACCGGCCCACAGTTCCGACCAGTTCCGACTGGATTCTGCAATTTTATCTCTTCCAGTATACCCAATTTATTCCTCTCTGACAATAGAAAGATGGACGCACCTTACAGAATATCCGAATTTCACAGAGCCGCATATGCAAAATCCCCCGGCGCTAATCGCGTCGGGGGATTTCAGCCGTATGAAGTTGAACTGTCTTACACCTGGCTCAGGAAACGGAGGAAGGCCTCCTTGCCCTCCGGGGTACGGGCGTAAACGCCGGCGTGCTCCAGCACCTTGGCAAACACCAGGCCGGTCTCGTGGTAGACCACGTCCAGGGCGTTGTCAGGAGTAATCTGGGAGGCAAAGCCCTCCGCCCAGTCAGCGTGGGGTGCGGTCAGCGGGTCGGAGCGCAGGTCGCCGCCCTGTGCCAGCTTGTCCGCCACCGCCGCCAGTTCAGTCTTGAGCCGGGCAGGCAGTACCGCCAGGCCCATGACCTCGATGAGGCCGATGTTCTCCTTCTTGATGTGGTGGAGCTCGGCATGGGGGTGATAGACGCCCAGGGGATGCTCCTCGGTGGTGATGTTGTTGCGCAGCACCAGGTCCAGTTCGTAGTCGCTCCCCCGCCGCCGGGCGATGGGGGTAATGGTGTTGTGAGGCTCACCGTCGGTCTCGGCGTAGATGAAAGCGCTCTCATCGGTATAGCCCCGCCAGCTGGTCAGGATGCGGTCAGCCAGGTCGATGAGCCGCTGAGGATCGGCACAGGTAAGGCGCACCACCGACATGGGCCACTTGACAATGCCGGCCTGCACATCCTCATAGCCCGGGAAGGTGAAGGGGGTCTCCACCGGTGCTTTCTCCATGGCGAAGGTGTAGCGGCCGCCCTGGAAATGGTCGTGGGCCAGGATGGAGCCGCCTACAATGGGCAGGTCGGCGTTGGACCCCACGAAGTAGTGGGGGAACTGCCGCACAAAATCCAGCAGCTTGCCGAAGCAGGCCTTGTCGATCTTCATGGGGGTATGGACACTGTTCAGGCAGATGCAGTGTTCATTGTAATACACATAGGGAGAATACTGCAAAAACCAGGGAGAACCGTTAATGGTAATGGGCACAATGCGGTGGTTCTGGCGGGCGGGATGGTTTACCCGTCCGGCATAGCCCTCATTCTCGGCACACAGCTGGCACCGGGGATAGGCCGAAGCGGGCAGGTTGCGGGCCGCCGCAATGGCCTTGGGGTCCTTCTCCGGCTTGGACAGATTGATGGTGATGTCCAGCTCGCCATACTCGGTCTGGGCCTTCCACTGCACGTCCTTGGCAATGCGGTCCCGGCGGATATAGTTGGTGTCCTGGCTGAATTTATAGTACCAATCGGTAGCCGCCTTGGGGTCCTGACGGAACAGGTCGTTGAAGGTGTCAATGACCTGGGCGGGACGAGGCGTAAGGGCACCCATAAGCCGGGTGTCAAACAGGTCCCGGTAAGTTACGGTGTCCTCGGGCAGCATTCCCCGGGCACAGGCGTCGTCGGTAAGGGCGCCCAGAATGACGGGCAACTCCTCCTCCCCTACCGGTCCCACTTCCGGCAGGGCGCAGCTGTCTACCCGCAGGATGTCCAGCAGGGTGTTTACTGCCCAGATCCGCTCCTCGGGCCGGACAAGTCCTTTCTCCACGGCATAGGACACCAGCTTGGCAATGGCCTGGTCACGCTCCATGCTCAGCCCTCCTCAAAGCCGTTGGGATGGCTCTTATGCCAGGCCCAGGCGGAGGCCACGATGGTGTTCAGGTCGTTGTACTGAGGCTTCCAGCCCAGCACCTTGATGGCCTTCTCCGAAGAGGCGATGAGCTGAGCGGGATCGCCCGCCCGGCGGGGAGCCATCTTGGCGGGGATGGGGTGTCCGGTAACTGCCCGGGCCACGTCCACTACTTCCTTTACGGTAAAGCCCACACCGTTGCCCAGGTTGAACACGTTGTTCTCCCCGCCCTTGAGCAGGTAATCCAGAGCCAGAATATGGGCCTGAGCCAGGTCGGTGACATGGATATAATCCCGGATGCAGGTGCCGTCCTTGGTGGGATAGTCGTCGCCAAACACGCTGACCGCCTCTCGCTGTCCCAGGGGCACCTGGAGAATGATGGGGATCAGATGGGTCTCAGGATTGTGGGCCTCGCCGATCTGGCCGGAGATATGGGCACCGCAGGCGTTGAAGTAGCGCAGGGCCACGTATTTCAGGCCGTGGGCCTTGGAAACCCAGCTCATCATGTGCTCCATGGACAGCTTGGTCTCGCCGTAGCAGTTGGTGGGCACAGTACGGTCGTCCTCCAGGATGGGCACCCGCTCCGGCTCACCGTAGGTGGCGGCGGTGGAAGAGAATACGATCTTGTCCACGCCGTGGGCCACCATGGACTGGAGGAGCACCATGGTGCCGTGGAGGTTGTTGTCATAGTACTTCAGAGGATCGGACATGGACTCTCCCACCTGGGAGGAGGCGGCAAAGTGGATGACGCCCTCGATGTCCTCGGCCTGGAACAGGGTATCCAGAGCCCCCCGATCCCGGATGTCCAGCTGATAGAATTTTGCCTTGGGATGGACTGCGGCTTTGAAGCCAGTCTGCAGGTTGTCGGCCACCACCACGTCCCGGCCGGCGTCAATCAGTTCATATACCGTATGGGAGCCGATGTATCCGGCTCCGCCCAATACCAAAATCGCCATTGTTCAGACGCGCTCCTTTCACTTCACTGTATGCACTTGTTCAGGGCCAGAGAACGGTGCCGCCCACAGGGCGGATGGACAGCACATGACAGCTGCCCTCCCCCAGGCAGGCCTCCACCTGCTTGCGGAAACTCTCCAGCAGATCCAGCGGCACAAAGGCCTGGATGGTACCGGCAAAGCCGCCGCCGTGAACCCGGCAAGCGCCCCGGCCGGACAGAGCCCGCTCCGCCACGGTGAGCGCCACCGCCATGGCCTGCTCCTTCACCGCGCCGATGGGAGTAATATTCTGGAGCAGATCCCAGGAGGAACGGCCCGACTGTTTCACCACTTCCAGGAAGGTATCCATATCTCCCTGCTCCAGGGCGTCGGCCTCCAGCTTCACCCGCTTGTCGTCGGCAAAGAAGTGGAGGGCACGGAGCACCGCCCGGTCCCCTACCGCCTTCCGCAGCTGGGGCAGGGCCTGGATCACCTGATCCTCCTCCACTTCCCGCAGCACCTGCTTACCGAAGTAGGCCGCCACAGCCCCCATCTCCTGAGGCACCGCAGCGTACTCAGCCGTCAGGTCGGCGTGGCTGGCCCCCGAGTCAATGATACACAGGGCATAGCCCAGGCCGGCCAAATCCACCGCCACCGTCCGCACCACAGGGGCGGCAGGGTCGGCAAAATCGATGGCCACCGCGCCGCCCACGGAGGAAGCTGTCTGGTCCATTAGGCCGCTGGGCTTACCGAAGTAAATGTTCTCTGCCTTCTGGCCCATCTGGGCGATGGTCACCGGGTCCAGTTCGTCCCGGCAGAACAGATGATTCTCGATGACACCCAGCAGCACCTCGCAGGCCGCCGAGGAGGACAGGCCGGAGCCGGGCAGCACCTCAGAGGTGGCATATACATCAAAGCCGGATACAGGATAGCCCCGCTGGGCAGCCTGCGCCGCCATACCCCGGACCAGAGAAGCAGTGGACTCTTTCTCCTCCTCCTTGGGCTCCAGGGTGTCCAGGTTCACCTCCACCAGGGGCCAGCCCTCAGACTGGAACCGGATGGTGTTGGTGCCGTTGGGGGCGGCGCAAGCCAAAAAGTCCAGGTCCACCGCGCCGGCCAGCACCCGGCCGTGCTGATGATCGGTATGGTTGCCGCAGATCTCGGTGCGGCCCGGGGCGGAGCACAGAGTCACAGGTGTGTTCTCCCCCGCCCCAAAGGTCTTTTGAAACCCATCCAGCAGATCCGCCACCCGTTTCCGGCCGGCGGTAAGGTCATGACACAGCAGGCCCTTCAGTGGGCCATCCAGCTCCCCTGCGTTCAGTGCGTTACGCACAGCGCCCAGTTCTTGCATGGTTCTTCTCTCCTTTTGCGTCCCGGACAGAGCGGGCAGCCCCCACTCCTCGGGCTGTTTCTTTCATCATAGCACATTCCGCCCTCAAATCCAATCCCTGACAGAGCGGTGTACAAAGAAAAACCGCTGCAAAGCAGAGCGGTCCCCCGCGTCTGCCTTGCAGCGGCTTCGCGCTTTTGCTTGATGGAATTACTTCTTCTGCACGTACTTCAGGCAGTCCAGCATAACAGCCACGAGGATGATGATGCCGGAGAACACGAACTGCAGGTTGGTGTCGATGCCCAGAGTGGTCAGAGAGTAGGTCAGGGCGGTGAAGATGAACACGCCCACCACACAGCCGGAGATCTTACCGATACCACCGGTGAAGGAGATGCCGCCCACCACGCAGGCCGCGATGGCATCCATTTCCCAGCCCTGGCCATAAGCGGCGGAGCCGGAACCGGTCATGCGCAGGCACTCCAGCCAGGAACCGAAGCCGTAGAGCACACCGGCCAGGATGAAGGCGCCCACAGTGACCTTGAACACGGAGATACCGGAAACCGCGGCGGCCTCAGGGTTGCCGCCCACAGCGAACAGGTTCTTGCCGAAGGTGGTCTTGTTCCAGATGAACCACACCACCGCCACGGCGGCTACCGCCCACAGGATGATGGTGGGGAAGCCGTTGATGCGGGGAATGACCATGCCGGGAATGGTGGAGTCAATGCCGCCGAAGGACACGCCCTTGGTGGAATAGGTCACCAGGCCGAAGATGACCAGCATGGTAGCCATGGTGGAAATGAAGGGGTGCATCTTGAACTTGGCGGTGAAGAAGCCGGCGATGGTGGTGAAGATGGTGCACAGCACGATGCAGACCACCAGAGCCAGGAACACCCGGACGATCACGGGGATGCCGGAGAAGTCAAAGAGGTAACCGAACACGCCGCCGGTATTGGGGCCGGAGTGCATTACGATGGTGGCTGCCGTCATGCCCATACCAACCATACGGCCGATGGACAGGTCGGTACCAGCCAGCAGGATGAGTCCCGCCACGCCCAGAGCCAGGAACATTCTGGGAGATGCCTGAGACAGAATGTTGAGCACGTTGTTTACCGTCAGCAGCTGGACATTCTTGATGATCGGGGTGGCAATACAAAGGGCAATGAAAATAATGATAATGGCGATGTACAGGCCGTTTCTCAGCAGGAAGTCACGGCGGTTGAAGGTGTACTTGTAGTTCTCCCACTTCTGAGACATGGTCTCACCGAAGGTAAACTTGCTCATCCGCAGCATATCGATCAGGTGGAACTTGTGATCGAAGGCGGCATGGCGGCGGTCCTTGACCTCCTGCAGGTCCTTGGTCCGCTTCATCTTGGCATCAAACAGGCGGTTCTTGTGGACGTATTTCTCGTCCTTGATCTCGTGGGGATCGCTCAGCTTGGAGAGGGTCGCCTGATGCTCCTTGTTGAGCTGATCCACCGCCGCGGCGTAATTGGTCAGGGCCTGCTGCTTCTCTTCTTTGCAGCTGGCAGTGACCGCCTGATAATAGTCGGTGTCAAAGTGTGCTTTCAGATAGGCCTCGGCATCGCCAATCAGCTTGGAAACCTGCTCCTTATTCTTGGCCTCCACCTCTTTGGCCTTTGCCAGCTCTGCCTGATACTCCTTCAGCTTGGCAGCCTTCTCCTGAGCCGTATAGATCTTATCCCGCTTCAGGCTGTCAATGCTATTCTGAATGTCGATAACCTTGTCTGTGCCGTCCGCCCGCAGGGCGTCGATCTGTGCCTGGATCTTACCGACATACTCGTCAATAGGCTGACGCAGTTTTTCCTCCTGCTCAGCCGTCAGAATTTTCGAATTATTTGCTACCATAAGCAATTTCTCCCACTATAATGTCGCTCAGATCATCCGCTGTACGGGTGATCTGCGGGGCCTTACCATATCATGGCGTTCAGCCTTTGTTGCAATACACACAAAGCACGTATGCTTTGTCCCCTCCACCATTACAGGTACTTTGCACTCAAGCGCAAAAGCTCCTCCTGATTGGTCTCCTTGGTGTTGACGATACCGGACAGGTGTCCGTTGGACATCACGCCGATCCGGTTGGTGATGCCCAGAATCTCGGGCATTTCGGAAGAGACCACGATGATGGTCTTTCCCTGCTTGGCCATTTGAATGATCAGCTCATAGATCTCATACTTGGCGCCCACGTCGATGCCGCGGGTAGGCTCGTCCATCATAAATACCTGGGGCTCCCGCTCCAGCCACTTGCCGAAGATAACCTTCTGCTGGTTACCGCCGGACAGGCTGGTAATCATGTCGTCCGGTCCCATGCACTTGGTGTGCATGACCTTGATCTCCTTGTTGGTGGCCTTCACCATCTTGGGCGTGGACAGAGCCACACCGGACTTGTACTGCTGCAGGTTGGCTATGGTAGTGTTAAAGGTAAGGTCACACTTAAGGAACAGGCCGTTGGCCTTACGCTCTTCGGTGATCATGGCGAAGCCGTGTTCAATAGCCTCTTTAGCGCTGTTGAAGTTCATCAGCCGGTTTTTGAAATATACCCGCCCAGCTGCGCGGGTACGCACACCGAAGATGGTCTCCAGAAGCTCGGTACGACCGGCGCCCACCAGGCCATACAGGCCGAAGATCTCGCCCTCCCGGACGTCAAAGGTGATGTCCTGAAGATGAGGCGCGTACTTGGTGGACAGGTGCTGTACGGAGAGGATAGTGTCTCCCGGCTGATTGTCCACCGGCGGGAAGCGGCTCTCCAGGGAGCGGCCCACCATGGCGGTGATCAGCTCGTTCATATTGGTCTCCTTGGAGGGCTTGGTCATGACCAGATTACCGTCCCGCAGGACCGAGATCTCATCGCAAATCTCAAAGATCTCGTCCATCTTATGGGAAATGTAGATCAGAGCGATGCCCTGCTCCTTCAGCATCCGCATCATTTCAAAGAGTTTGTCCACTTCCTGCACGGTCAGAGAGGAAGTAGGCTCGTCCAGCACGATCACCTGCGAATTATAGGAAATTGCTTTGGCGATCTCACACATCTGCCGCTGCGAAACGGACATATTCCGCATGGGCTGGGTCAGGTTGACGGTCATACCGAGCTTTCGGAACAGCTCGGAGGCCTTTTTCTTCATCCCGCCTTCATCCACAATACCTGCGGAGTTGGTGGGATAGCGGCCCAGGAACAGGTTATCAATGACGTTCCGTTCCAGGCACTGGTTCAACTCCTGGTGCACCATGGCAATCCCGTTTTCCAGGGCGTCCTTGGGGCCGGAAAAGCTGATCTCCTTGCCATTGAGGAAGATCTTGCCTTCGTCCTTTTGGTAGGTACCAAAGAGGCACTTCATCATGGTAGACTTACCGGCGCCGTTCTCGCCCATAAGTCCCATGACCGTGCCCCGCTTCACATCCAGATTGATGTGGTCCAGCACCCGGTTCCGGCCAAAGGATTTGCACATACCACGGATTGACAGGACAATATCATCTTTCGCATCTGCCATTCTCGTTACTCCCGTTTTGCATATTAGCAGTTTCAGCGAAAAGTCTGATTCTGCCGGTTTTTCACTAAAATGCGCTATTAGGGAGAATTCCTTCTCCCGAACGGAGAGTTCCTCCTCCCGTACGGAGAATTCCTTCTCCCTAATAGCAGCAGTTATTCCTTCTTATTTCTGACGCAGATCTGTCTGCGCAAGCCGGTCAATTACTGGCTCAGAATGCCGGTGTAGGAAGCGGCGTTGTCGGTCTTCACCATGTTGATGGCGAAGGCGTCATAGGCGCTGGGGTTGCCCAGACGGTTGGTGATGTTGGACTCGGTCTGACCGTCGCCGGCGATGTACTCCACGTTCAGGTTCAGCAGATCGTCGTACTTCTGCAGCAGGGGCTGATAGGTGGAGCCCAGGAAGTTATCAGCGGAGTTGTAGATGTTCAGCCACACGTTCTTGGTGGGGTGAGCAGTGGCATCCAGCTGATTGGAGACGGGAGCGTAGGTCACAGTGGAATCCAGGAAGTCCTGATAGTTGTCGGCGGTGACAGCCACGTTCAGAGCGTAGTAAGAACGGGTAGCCTCGTCATAGTAGAACACGTCGTCGGTCAGCACGTTGCCGGCGTCGTCCTCGGTGCCGATACCCATGTCAACGTCCACGCCGTCCAGAGCGTTACGCAGCACACGCAGGGTCAGGTAAGCCTGCACGTCGGCGTGCTGGCTGATGGTGCCGCCGTAGCCCTCCGCGATAGCGGCAACGGCGTCAGAGTTTGCGTCATAGCCGAAGGTGGGAACCTTGTTCTCCTTGGACCAGGCGTTGAACATGGACATACCCATGCCGTCGTTGTTGGAGACAACGATGTCGATCTGATCGCCGAAGGAGGAAGCCCAGGTGCCGATGGCGTTGCCGGCGGTGGCAGCGTCCCAAGTGGCGCCGGCGGAGTTCTTCATCTCCTGAGAAGCCAGCTCGCGGATGGTGTAAGTAGTGCCCTCCACCTCGATAGAGCCGTCCTTCACGACGGTGGAGGAGCCATCAGCGTTGGTGCCCACGGGAGTGCTGTCGATGGCGCCGTCCTTCTCAACGCCGGTGCCCAGAGCAGCGCGGACGCCGCGGGTACGGGCAATGGAGTCGTTGTGGCCGATGTCGCCCACGGCCAGCACGTAGCCGATGATGCCGTCGCCGTTGCGGTCGATCTCAGCAGCATGGGCCTTGATGTAGTCCACGATCATGGTGCCCTGCAGCTCAGCGCCCTGGTTGGCGTCAAAGCCCACATAGTAGGTGTTGTCGTTAAAGGTCAGAGCAGTCATGTCCAGCTCGCCGGTGGAGCTGTTGGAGGGCTGACGGTTGAACCACACCAGGGGCTTATCCTTGTTGGCAACCTCGGTGGTGGAAGCGCCGCCGCCGCTGGTCTCCTGGGAACCGGAGGGCTGGGTGCCGCTGTCACCGCCGCCACAAGCAGCCAGACTGAGTGCCATGGCAGCGGACAGGGACAGTGCAAGAATTCTCTTCTTCATAGCAATTCTCCTTTTTCCTTAGGATTTTGCGGGGCTCTTCCTCACACCCCCGCCTTACACTTCATAATCTTAATGGAAATTCTCTGGAAAAACAAGGTGAAATTTCACTGAAAGAAGGGCAAAAATTTATGGGAACAGAACAATCTACAAAAAATTTTGTTCCGAAAACTGTGCAAACTGCTAATTCCAACGTTTTTCGAAGGCAAACAGCGCTTTTTGACTGTCCATGGTAAAAAGATTATCCCTGTCCACGATCTTGGTGGAGGTATCTACCGTCTGCTCCACACCGCCCTGACCGGCCAGCAGCTTATAGGCGCTCTCCACCCCCAGATAGCCCATGGCGTAGGGATTTTGCACGATGAGGGCGTCTACCGAACCCTCCTGCAGGCCGTCAATGGTGATCACATTGGAATCGAAGCCCACCAGAAACAGATCATCCGAGCGTCCTGCCTCTTCCACCGCTCTGGCTGCGCCCACACTGGTGGGCTCATTGAAGGCCACAAGCACGTTGATCTCCGGGTATGCCCGCAACAGAGCGGCGGTATCCGTCTGCGCTTGTTCTGCATCGGCCAGTGTGTTAATGACCGAGACGATCTCCGCCCGACCACTCTTCAAAAAGAGGTCGGTGGCTCCCCGCTCCCGCTCCTGACCGTTGGCGCTGCTGATGTCGTAATTGACCACCCCCACCTTCAACGGACCTTCCATCCGATCCAATGCGGCCTGGGCCGCCATCTGTCCGGCAGCGTAGTTGTCCGTACCAATGTAGGTACTCACCTGGTCGGATGCCACATTGCTGTCGATGGCCACAATCCTGACGCCCTGCTGGGCCGCACTGTCAATGGAGGCAGCATTGTTTTCAAAGTCGATGGCGGAAAAAACGATGGCATCCGCACCGTCCTTGGCCGCCTCCTCCACCATCTGGTTCTGGGTCTCGTAGTCCTCCTCGGTCTCCGGTCCCACAATGGTCAGCTCCATATTGTACTCCGTGGCAGCCGCCTCCGCCCCGGCAAAGACCGACAGCCAGAATTCCGTCTGGGTGGATTTTGCCACCAACGCCACGGTATACTGCTCCGCGGCGCCTCCGCTTCCCCCGCAGCCGCCCAGCGCCATGCCGAACAGGGCGGCCAACAGCAAGAGGATGTATCTATTTCGTCTCATAATCCCCCTCCTGTATCTTGGGCATCAGGATCTCCACGCAGGTACCCACATCGGGTTCGCTGCTGATATGCAGCCCGTAGTGCTTGCCGAAGTAGATCTTCAGCCGGTCGTTAACGTTCTTAATGCCGATGCCGGTGCGATCTTTGGGATCGTGCTGGAGGATGGAACTGAGCTGCTCCTTGCTCATGCCAACCCCGTTGTCCAGCACACGGAACAGGATATCCTCCCCTTCCTGCAGCACCTGTACCCAGATATGTCCCTCATCCACCATCAGATCCAGGCCGTGGTTGATGGCGTTCTCAATGATGGGCTGAAGGGTAATCTTATTGCAATAATAATCCAGGCAATCGGGGTCTACATTAAATTCATAGGTAAATTGGTTTTTATAGCGGTACTTCTGAATCTGAAGATAGCTCTCTGCGTGTTCGATCTCCTTGGCGATGGGGATAAGCTCATGGCCCTTGCTGATGCTGATGCGGAACAGCCGGGCCAGGGCGTGGACCATCTTGACGGCCTCGGCGTTGCGGCCCTGCTCGCACATCCAGGCAATGGAGTCCAGCGTATTATAGAGGAAGTGGGGATTGATCTGTGCCTGGAGGGCCTTCAGCTCTGTCTTGCGGAGGTTGACCTCCTCCTCCCGCACGGTGGTCATCAGCCGCTGGATTCGCAGTACCATGTGCTCAAAGGAGTCGGAGAGCTCCTGTACCTCCCGGGTACCGCCCACCGGATGATAGGTAAAGTGGTCTGCGTCGGTCTCGAAGTTCTCCATGGCAGAAGCCAGTCCCCGCAGGGGGCGGCCCAGCAGGCGGAAGAGCAGCCAGCTGGTGAGCACCGCCGCCGCCAGTACCACCGCCGCCAGCAGCAGGGACAGCTGGATCATCTCCCGGACACTGCGGTTGACCAGTTCATCCACATAGCTGACGCCCACCACCCGCCAGTCGCTGTCCGCCACGCCGGTGAGGCTGTAGATCACCGTGTCGTCGGCGTAGGAGCCGTCCTCCAGCCCGGCCAGCGTCGCGGTGTTTTCCGTCTTGAGGCCGGCGTACAGCAACTGCTGCTGGGGGTGATAGACGATATTGCCCGCCCCGTCCATCAAAAAGCAGTAGCCCCGCTGGCCGATACTGATGTTATTGATATAGCTGGAGATGCTGGAAAAGCTCAGGTCCAGAGAGACCCAGGCGGCCCCTCCTCCCTGCTCCAGTGGAGCAGTCATGGTCACCACCCAGGGATAGTAACTCTCAAAAATAGTCTCCACATGGGGTGCCATCATATAGGGCGCCTGAGCGGCCCTGGCCTTCTCCAGATCAAAAGAGAGATTCTCGTAAATGGTCTCCCTGGGCTCCCGCCCCAGGGACCAGCAGTCCAGCAATTCCCCATCGGAGGAGTAGCTGGTTACCGCCACCACATCAGGCCGGAAGTTCAAAAAAGCGGTGAGCAGCTTGTCCCGGCTGTCCGCGCTTTCCAGCATGGACTGCTCCACCAGCTCCATGGCCTGATCCATATCCCGCAGATAGTTGGCCACTGTAGTGGATACCTGGGACACCGCCTGGCTGCTGCTGGTGCGGGCATTCTGCACCATGGCGTCCCGATAACGGTCCAAAAACAGCAGGATGCAGCAGCAGAGGATGACCGCCACTACTCCCACCACCATGGCCACCAGGATGGTGGTGATCCGCAGGCCCTTTCGGGTTACGCCGCGCCCTTTCACGCGTCCTCACCCAGCCTTTCCTGTTCCAGCCTGCGGCGTATGGCATTGGGAGATTCTCCGCAATATTTTTTAAAACAGTAGCTGAAATAGTGCTGGTCGGTATAACCGCAGCGCTGGGAAACCTCCTGCACCTTCAGTCCGGAGGTAGTCAACAGTTCCCGGGCAGCCTCCATTCGCTTGCGGATCAGGATGTTAATGAAGGTCTCACCGGTGTACTTCTTGATGCAGGCGCTCAGGTGATTGGGGCTGACAGTCAGCATCCCGCTAAGGGACACCAGAGACAAATCGGCCTCCATATAGTGCTGGTCCAGGGCCTCCAGAGCCCGCTTGCACAGCAGCTCCCCACCCTTGACGGCGGGAGCCAGATCGCTGATAAATTGGGCGCCGCCCTCCGTCCGATCCCCCTGGCGCAGAGCCTCCATGGCCTCCCGATAGGCGCCGTGCAGATCGGTCAGGGCCCTCACCACCCGGCTGACGCCGATGCGGCAACGCTTGCCCAACACCCTGTCCGCCATCTGGGGAATCTCGTCGGCCAGGATGTGGAGATATTCGTCAAAGTCCGACGCATTGCCCAGCAGCACCGAAATCACCTTTCCGGATGCAAAAAAGCTGACGCTCCGCAGGTACTTGGAGGCCAACCGGTCCACCGAGGCCACAAAGGAGGGCTCGGTGACGTTGCCGCCGTCCTCATTGAGCAGGGTGGATACCATTACGGTATAGCCCGGCCTGTCATCCACATCCCGCAACAGGCCGCACTGCCGGGCATAGCCCTCTGCCTGGACCTCCCCTTCCAGCTCGGCGTAGTCATCCAGTACCAGAGGCATCAGCATGGCTGCCTGCAGGTCGGACCCATCGGTACGGGGCCCGGTCTGCCGAAACATGGCATATTGGGCATCGATCTTTTTCCGGATGGTACACAGCTCGGCCCCCAGCCCTTCCATCGTCAGGGGCTTGAGCATATAGCTGATGATATTATATTGAATGGCCTGCTTGGCGTATTCAAAATCGTCATAGCCGCTCAAAAAGGCAATGTTGGTGGCAGGGCGCACCTCCCGCACCTGCCGGGCCAGCTCAATACCTGAGATAAAGGGCATCCTGATGTCGGTAAGCAGCAGGTCGGGGGCGTGTTTTTCCACCAGCTGGAGGGCATCCAGTCCATTGCTGGCGCTCCCCACCAGGCAAAATCCATAGTCCTGCCAAGGAATCATGGTACACACCGCTTCTCTCAGCTCGTCCTCATCGTCGGCCACGACCACGGTATACTGCGTCTTTGCAGCCATTGGGGCACCTATCCTTTCTATCAGGGCGCCGGACAGTCCGCTCCCCGTTCTTGGATTCAGTTAGACACATTATACCAGATAGTTTGACGACTCTCAACACCTCTCGCCGTGCCCCGCGATTTCTCTCCAAAACAGAAAAGAACCGGACGCTGACAGCGCCCGGTTCTTTTCCAGAAAATATAGAAGTTATAGTCCTTCTTCCACCACTTGAGCCTTAATCAGGTTGGTGGTGCCCGACTTGCCCAAGGGCACGCCGGCGGTGATGACCACGGTCTCACCGGGCTTCACCACCCCCTCCTTCCGGGCCACATCCACAGCCAGGGAGAACATCCGGTCGGTGGAATCCACCTCGCCGCAAAGATAGGGGTGGACACCCCAGGAGATGGCCAGCTGACGGCGGGTGGACTCGCTTTGAGTCAGGGAAATGATGTTGCAGCCGGGACGGAAACGGGAGATCACCTTGGCGGTGTAGCCCGACTTGGTGGGGGCCAGAATGGCCGTCGCCCCCAGGTCCATAGCGGTCAGGCAGCAGGTATGGGTGATGGCATCGCTGATACCGCTGATCTCAGGCAGCAGATTGCGCTCCCGGAACCGGCCCCAGTAGTCGATGGCCTCCTCGGCGGCGGTGACGGTGGCTACCATGGTCTCCAGAGCCTCGATCGGATACTTGCCGGAGGCAGTCTCGCCGGAGAGCATGACGCAGGAGGTACCGTCGAACACCGCGTTGGCCACATCGGACACCTCTGCCCGGGTGGGTCGGGGGTTGCGGATCATGGAGTCCAGCATCTGGGTGGCGGTGATGACGGGCAGGCCCTTCTGGGTGGCGGCCTTGATCATCTGCTTCTGGAGGATGGGCACCTCATGGGCGGGGATCTCCACTCCCAGGTCACCCCGCGCCACCATGATGCCGTCGGAGGCGGCAAGGATGGACTCGATGTTGTCCACGCCCTCCCGGTTCTCGATTTTGGCGATGATCTGGACCTTGTCGCCCCCCTCATGCTTGTGGAGCTCGGCCCGGATATCCTCCACATCGCTGGCCTTGCGGACGAAGGAGGCGGCGATGAAGTCAAAGTCGTTCTCCACGGCGAACTTGATATCGTCCCGGTCCTTGTCGGTGAGGGAGGGCAGGTGGATATGTACGTCGGGGATGTTGATAGACTTGTTGCTGGACAGGGGGCCGCCGTTCTCCACCTCGCAAACAATGCTGGTGCCTTCGATGCGCTCCACTTTCAGCTCAATGAGGCCGTCATCCACCAGGATACGGCAGCCAGGTCCCACTTCGTTATGCAGGTTCCGGTAGGTCACCGACACCTTCGTCTGATCGCCGGGCACATCGTCAGTGTGGAGCACAAAGGTCTGTCCCCGCTCCAGGGTTACCGGGCTGTTTTCAAAGGTCTTGACCCGGATCTCAGGACCCTTGGTGTCCAAAATGGTGGCCACCGGCGCGCCCAGTCCGTCTCTGACCCGCTTCAGCTTGGTAAGTTGGGCCAGGTGCGTCTCATGGGTGCCGTGAGAAAAGTTAAAGCGGGCGGCGTTCATGCCCTTGAGAATCAACTTGCGCAGGGTCTCCTCGTCGTCCACTGCCGGACCGAGGGTGCAGATGATTTTCGTCTTTCTCATGTCCTACCTCCATAACAGACGTGGTTCTTGTGGGGCTTAACATATCTGGGTATATTTTACCTGATTTCACCTGAAATGGAAAGAAGGATTTTTCATCCTACCATGTGGAAATTTCCATGGTCCTTTACAGCGTCACGCCGTCCTTGAAGATAGCGATCCCCCGGCGGCCAGCCTCCTCGCTTTTGGTGGGGGCGCCCCCGGCCGTGCGGAGCACCAGATGGAACAGCCGCCGCGCCGCCTGACCGATGCTCTCCCCTTCCGCCACGGTACCGGCGTCAAAGTCGATCCACCGGGGCTTATGGGCGGCCAACGCCTTGTTGCTGGAAATCTTCAAGGTGGGGGCCGGCGCCCCGAAAGGCGTGCCCCGCCCGGTGGTGAAGAGGATCAGGTGGGCTCCCGCCGCGCTGAGGGCGGTGGTGGACACCAGGTCGTTACCCGGACCCCACAGCAAATTTAATCCGTGCCGCACTACCTGCCCGCCATAGGGTACCACACCCACGATGGGGGCGGTGCCTCCCTTCTGGACGCAGCCGCAGGATTTGTCCTCCAGGGTGGTGATCCCCCCACTCTTATTGCCGGGAGAGGGATTTTCGTAGACGTTTTCGCCGTGAGAGACAAAATAATCCCGGAAGCCCTGGAGCATCTCCGCTGCCTGACGGAACACCCCTTCGTCGGCACAGCGGCCCAGCAGCAGTTCCTCGGCGCCAAACATCTCGGGCACCTCGGTGAGGATGGTGCTGCCTCCCCGGGCCACCAGCAGATCGCTGAACCGGCCCACCACCGGGTTGGCGGTGATACCGGACAGGCCGTCGGAGCCACCGCACTTGAGGCCCACCACCAGTTTGCTCACAGGCACAGGCTGGCGCTGGAACTGAGCGGCATAAGCGGCACACTCCTCCAGCAAGGCCCGGCCTGCCGCCAGTTCATCCTCCACCTGCTGGCACACCAGGAACTTCACCCGCTCTGAAGCCGGGCCCAACTCCTCCATCAGCTGGCTGCATTGCAGGTTCTCGCATCCCAGCCCCACCACCAGCACCGCCGCCGCATTGGGATGGCGGGCCAGTCCAGCCAGAATGGCCCTGGTATTGGCGTGGTCCGTCCCCGTCTGACTGCACCCGTAGGGGTGTGGAAAGGCGTAAAGCCCCTCCACGCTCCCCCCCACCAGGTCCTGGTTGTCAGCCGCCAGCTGGCTGGCGATCTCGTTGACGCAGCCCACGGTGGGCAGTACCCAGATCTCGTTGCGGGTGGCCGCCCGGCCATCGGGCCGCAGATAGCCCAGAAACTGCTCCGGCTCCTCCGGCTCCAGTCTCTTGACCGCCGGATGGTAGGAAAAGTCGATGCGGGCGGACAGATTGGTGGTCATGTTGTGGGTGTGGACCCACCCGCCCGCCGGTACGGAGGCGGTGACCCGTCCGATGGCACAGCCATATTTGTACACCAGATCTCCCGGCTTCAGCGGCACAAGAGCCAGCTTATGGCCCTGGGGGATAGACTCCGCCGCTGTCAGAGTCCATCCGCCAACGCTTACCTGCTCCCCCGCCTCCACCGGGGACAGAGCCACCGCCACATTGTCTCCCATCTGAATCTGGATCAGCTTCATGCGTTTTCCTCCAGACAGGCGGCGTATGCGGCCAGCACCCCATCGGCCCGGATCTTATCCAGATCCGCCGTCACTGCCGCCGTCAGGCCGTCCACCGACGTCAGGTCCATACCCCACATCTGCTCATGGCTCAGGATGGCCCGCACCAGTTCCCCGGCATTGTCCCCCCGGTGGGCCCAGCAAAACTCCAGCACCCATCGGTCATCGAACACGGTGTAGGCCGTGCCGTCGCTCCGGCGGCAGACCAATCCCTGCCCGGTCAGTTCCTCCATGTGCCCGCAGTAGAACTGAATGGCCGCCGCCAGACTCATGGTGAGGCAGGGGGGCAGCTGTCCCGTCTGCCGCTGGTAGGCCAGCAGGCTGGGCAGATTCCGCGCCCGCCACTTGGACACGGTGTTCAGGCAGATGCTCAGCAGGGCGTGGTCCACAAAGGGATTGTCAAACCGGTCCTCCACCGCCTGGGCAAACTGCTCCAGGTCGGCCCGGTCCAGCTCCAGGGTGGGGATGATCTCCCGGTAGAGCATTTGCTCCAGAAAGCCCCGCACCACCGGGTGGGCCATGCAGTCCCGGACGATATCAAAGCCCGCCAGGTAGGCCCCCGGCACAAAGCCGGTGTGTCCACCGTTGAGTATCCGCACCTTCCGGTGCTTGTAGGGGGTCACATCGGGCACCACCGGGCAGTTGAGTCCCGCAGCCCGGAAAGGCAATTTGTCCTCCAGCCACTCCGGCCCCTGGATGACCCAGACGCCGAACACCTCCCCCACATCCAGCAGGGGATCGGCGTAGCCCAGCTCCCCCTCCAGCTCAGCCTGCTCCTCCCGGTCCCGGATACGGCCGGGCACGATGCGGTCCACCAGGGTGGAGCAGAAGGTACATCCCTTCAGCCACTCCAGGAAGGCCGCCTCCAACCCCCACTGGGCGGCGTGGCGCTCCACACAGTCCTGCAGAATCGTTCCGTTGCTGTCGATCAGCTCACAGGACAGGATCACCAGGCCCGGCTGCCCCGCCTGCCAGCGGCGGTAGAGCACCTGGGTCAGCTTGGCGGGAAAGGATGCAGGAGGCTGATCCTCCAGCTTGCAGGTGGGGTCATAGACGATGCCCGCCTCGGTGGTGTTGGACACGATATATTCCAGTTCCGGAGAGACAGCCACCTCCAGCATGGCTTGATAATCCTCCCCTTCGTAGGGGTTGAGGCAGCGGCTCACCACTGAGATCACCCGCCGCCGGTCCACCGGCTGGCCGTTCTCCCGTCCCCGCAGGCACAAGGTATACAGCCCCTGCTGGGCGTTGATCTCCTTTGCCAGGCCCTGGGGGATGGGCTGGACCAGCACACACTTGCCGTTCCATCCCACCCGCTCATTGGCCAGGTCGAACCAGCAGTCCGCAAAGGCCCGCAGGAAGTTGCCCTCGCCAAACTGGAGCACCTTTTCCGGCCCCTCCTCCAGCACATAGCCGGTGTAGCCGCTCTCCTTCAACACCTGATAATTCAATGTTTTCATCCCGACCCTCCTTTGAAACAGACAGCTGGACCAAATGGTCCAGCTGTCCATTTTTTCTGTTACCGCTGTACCCGGCCAGAGCCGTCGCCGCCGGCCAGCTTCTCCACCTCGGCCACGGTGACCCGGTTATAGTCTCCCTCCACCGAGTGCTTCAGGGCGGAGGCCGCCACAGCAAACTCGATGGCTTCCTGAGAGGACTTACCGGACAACAGGGCGTAGATCAGCCCGCCGCCGAAGGAATCGCCGCCCCCCACCCGGTCCACGATACGGAGGTGGTACTCCTTGGAGAAGCAGCACTCCCTGCCGTCGTACAGCATCCCGGCCCAGTCGTTGTCGCTGGCGGAGATGGAGGTGCGCAGGGTGATGGCCACCTTCTCAAAGCCAAACTTGTCCATCAGCTGCTTGGCCACGCTCTCATAGCCCGCCTTGTTCAGCTTGCCGCCATAGATATCGCTGCCCTCGGCCTCGATGCCGAACACATCCTTGGCGTCCTCCTCGTTGGAGATGCACACATCCACATAGCGGCACAGGTCGGTCATAGCCGCCCGGGCCTGGTCCCGGGTCCACAGCTTGCCCCGGTAGTTCAGGTCGCAGGAGATCTTGACCCCACGGGCCTTGGCGGCCTCACAGGCCTGCTTGCAGATCTCCGTCACATTGGGCCCCAGGGCGGGGGTGATGCCGGTGAAGTGGAACCAGTCGGCCCCGGCGAAGATGGCGTCCCAGTCAAAGTCGGAGGCGGTCGCCTCGGCAATGGCGGAGTGGGCCCGGTCGTAGATGCACACGCTCCCCCGCTGGGAGGCCCCCTTCTCCAGGTAGTAGATGCCCACCCGGTCGCCGCCCCGGACGATTTTGGAGGTATCCACTCCAAAGTACCGCAGAGAGTCCACGGCAGCCTGACCGATGGCGTGGGCGGGCAGCTTGGTGACATACACGCTGTCCAGGCCGTAGTTGGCCAGGGAGACCGCCACATTGGCCTCGCCGCCGCCGAAGGTGGCCTGCATCTGGTCGTTCTGGAAGAAGCGGTAGTAGCCGTTGGGGGCCAGGCGAAGCATCAGCTCGCCGAATGTAACAACTTTAGCCATTTCGTACCTCCTTGACGATGGCCACCGACTGCTGACACAGTGCGGTGATCTCGTCCCACTTGTGATTGTCGATGAGATCGGCGGTGACCATATAGGAGCCGCCGCAGGCGCACACCACCGGGCTGGACAGGTACTCCCTCAGGTTTTTCAGGGAGATGCCGCCGGTGGGCATGATCTTGAACATGGGGAAAGGGGCGCTCATGGCCTTGATCTTGGCCAGACCGCCGGACTGCTCCGCAGGGAAGAACTTCAGTACCTCCAGCCCCAGCTTATTGGCAGTATGGTAGTCGGTAGGGGTGGTGCAGCCGGGGAACACGGGCACACCCTTGCTCTGGCAATAGGTAACGATATCCGGGTCCAGGCCGGGGGTGACGATGAATTTGGCCCCGGCCTCCAGAGCCTGGTCCACCTGATCGGTGGTGAGAACGGTACCCGCCCCCACCAGCATCTCCGGGCAGGCTTCGGTCATAAGGCGGATGGCCTGGGCAGCTCCGGCGGCCCGGAAGGTGACCTCCGCCACCGGCACCCCACCGGCGCACAGGGCATGAGCCAGCGGAGCGGCGTCCTCCTGGGGATGGTTGAGTTTGATGACCGGCACCACGCCGATCTCAGAAATGCGCTTGGAAATGGCGTCCATAGTTATGCCTCCTGTTTTCTTCACAAAGAAGGGGCGCGTCCGGCACGCGGCTTTCACCCCGGCCGGACGCGCCGCGCACTGTTATTGATGGTCTTTTTCGATGGCCTCCCACAGGCCGTTGAGATAGGAAGCGCCCAGAGCCCGGTCAAACAGGCCATAGCCCGCCCGTCCCTTCTCATCCCAGATCATCCGGCCGTGATCGGGCCGGACATAGAAGTCCATCCCCACGTCGTAGTAAGCCTTCATGATCTCGTACAGGTCCAGGCTGCCGTCGGCGGAGAAGTGAGCCGCCTCCTCGAACTGGCCAGGGCCGGTAAATTTGATGTTGCGGACGTGGGCGAAGGGGATGCGGCCCTGGCTGCCGAACTCCCGCACCAAAGCGGGGATATCGTTGTTGGGATTGGAACCCAGGGACCCGGAGCACAGGGTCAGGCAGTTATAAGGGCTGTCTACCATGGCCAGGATCTGACGGATATCCTCAGCGCTGGTATAGATCCGGGGCAGGCCGAAGATGTCCCAGGGTGGATCGTCAGGATGGATGGCCATTTTCACATCGTACTGCTCACAGACGGGAATGATGGCTTTCAGAAAATAGGCCAGATTGTTGCGCAGGTCCTGGTGGGATACGCTGGCGTACTGTGCGAAGAGGGACTTAATCTCCGCCATACGCTCAGGCTCCCAGCCCGCCATCTCAAACTCCCCCGCTCCCTGCTGAATCTGGTCGGCAAAGGCCTGGGGATCAGTGATGCGGTCAATGACCGCCTGGTCATAGGCCAGCACAGTGGCCCCATCGGGCCGGGGTTTGAACAGGTCACTGCGGGTCCAGTCGAACACGGGCATAAAGTTGTAGCAGATCACCTTGACCCCCGCCCTGCCCAGACGGCGGATGGTCTCCTGATAGGCTTCGATGTACTGGTCCCGGCTGGGCAGGCCCAGCTTGATGTCCTCGTGGACATTGACACTCTCAATGACCTCCATCTCCAGGCCAGCGTCATTGACCTCCTGCTTCAGGGCCTGGATACGCTCCTCCGGCCATAGGGCGCCTGCGGGCATATCCATCAGGGAGGTGACCACACCGCTCATGTTGGGGATCTGCTTGATATAGCGCAGCGGAATAGGATCCATCTGGCTCCCATACCAGCGAAACGTCATCTTCATGACTATCTCTCTCCTTGTGCTCCGTCAGAGCGATAAATAATGCCGCAGGGCGGCACGCACCGCGCCCGGTCCGGCCAGCATAGCCCGGAAGGCCTCCTCCGCCTTCCGGCCCAGGTCGGACTGGTACAGGTCCACGCCGAAAATGGCGGCGTTGGACAGGATGGGTTTAAGCTGATCGGTACAGGACTCCGGCCGGCCCAGGGTGATTCCGGTCAGACAGGATTGCAGCTGAGCCGCCAGCGGATCGGGGCTCACCGGCATCTCCCTGCCCTGGTCGTCCAGGCCCAGCAAGTACCGGCACCAGCCGGCAAACACCAGTGGGATGTACACCAGGCCGGACAGATCCAGGTCGGGCCGCTTCTCATACCGCTGCAGGGTTCCGCCGTAGCGGACAGGGATCTTCTGAGAACAGTCGGCGGCAATGCGCTGTGGGGTATCGGGTATGGCAGGATTGGGGAAGCGCTTGTTCAGCACCTCGTCGATGAAGGCTCGGGGGCTGAGGATACCCGGGTCCTCCACCACCGGCAGGCTCTCGGCGGCGATGTGCTCCACCAGGGCCTTCAGGTCGGCATCTCCCATCTCGGCGGCAATGGAGGTGTAACCCAACAGGCAGCCGAACACCGCCAGGGCGGTATGAAGAGGATTGAGGCAGGTACCCACCTTCATCTTCTCCGCCTTCTCCACGGTGGTCCGGTCGGTGAGGTACACCCCCGCCCGCTCCAGGGCGGGCCGTCCATTGGGGAAGGTATCCTCCAGCACCAGATACTCGGTGATCTCCGCGTTGACGAAGGGAGCAATGAGGGTGCCAGTATTGGTTTTGCTGATGGTCATATCCGCCAGGCCCAGGCCCTCCAGCTCCTGCTGTACCTTCTGGGAGGGATGGGGGGTGATCTTGTCGATCATGGACCAGGGGAAGGTCACCTTACTTCTGTCGGTCAGCCAGGTCAGGAAGTCCTGAGGTACCAGGCCTCGCTCCAGCCATCCGGCGGCGATGCGCTCCACCGCATCCTGGAGTTTTTGACCGTTCTGGGCGCAGTTGTCCATGCTCACCATGGCGATGGGGGCTCCCCCCGCCTGGAACCGCCGGTAGAGCAGGGCGGCGGCGATGGACATGGTGTGTCGGGGACAGTCGGGGCCGCTCTCCAGGTCCCGCTCCACCACCGGCTGCAAATCACCCTTCAGCCCGGTGAGAGCGTAACCCTTCTCGGTAATGGTAAAGCTGGCCATTTGCAGGTTGGGAGACTGGAATACCTTCACCAGCCTGTCCCAGTCGGGACCCTGGCAGTCGGCCTTCAGGCCCCCGGCCACGCTGCCGATCACCTCCATCTGATTGGGGCGGTCGGCCGCCATGCGGACCAGCAGGCTCAGGCTGTCGTAAGGGGTATAGACATTGTCAATGATCTGAAAATCGAAGGACTCGGCGGCAATGATACCGGTATTGGCTCCGCCGGTATTCAAAAGGGTCTGCTGGGCGGCGGCCAGGAAGCCCCGGAAGATGTTGCCCGCGCCAAAGTGGACCCAGGCAGGGCTCTCCCAGGTGCGCTTGCGCACCGTCTGCACATTGTACCGGGGAAGGGCGATGCCCGCCGCCTCCCAGGCCGCGGTATCCCGCAGGCCCTGTGTATTCAAATGTAACATGAGTGATTGCCTCTCTTATTCAGGCTCTGGAATCAACCAGATGCTTGCCCAGCTTCTTCTCCAGCATTCCCTGCAGCTGCGTCAGGACGGTGCTGAAGATCAGGTACACCACGCCGGCCTCCACATAGAGCAGCAGGGGCTCAAAGGCGGTGGCATTGATGGTCTTGGCCGTCATCATGATCTCGGCCACGGTGATGGTGGATACCAGGGAGGTATCCTTCAGCAGGCTGATAAAGGAGTTGCCCAGGGAGGGCACCGCCACCAGAGCTGCCTGGGGGATGATGACCTTCCGCATGGTCTGCAATTTGTTCAGGCCCAGAGCCCGGCAGGCCTCAAACTGGCCTTTGGGGATGGAGCCCAGGGCGGCACGGATGACTTCGGAGTTATAGGCGCCCTGGCTGATTGTAAGGGCCAGAATGGCCGACGGAATGGGAGCCAGCACAACACCCAGCGCCGGCAGGCCGAAAAAGATCACATAGATCTGGGTCAGCAAAGGGGTGCCGCGGATGACCCAGACAATGAACCAGGCAATACCCTTGAAGGGCTTGAAGTTGGACATCCGCATGAGGGCCAGCGCAAAAGCCAATACCAGGCCCAGGGCAAAGGATACCAACATCAGCGGCACGGAAATTGTAAGTCCTGCTTTGAACATGGGCCAGAAGGAACTGATAAACAGATCAAATAGCTTCATCGCAGCCCGCCTCCTTTTCTAACTCAGCCGGGGCGCCGCCCGGAGGCGGCGCCCCGGCTTCCGGTGTCAATTACTGATAAATGCTGGTGCTGTCAGCCACGGCCTGACCAAAGTACTCAACAGTCAGGTCGTACAGGGTACCGTCGTCGATCATCTCCTGAAGGATCTCGGAAACCTTGTTGCACAGGTCCTGGTCCTCCTTGCGGCACATGGCAGAGGACTGGATCATATACTCCTCGCCCTCCTTGGGCTCGTAGGTGGCAACGATCTTCACGTTCACGTCGGGGCGGCTCTGCATATACTCGTCCACGGCAGCCACGTTGTTGATGTGGGCGTCGGCGCGGCCGGTGTTCAGCATCTCCATGGCGCCGGTCAGGTCGGTGTCGGCAGTGGTGGCGCCGTACTCAGTGGCGATCTGGCCAGCCACAGAGGAGGGAGAGTTGGCGCACAGCTTGCCCTCCAGGTCCTCAAAGGAGGTGATCTCGGTGTTGTCGCCGTTGACCACCAGGCAGAAGGGGTTCTCAGCGTAAGCGATGGAGCAGGCGTACTTCTCCTGACGCTCGGGCTTGGGGTTCACGCCGCAGATGACGATGTCCCAGCGGCCCGCATCCAGACCGGCCATAACGGGATCCCAGCTGTCGGAGATCTGGAACTCAGCTTCCACGCCCATACGGGAGGCCACTTCCTTGGCTACCTCAACCTCAAAACCGGTGAGGTCGCCGGTACCGTCCTCGTTGTACACATAGGGAATCCAGTTGCCCTCGGCGCCGATAACCAGCTTGCCGGCGTCCAGGACACGCTGCAGGGAGCCGTCGCCCTCGGTCTGAGCCGGGGTGGTCTCGCTCTGGGCGGGGGTAGTCTCATTCTGAGCGGGGGTATTGGCGCTGCCGCCGTCGCCGCCACCGCAGGCGGCCAGGGAAAAGACCAGTGCAAGAGAGAGGACCGAGGGGATCAATCTTTTCAGCTTCATGATGTTCACCTTTCCTTACATTTGATTTTATTTACCGATGGGGCGCATCGGGAAATAACGCTCAATCCTCCAGGAACCGCTCCAGTACCCGGATGTTTTTCCGGTCTGCCTCGAAGGGGTCGGAGAAGTAGTGCTCATCCGCCACCTCCTGCACCAGGTAGCCGGTATAGTTCCATTGGTTCATGATTTGAATCTGTTGGGACAAGGAGGTGTTGCCATCTCCCCAGATGTTGTGGAGCCAGGGGTCGCCGTCCAGGAAGTGCATATGGATCAGGTCCGGGCCGAAAGCCCGGAACCAGTCCTCCAGGCTCTCCCCCGCCGCCCCGGTGGCAATGTTGTCCACCATCATTTTCAGGCTGGGGTGATCCACCTCCCGGTACATCCGCGCCGCCCGGTCCAGGTTGTAGACCAGGTTGCTCTCGTCGTCCCGCAGGGACTCCATCACCAGCTTCACCCCCAGGGGCTGGGCCACCCGGCACAGCCGGGACAGATGATCCCGGCACCGGTTCCACATGGTGTCCTCCTCCTCCCCCAGGTAACCCCAGCCGGAGTTGACCACCACCCGGTCGGCCCCCAGTTCAGCGGCCAGATGGATGGCGTTGGAGAAGTAACGGAAGGAATATTCCAGCTGATCCTTGTCCTGGGCGGCGTATTGGTACTGGTAGGCCATGCTGGGGGCGGTAATGGATACCACCCGCACACCGTGGTCCTTCAGCTTGCCTTTCAGCACCGATACGTCGTCGTAGCCGGTGTGGTCCAGCCAGAAGTGGGAGGCCCCGCACCACAGCTCGATCTGGCGGAAGCCCAGCTTCTGCTGGCAGTCCAGGAAGTAGTCCAGCGAAAACCGGCGGTAGTGCTGGTTCATGTTCACCAGCTGGCCGCGTCGGATACCCCTCATGTCCTCCCCCCTGTTCTCAGGGCCGCCAGGGCCCGCTCCAGCGGGTAGCCCGGGCGGCTGGCATAGCCCTCGGGCAGCAGCAGGGAGAGCTCCCCCCGGTAGCCCGCCGCCTCCAGCTGCTCCAGGTATCGGTCCATGGGCAGGCAGCCCTCCCCCCAGGCCTTCCAGCCGTGGTAATTGCCGTCGCACAGCCGGACCAGGTGGGTGTGGGGTCCCAGCCGGGCAAACCAACCGGGGATGTCGTCCCCCCACAGGCTCATGGCGTTGGTGTCCAGGCAGGCCCCCAGCCAGGGGCTGTCCACCCGCCGGATCACGCCCAGGATCTCCTCCGCCGATCCCAGCACAGGGGACTGGGCGGCCAGAGGGGCGTCGGGGCCCAGCACCGGCATGAGCAGCAGCTTCACTCCGGCTGCCGCCGCGGTGGGACACAGCCTGTCCAGCAGCTCCGCCGCCTGATCCAGCAGACGGCCCCGTTCCAGGTCCCAGCAGGCCCCCTCCGCCCACAGCACCACCCGGTCGGCCCCCAGGGAGGCCGCCAGTTGGATAC
>NZ_NFHC01000021.1:0-64506 GCF_002161245.1 Flavonifractor sp. An9
CAGCCACCACCAGCTCTACCACGTCACCCTCTCCCACGCCTGCCGCTACCCCCAGTCCCACGGCAACACCCAGACCAACCCCCACGCCTACACCAACCCCGGTGACCCCGGTGGTGGAGAACCGGAGCATGAGCGCTGAGCTGGGGCGCGGCTACAGCTTTGGAGGACAGTGGGGAAATCTGAATCCCTCTGACGCCGGTCTGCCGGCGGGGTTGACCTACAGCTCCTCCAATTCCAGTGTGGCGCCCATTGACAGCTCCGGCTGGTTTACCATCCTGTCCCCCGGCACGGTGGTGCTGACGGCTGTCAACCCCCGGGAACCCAACGTCCACTATACCATTACCGTGCAGGCCAAGAATGAAGTGCCCTGGGACTACCAGTTGGACGGCATCACCCTCAGTGTGGGGCAGAGCCGGTATCACGGATTTTCCTCCTATTCCCTGTATACCAGCTTTACCATCGCCTCTACCGTGTGGAGCAGCAGCAATCCATCGGTGGTGACGGTGGGTGACCAGGAGCCCACCAGCTGTCAGCTCACTGCCAACGCCCCGGGCACAGCCACCATCAGCGGCGTAGTCACCTTGCGCGTGGATAGTCAGGATGGTGTGCTGACCTTCACCGACAACGTGTCCTTCCAGGTCACCGTAAGCGCCAGCTGACCCGCGCAAAAAAAATAAAAAAATTTTGTCCGGCTTTAAAACCGGGCTGCCGGTTCGGAACACTAACAGACAAAGCTCCCGCGAAACCCCAAAATCAAGAGAAGGAGAATGAACAATGAAAAGACAATCTTTCCGCCTGCTTTCCTGTCTGTGTGTTCTGGCCATGGCGATCTCCATGCTGCCGGCGGCCTGGGCCGCAGAACCGACGCCCCTGAAATCCACCATTGCCGGCGGCACCTACAACGGCAACTGGGCGGTGCCCATTGACGCCTACCTGTACCAGGACGGCGACAACCTGGTGCGGGTGGAAAACTTCCAGGGTGTCAAAATCGTCGATGCCCAGGGAAATTTTATGAAATGGAGCGCCTATCCCCGGCTGGTGGCCGAGACCTACGACAGCAACTTCCAGCTGATCTCCTCGGTGGATCTGGATATGGAGCTGGACCTGTGGGGCGGCTTCTATGCCGGTGAGGACTACAACTTTGTGATTTTCGGCCAGGAGAACCCCAGTGAGGACGACAACGCCGAGGTCATCCGGGTGGTGAAGTACGACAAGGACTGGAACCGCCTGGGCCAGGCCAGCCTGCGGGGGGCCAACACCACCATCCCCTTTGATGCCGGCAGCCTGCGGTGCGACGAGTACAACGGCTACCTCTATGTGCGTACCAGCCATGAGATGTACCAGTCCGGCGACGGGCTGAACCACCAGGCCAATCTGACCTTCTCGGTGCGTGAGTCCGATATGACCATCACCGACGGCTATCACGACGTGGTGTCCAACAAGGGCTATGTGTCCCACTCCTTCAACCAGTTCATCCTGGTGGACAGCCAGGGGCGGCTGGTGGCTCTGGACCACGGCGACGCCTACCCCAGAGGGGCCTGTCTGTCCATTTACGACAACAAGGCGGGGAGCGACACCTTCGCCAACGGCTGCAAAACCTTCAACCTGACCACCTGGTCCGGCAGGGTGGGCGAGAATACCACCGGCGCCAATGTGACCGACCTGGCGGAGACCTCCTCCGGCTACCTGGCCGCCTACAGCAGCACCGGTAAGGGCTCGGCTTCCACCATCGGACAAGACCCCATGAACATCTTCCTGAGCTATACCAGCAAGGATGACGTCTCCTCCAACGGCACCACCGTGCGTCAGCTTACCTCCTGGCCCAGCGACTCCGAGCTGTACGGCTCTCAGCCTGTGCTGGTTCCCACCGGTCCGGACGGCGGCTACATCCTGTGGCAGTTGGCTGAGAAGTGGGATAACGGCTACTATTACAATAAGGAAAGCATCCAGTATGCTACCTATTCCGCCGACGGCACCGTCTCCGACATCAAGACCGCTGACGGCGTGCAGATGTCCCGCTGCCATCCCATCAGCTACAACGGCAAGGTGGTGTGGTACTCCACCCACGATTCTACCCCCGTGTTCTATGTGCTGGACAGCTCCGGGGTCCACTCCTATCCCGTTGGGGAGGGCGGCGGACAGCAGCCTGATCCTGACCCTGACCCTAATCCCGACCCCGATCCCTATCCTGATCCCGACCCCACCCCCGATCCCGGCGACGGTGAGAACGGCGACTTCTCCTTCAGCGACGTGCCCGCCAACCAGTGGTACGCCGACTATGCGGTGAAGGCCGCCCAGGCCGGCCTGATGAAGGGCACCGGCGGCGATAAGTTCAGCCCCAACGCCACCCTCACCGTGGCCGAGGTGGTCACCCTCACCGCCCGGCTGTACGCCGAGCGCCAGGGGGAGAGCGTTCCCACCTCCGACGGCGCCTGGTACCTGGGCGCCTACAATTACTGCGTGGATCAGGGCCTGTTTACCACCAGTGAGGTGCCTCTGTCCACCATGCTGAACAAGGCCACCCGCTTCCAGATGGTGGATCTGCTGGACCGGGCGGTGCCTTCGGAGGAGAAGGAGGTCATCAAGGTGGTGTTCAACGGTGAGGTCCCCGACGTACAGGAGACCGATCCCTACGGCCCCGTGGTTTACCTGTGGTACCGGGCCGGCATCGTGGAGGGAGATAACAATGGAAGCTTCCACGGCAATACCAATATCAGCCGGGCGGAGACGGCAGCCATTCTCTGCCGTCTGGCCGGACTGACCCCCCGGGTGTGACCCGGTATCTGCCGGTATTTGGACAACAATTTCATAGGAATTAACCTGGGATAATGTAGAAACCACGCAAAATATGATAAAATAAAACACTAATATTTTGTGTTGGGAGGGTGAGAGATGGATCTGCCAGAACTTTACCATCACCTGTTCGGACTGTCGGACCAGTCCCTCATCCAGAGGCTCACGGAGTGGGGCGAACTGCGGAACGTAAAAAAGGGCCACCTGCTTTACCGGGAAGGGGAAACGCCGACCAAGCTGACCTTTTTGGTCCAGGGGCTGCTGCGGGGCTATTTTCTGGATGCCGGCGGCCGGGACATCACCGACTGCTTTGCCTTTGAGCCGGGGTCCCCGGCCACGGCCTGTATCGCCCTGGGGGAGCCGGCCACCATCAACATTGAGGCACTTACCGACAGCCTGGTGCTGGAGCTGCCCATGAGTCTGGTACTGGAAATGCTGGAGGAATATCCCCAGCTCTATCGCCTGTACAGCTGTTTTCTGCTGGACGCTCTCAAGCGCCACTGGGAGGTGAAGGCCGCCATGTACCAGTATGACGCCATGGACCGGTATCAGTGGTTTTTGCGGGCCTATCCGGACCTGCACCGCCATGTCAGCGGGAAGCACGTTGCCTCCTTCCTGGGTATGACCCAGGTGACCCTCAGCCGCCTGCGCCGTACCCTGCGGGAGGCGGGCCAGCTCCAGGCCGCCGAGGAAGAATAATAGAAAAAGGACGTATCGCCAAGGCGATACGTCCTTTTTTTGTTTAGGTTCAGGCGTGTTTGGCATCCAGTTCCTTCTGGCGGCGGGCCAGAATGCGGGGGAAACGCCACAGGAACATGGACCCGGTGGTGAGGGCGGCCAGAACGTCGGCCACCGGCTCAGCCAGAAACACCGCCATGACCTGGTGGCCGGTGATGAGCCGGGGCAGGATGAGAATGAGGGGAAGCAGCAGGATGACCTTCCGCAGCAGGGCCAGAAACAGGGAGATCTTGGCTTGGCCCAGGGCCACGAAGGTCTGCTGACAGGAGGTCTGGACCCCCAGCATAAACATTCCGCACACATAGATCCGCAGGGCCCACACCGCCAGATCCACCAGCTCCGGCTTATCGTTGAAGAGCATCACAAAGGCGTGGGGGAAGAGCTCCAGAGCCAGGCAGGCGGTACAGCTGAAAGTAAAGGCGCTGATGAGCAGCAGCTTGAAAGCCTTCTTCACCCGGTCCAGGTTGCCAGCGCCGTAGTTGAAGCCGATGATGGGCTGGGCCCCCTGGGCGATGCCCTGGAGGAGCAGGAAGAAGATCTGCAGCACGCTGGAGCAGATGGTCATGGCCCCCACGGCGGAGGTGCCGCCGTAGGCCTTCAGGGAGGCGTTGAAGGCTACGTTTACCAGGCTCTCAGTGGCGTTCATGATGAAGGGGGATACGCCCAGAGCCACTACCGGGGCCAGTACCTTGGGATTGATACGGAAGTACCGACTTTGCAGCCGCAGCCTGGTGCGCTTGCCGGTGAGGAACCGGAGCACCCACACCGCAGAGACGCCCTGGGCGGTGATGGTGGCCAGGGCAGCGCCCTTGACGCCCATATTGAAGCCGAAGATAAACACCGGGTCCAGCACGATGTTGGTCGCCGCGCCGATGAGCACCGTGGCCATGGAGATGGTGGAAAAGCCCTGGGAGGTGATAAAGAAGTTAAGCCCCAGGGAGATCTCCACAAAAATGGTGCCCCACAGATAGATGGTCAGATAGTCGGTGGCGAAGCCGATGGTCTCCTTCGTGGCACCGAAGAGGAGGAGCATAGGCTCCTTGATGGCCAGGAAGAGGGCGGTCACCAGCACCGACAGGGCGATGAGCAGGGCGGTGCAGTTACCCAGGATGGCGTTGGCCTGATCCTCCTTGCCCTCGCCCATCCGTACCACAGCCCGGGAGCCGCCGCCCATGCCCACCAGGGCGGAGATGGCGGAGACAAACATCAGCACCGGGAAGCATACGCCAAGACCGGTAAGGGCCAGGTCTCCCACTCCTTCGATGTGGCCGATGTAGATCCGGTCCACAATGTTGTACAGGGCGTTTACCAGTTGGGCGGTGACCGAGGGCAGCGCCAGCCGCAGCAGCAGCTTGCCTACCGGGTCCCGGCCCAGGTCGTTTTCTCGTTTTGCCACAGCCATTACGCCTCGTCTTTCTCCAGAAAATAGGTGGCCTCCATGTCCGCCACGCTGAGGGCGAAGGCCAGAGGATACTGCTGGAAGGCCTGCCCCACCAGCCGCTTGTCCTCGTCGCCGGAGAAGCCCATGTGCCAGCGGATGGCCATGGCCTCCTCCCGGGTGAGGCGCAAAAAGCCGGAGAGAATGTACACGCTCTTCTCCCCGTGACCGTAGGGAAGATTATCCTCATAGAAGAAGGTGGGCACGCTCTGCCACTTGCCGTCGGGGCCCTTTACATTGCGGGTGCCGCCCCGGTAGCAGCCGATTTTGCATACGTCATGGAGGAGGGAGACCAGGGCAACCGTCTCCGGGGAGTAATCCAGGCCATACAGCTCCCGTACCCGTTCCCGCTCCAGATAGGCCTCCAGGCAGCGGTAGACGTTGACGCTGTGCTCGCACAGGCCGCCGGGGTAGGAGCCGTGGAACCGGGCGGAGGCGGGAGAGGTGAAAAAGTCGCTCTTGTGCTCCAGGTAGTCCAGCAGAGCGTCGGAGCCCTCCCGGTGGATGTTGTCCCGGTAAATCTGAAGAAATACTTCCTTGCTGTCCATGACAGACCTCCTTGTCATTGGCTTAAATGCCAGTATAGCACAACCCCCCACAAAAAACCACCCCATGCACCGCTGATTCGTACCCCGAATAGAATGGGCGGAACAGGAGGTGCTCCATGGAGTGGTTTTCCATGCTGGCGGCGGCGGTCCTGTTTGCCGCCGCCTGTAATTTTGATACGGTGATCCTGGCCATGGGCTGGGCGGTACGGGGGGTACGTCCCTCCCCTGCCCACACCTTGGTGATCGCCGGGCTGACCACCCTCATCACCTGGCTGTCCCTGGTGCTGGGCGAGGGGGCGGCGGCCACCCTGGGCCGCAGCTTTGCCGGAGCCCTGGGGGGGCTGGTGCTGGCGGGGATCGGGCTGTGGTTTGTGCTGGACTGGCTGCGGGGTCTGGGAGAGACCGGACAGGAGGATACCCCCGCCGCCGGGAAGAGCCTGCTGGGCTGGGTGGCTCTGGCCGCCGCCCTGGCGGTGAACAACGCCGGGGTGGGTGTGGCCGCCGGGGCCTCCGGCGTAGGCCCGGTTCTGGCCTCTCTGGCCAATTTCATACTTACCCTGGCTGCTCTGCCCCTGGGCCGGGTGCTGGCCGACAAGGTGGCCGGGCGGCTGTTGGGCCGGTTCGCCCTCCCCCTGTCCGGCCTGCTCCTCATCGCACTGGGGGTGTGGCAGGTGCTGGGGGGATGACTTCGCCCCGGCAAAGAAAAATCCCCGCGTCTTGAGACGCGGGGATTTGTGATGTACGGATGGAATTACTTCCGGCCGCCGCGGCGGGAGCTGCGGCGCTCAGCCTGGCGCAGCTCGGACAGCTTGCTGTCGGAGGAGGCCATAAACTGCTTCAGCCGATCCTCAAAGGTGGTGGGCTCGGCGGGAGCGGGCTTGCCACGGAAACCGCCGTTGAAGCCGCGGTCGCGTCCGCCGGGACGGCCCTGACCGCCGTGACCGGCGGGACGGGGAGGCGGATCCATAGCCTTCTTAATGGAGAGGTTGATACGGCCGTTCTCGTCGATGCCGATGACCTTGACCTTGACCTCCTGCCCTTCCTTCAGATGATCCTTTACATCGTTTACATAGGAATAGGCAATCTCAGAGATATGCACCAGCCCCGATTTGCCCTCGGGCAGCGAGACGAAAGCGCCGAACTTCGTGATGCCTGTGACCTTTCCTTCCACAATCGTACCAACACCAAACTCCATTTGCCTGAAAAATCCTCTCTTTCAAAATTCAATCGGTGAACTGGAAGACGTATTCGCCCGGCTCCACCAGGCCCAGCTTCTCACGGGCCAGGTCAGCCTGCCGGTCCGGATCGCCGCTGTTTTCCACGGCGTCGGCCAGGTCGGCGTTGACTTGCTTCTGCTCCTCCACCTGCTGTTGGGCGGCGGCCAGATCGGCCTGAGCGGCCTGGAGCTGACTGCGCATGGTCAGCAGGCCGGTGGCCGTGCCGATGAGCAGCGCCAGGATGACGAGTTTGGTCAGAAGGGATGCTTTCTTGAGTTTCATGGGTGACTCCTTCCCCGTCGGCGGCCCGGTCTGACCGGGGGGTATCTTCCGTTTCATCGGATATTGTATTTATTTTATACCACTTCGGACGATAATGGAAGGCTTTTTTTGCGGATTTTCCGATTTTTTTACAGACCTTCCCCATCACCACAAGGGGTAGTGTAACAATATGCCACACCACCCCAACAAGATCGGCCAGCCGGTAGCCCAGCCACAAAAAGCCCCGGCTCAGGGCCCAGAAGTAGACCCCGCCGCCGGCCAGTATCCCGGCCAGCAGATAGCCCCGCACCTGTCCCCGGCCCGCCACCGTGGAGTAGACAAAGATGGCCGCCGTCACCACCAGCCAGAACAGCAGGTCCATTAGTCCCCCGATGAGAGGGAGGGGCAGGCGTACCCGCAGGATGCGCAGCAGGTCGTAGATCAGCCCTGCCGCCGCCCCCAGGCCCACCGCTCCCAGCAGAAAAAGGGCCTGCTCAGAAACCCAGATCTCCATCTCAGCGGAACAGGCGGCTAAAGAAGCCGCCGGAGCGATCCCCCCGGCCGTCCTCGTAGGTCAGGGAGTCCACGTCCCCCTCCACCTTCAGGTCCCCGCCGTCCAGACTCAGCTTTTCAATGTGCAGATTTTCCCCCCGGATAATCAGGGTGCCCTGGGAGGTGTGCATGACGATGGTGTTTTCGTCAAAGCTCTCCACCTCCTCCACCCCGGACACCGACAGGCGCTCCCGGTCCTCCAGGATCAGATGGTGGGCCACCTCCGGCCGGCCCCGCTCACTTTCATACGGCATGACAATGCCCCTTTCCCACATAGTCTTGTCTCTACTATATGGGACAGGGGCATGGGATATGAGTCACGCCATGGCCTTTGCCATCACAGGGGCCAGCCGGCGGCTGAGGACCAGGGCCAGAGCCAGCTTGAGGGCATCGGGGATGAGGAAGGGGATGACGCAGCTCCACAGAGCGGATACCACCCCAATGGGGCCGCTGGTGGCGGCGTACATCAGGACGAACCAGGCGGTGCCGAAGGCGTAGCACACCGCCAGCCCCACAACGGCGGACAGCACAAAGACCACCGGGCCTTTGCCAAAGAGTGTCTGGGCCCCCCACATCACCAGGGGGATGAGGAGAAAGCCGATGAGATAGCCGCCGGTGACCCCGGCAAACCGACCGATGCCGCCGGAAAAGCCGGAGAACACCGGCAGGCCCACCGCTCCCAGCAGCAGGTAGACCAGCACGGACAGGGAGCCCAGCTTGCCCCCCAGGATGCCCACCGCCAGGAAAATGGCAAAGGTCTGCAAGGTAAAGGGCACTACCGTGGGGATGGTGATCCAGGCGCACAGGGTAATGAGGGCCGCCATTACGGCGACGTGGACCAGAGACTTGACTTTCATGGTGGTACCTCCTGGGCATATTGTAAACTCTAATTGGATTATAGTTTACAATAGAGAGAATGTCAACTATAAAATCAAATTGGTTGACAAAGAGAGCTGAGGCAGGCTACAATATACCATAGAAAAAATGTGGGGGCGACCTTTAGGGTGGCCCGCCGGAAGGGGAAAGGATGGATGACCATGCTGCGGGATGAGGTACTGGCCCTGCTGAAGGCCCAGGGGGGCGCTCCCCTGTCGGGGGAGGCCATGAGCCAGAAGCTGGGGGTGAGCCGTGCGGCGGTGTGGAAGGCCATGGAGGGCCTGCGGCAGGAGGGGTATGTGATCTCCTCCGCTCCCCGCCGGGGCTATGCTCTGGAGGACTCCCCCGATCTCCTCTCCCCCGGGGAGCTGATGGTCCCCGGCCGGAAGATCGGCTCTAACCTGGTGTGCCTGGACACGGTGGACTCCACCAACAACGAGGTGAAGCGCCGGGCGGTGGATCAGGTGCCCGAGGGGCTGGTGGTGGTGTCCGCCCAGCAGACCGGAGGCCGGGGCCGCCGGGGCCGCAGCTTTGTGTCTCCGCCGGGGGGGCTGTACCTGTCCGCCCTGCTGCGGCCAAACTGTCCCCTGGAGCAGGTCAGCGCTCTCACTGCCTGGTCGGCGGTGGCGGTGTGCGACGCGGTGGAGCAGGTGTGCGGCATTCGTCCCGGCATCAAGTGGCCCAACGACGTGATTCTGGATGGGCGCAAGCTGTGCGGCATCCTCACTGAGCTGGAGCTGGAGGGTGAGACCGCCGCCCTGCGCTATGTGGTGGCGGGCATCGGGGTGAACCTGACCCAGACAGAAGAAGATTTTGGCCCCGAGGTGGCCCCCGTGGCCATCTCCCTGGCCCAGGCTATGGGAAAGGCTCCCCGCCGGGCGGAGATGGCCGCCGCCCTGCTGGACGCCCTGGACAGGCTGGACCGGGACTTTCCCGGGCAATGGGACCAGTGGCTGGAGCGGTACCGGGCCGGCTGCATCACCGTGGGCCGCCAGATCAAGGTGCTGCGGGGCCAGGAGGAGCGCATCGGCACGGCGGTGGGGGTGGACGATACCTTCGCCCTGGTGGTGCGCTGGGCCGACGGCAGCGAGGAGGCTCTCTCCTCCGGCGAGGTCTCCGTCCGGGGCCTGCTGGGCTATGTGTAAACAAAAAAGGACCGCACCCCATCGGATGCGGTCCTTTTTGCGTTTTAATAAATGGAGTCCAGAATCTCCACGATCTGGGCCACGCAGCCCTCCTCGCAGGAACACAGGATGCGGGCGCCCCAGTCCTTGACCTCCTGGGCGCAGTTGGAGGGGGCGAAGGGGATGGCCGAGATGGCCAACATGGGGATGTCGTTCTGGTTGTCCCCTACACAGTAGATCTTTTTGGGATCAATGCCCAGATAACGGGCCAGATAGGCCACCATGCCGCCCTTGTTGCTCCCCTTCCGGGTGAGCTCCAGCAGCACGGCGTTGGAGAAGATGACCTCGTAGTGCTCCGCCCACCGATCCAGCATATACCGCTGGGTCTCCAGCAGGATCTCGTTGCGCTGCTGCAAAATGACCTTGCTCCAGGGCAGCGGCATCCGGGCAATGGGTACCTCCGACGCGGTGGCCCCCGCCCGGGTCAGATGCCGGTGGGTGACCTCGTTGGGCTGATAGACGTAGATATCGTCGTGGTTGTAGGCCTCAAAGCCGATCTCCGGAATGTCCCGGGCCACCTGCTCCAAGTCCTCCCGCACCCGCTGGGGCAGGAAGGTCTCGTATACCATCCGGTCCTCATGGAAATCGTACAGAGCCGAGCCGTTGGACAGCACCACCGGCGCGTTGATGGGGGCGCAGCGGGCATGAGGGGCAAAGGTGGGGTGGGCCCGTCCGGTGGCCACCGTAAAGATGCCCCCCTCCCGGGTGAAGTAGTCCAGGGCGGTCAGGTTGGCGGGGGCCACCTGCATATTCTCACCATAGAGGGTATCGTCAAAATCGCTGACCAGCAGAACACCGTCAAACTTTCCGATGGCAGCCGCCTCCCTTCTGAATTAAACTGATATTATAAAGTTTATACCATAGCGCGCAGCTTTGTCAACACCGCCTCAAACCAGTGGGGCAGCGGGCACTCCAGGGTGACCCGTTCCCCGGTGCGGGGGTGGATGAAGGACAGCCGCCGGGCGTGGAGGCACTGGCCCGCCAGCCCCGGCCAGGGCTTTTTGGACCCGTATACCACGTCCCCCAGCAGGGGGTGGCCCATGTAGGCCATGTGGACCCGGATCTGGTGGGTGCGCCCGGTCTCCAGGCGGCACTGGATGTGGGTATAGCCGTTTAAATGCTCCAGCACCGACCAGTGGGTCACCGCCCGCCGGCCCTGGAGCTTGTTCACCGCCATCTTCTTCCGGTCGGTGGGGTGGCGGAAGATGGGGGCGTCCACGGTGCCCGACTCGTCCTTTAAATTGCCCACACACACCGCCTCGTATTCCCGGTACAGGGAGTGGTCCTGGAGCTGCTCCGCCAGAGACAGGTGGGCAAAGTCGTTCTTGGCGGCAATGATGAGCCCCGAGGTGTCCCGGTCAATGCGGTGAACAATGCCGGGGCGCAGCTCTCCGTTGATTCCGGAGAGTGAATTACCGCAGTGATATAACAATGCGTTGACCAAGGTGCCGTCAGGATGCCCGGCGGCGGGGTGAACTACCAGGCCCACCGGCTTGTTGACGGCGATGACGTCGTCGTCCTCGTAGATCACGTCTAAGGGGATGTCCTGGGGCACCACGTCGATGGGGGCGGGGTCGGGCAGGGCCAGCACCAATTCATCCCCCAGGCTGGTCTTGTAGTTTTTCTTTACCGGCAGGCCGTTCAGGGTAACGGCCCCATCCTCCAGCAGCCGCTGGGCTGCCGAGCGGGTCAGCTCGGGCAGCATCCGGGCCAGAAACTGGTCGGCCCGCTCCCCCGCCCGGTCGGCGGTGAGATGCAGGGGGGTCATGCCTTGTCCTCCTCTTTGCAGAACAGCAGGAAGTAGACACAGAAGGCGATGCCGCCGCACACAATGCAGATATCTGCCACGTTGAAGATGGGGAAGTTCATAAACAGGGTCTGGAACATATCGGTGACATAGCCCAGGAAGAGCCGGTCAATGAGGTTGCCCACCGCACCGGCCAGCACCAGGGCCAGGGAGACCATGCCGAAGGGGTGGTTGAAGGTCTTTCTGACCATCAGCACGATGATAAGGATGGAGGCAGCCGCCGAGATCAGGGTGAGAATCCAGGTATGTTCCTCAAAGATGGAAAAGGCCGCGCCGGTGTTCTGGTAGTAGGTCAGCTGGAGGATGTGGGGCAGAAAGGGGACCCCCTCCCCCATGGGGATGTAGGCCCGGACCAGGAATTTCACCAGCTGGTCCAGCACCACCAGAGCGGAGGCCAAAATGGCATAGAGCATAGTTTTTAGGCTCCTTTGACAGATCGTTCCTCTCATTGTAACACGGACGGCCCTAAGGGGTCAATCCTCGGCGGGAACGGGGATCTCCCCGTGCTCCTGCTCGTACTGGTTCAGATAGGATTCCACGGCAATGCACAGCTGCATATTGATGGAGCGCCGCTCCTTGGCGGCCAGAACGCGGATCTTCTGCATGACCTCATGCTCCAGCCGCAGAGAATAGGGGGCTTCCTGAACGCCCATACTCATTCCCTCCTCGTTGTATCTATTTGTATCTTTATAATATCAATAAGAGTGATATTTCACAAAGATTTATATAGAGTTGACTAGAGTGATTAAGAATGATATTATGAGCGAAAGGGGGCATTTCTATGGAGGACAAAAAGAAAGCACGCACCATTTCCATCCAGGTCACCCCGGAGACCAAAGAAAAAGCGGTCTGGTTGGCCCGGCAGTCCTGCCGCAGCCTGTCGGGCTACGTCCGCCAGCTCCTTCGGGTCCACATCCGGGCCTATGAGGCGGAAAACGGGCCCATCGGTCGGGACGGCGGGCGGCCATAAAGGCCACCCCTACGGGAAACACCGGACCCACCCGGTCTGCTGTAGGGGCGGCCTTTATGGCCGCCCGCAAAAAAGGGCCTGTTGCAAAATGTGCAGCTCGTACAAAGACCCGTCATTCCGAGAAAAACGGCCGCCCACCGGGCGGCCGTTTTTCGTGGGAATCCGTCCCTTTTGCCGGGGAAACGGATTGCCACGCCAGTGTGCGCACTGGCTCGCAATGACAGGTTTGTGCAAAACAGCTATTTTGCAACAGGCCCTTTTTCACAATATGGCTTACTCGCCCACAACAGCGGCGCAGCGGGGGCACAGTTCGGCGTGATGGCCGTCGGTGCCGATGGCGTCGTTGTGGTTCCAGCAGCGGGGGCACTTGGGGGCCTCGGACAGCTTGACGGCGATGGTGCAGGGGATGAGGCACTCCTCGTTCTTCTCCCCCTCCACGCTGTCGGTGGTGACGGTGACCTTGGACACGATGCACAGGGAGGCCAGGTCCACGTCCTTCAGGAAGCCGGCGTCCTGGTTGGACACGGAGACAGTCACCTCGGTGTCCTGGGCCTTCTTGAACACGCCGGCGTTGCGGGCGTTCTCCAGGGCCTTGTTGACGGCGTCACGGAGAGCCACCAGCTTGGCCCAGCGGTCCTTGGCGGCCTCGTCCAGAGCGAAGGCAGCGTTGTCCTCGGGCATATCGTTGAGCAGCACGCTCTCGGCGTCCACGCCCTTGGCGTGCTTCATGGCGTGCCAGATCTCGTCGGAGGTGAAGGCCAGGATGGGGGCCACCAGGCGGGTCATGCCGTCCAGGATATAGTAGAGGGCGGTCTGGGCGGAGCGGCGCTCTTCCTCGCTGCCGCAGTACAGCCGGTCCTTGATGATGTCCAGATAGAAGTTAGACATATCCACCACGCAGAAGTTGTAGATGGCCCGGTACACACCGTGGAACTCGTAGCGGTCGTAGGCGGCCCGGACGTTCTTCACCAGCTCGTTGAGGCAGTGGAGGGCGTAGCGGTCCAGATCCATCAGCTGTTCCACCGGCACCAGGTTGGCGTCGGGATCAAAGTCGCACAGGTTGCCCAGCATATAGCGGGCGGTGTTGCGGATCTTCAGGTAGGCCTGGGAGAGCTGCTTCATGATCTCCTTGGAGATACGCATATCCTGGGTGTAGTCGGCGGAGGCCACCCACAGGCGGAGCATATCGGCGCCGTACTCCTTGATGACCTCATCGGGGGCCACGGCGTTGCCCAGAGACTTGTGCATGGCCTTGCCCTCGCCGTCCACGGTCCAGCCGTGGGTGGCGATCTGGTGATAGGGGGCCACGCCGTTGACGGCGATGGAGGTGAGCATGGAGGACTGGAACCAGCCGCGGTACTGGTCGCCGCCCTCCAGGTACAGGTCGGCGGGGTACTTCAGGTAGGGACGCTCGGCAGCCACGGCAGCCCAGGTGGAGCCGGAGTCGAACCACACGTCCATGATGTCGGTCTCCTTGGAGAAGTGGGCCTTGCCGCACTTGGGGCACACGAAGCCCTCGGGCAGCAGGTCGCGGGGCTCACGGTCAAACCACACGTTGGAGCCGTGCTCCCGGAAGAGGGCGGCCACATGGGCGATGGTCTCGGGGGTGACGATGTCGGCGCCGCAGTCGTCGCAGTAGAAGATGGGAATGGGCACGCCCCACACGCGCTGACGGGAGATGCACCAGTCGTTGCGCTCGGAGATCATGGAGATCATGCGCTCCTTGCCCCAGCCGGGGTGCCACTGGATGTCATCGCAGGCCTTGACGGCGGTGTCCTTGATGGCGTCCACGGAGCAGAACCACTGCTCGGTGGCGCGGTAGATGATGGGGTTCTTGCAGCGCCAGCAGTGGGGGTAGGAGTGGGTGATCTGCTCCTTGGCCACCAGGAAGCCTTCCTTCTCCAGGTCCTCCACCACCAGGTCGTTGCCCTTGGCGTAGAACTGGCCGTTGTAGCGCTCATCGGTCATGACGCCCTTGGCGTTGACGGGCACGGGCACACCGATGTTGGTCAGGCCGGCCTTGTCGTACTGCTGGCAGATCTGGAAGTCCTCGGCGCCGAAGCCGGGGGCGGTGTGGACGCAGCCGGAACCGGCGTCCAGGGTGACGTGCTCGCCGTTGAGGATGACGGACTCACGGTCGAAGAGGGGGTGGGTGGCGGTCATCAGCTCAAACTCGCTGCCCTTCAGCTCGGCCAGCACCTTGCAGGCCTCATAGTCAATGTGGGCGGCCTTGCACACGCTCTCAGCCAGGTCCTTGGCCAGAATATACACGTCGCCGGAGGGCACCTGGAGCAGCACGTAGTCGAAGTCGGCGTTCAGGCAGATGGCGAAGTTGCCGGGGATGGTCCAGGGGGTGGTGGTCCAGATCACGAAGTAGGTCTTGCTGAGGTCGGCGTACCGGCCCAGCTTGCCCTTGTCGTCCCGGACGGGGAATTTCACGAAGATGGTGGTACAGGGGTCGTCGGCGTACTCGATCTCGGCCTCGGCCAGAGCGGTCTGGTCGGCGGGGCACCAGTACACCGGCTTCATGCCCTTGTAGATCAGGCCCTTCTCGGCCATCTTGCCGAAGACCTCGATCTGCTTGGCCTCAAACTCGGGCAGCAGGGTGATATAGGGGTTGTCCCACTCGCCCAGCACGCCCAGGCGCTTAAACTGCTCGGTCATCTTGGCGATGTAGCTCTCGGCGTACTCCCGGCACTTGGTGCGGAACTGGGCGGTGGTCATCTCGTCCCGCTTGACCTTCTTGTCCTTGAGAACGGCGGACTCGATGGGCAGACCGTGGGTGTCCCAGCCGGGCACATAGGGGGCGCAGAAGCCGGTCATGTTCTTGTGCTTGACGATCATGTCCTTCAGGATCTTATTCAGGGCGGTGCCGATGTGGATGTTGCCGTTGGCGTAGGGCGGGCCGTCGTGGAGGACGAAGCTGGGCTTGCCCTCGTTGCGCCCCACCATTTTGTTGTACAGGTCGTGGTCGTACATCTCCTGGAGCATATCGGGCTCCCGCTTGGGCAGGCCTGCCCGCATGGGGAAGTCGGTCTGGGGCAGGTGGACAGTCTGGTTGTAGTCCATGGGTGTTTCTCCTTTTTATATTGAAAATAAATAAAAAACGGGGTTGGAGGCAAACAAAAAGCGCCTTCGTCTCTCAAGAGACAAAGGCGCACACCTCTGCGGTACCACTCTCATTGTCCCGGACGGGCCGGGACCGCTCGACAGCCTGTAACGGGGCCAGCCGGGGCCGCTTACTCCGTTCGGCGGCCATGCTCAGAGGTGATTTTCCCGGCCCGTCCTGTCCGCCTTGCACCAAAACGGCGGCTCTCTGCGCAGGGTTGGGGGCGGTACTCGTCCTCGTCACAGCATTTTGCAGATGAAAATCACTGGGAGACGCCCTTTTTTGGCGTCTCCCAGTATCTTACCTGTTTGCAAGGCTTCTGTCAAGGGGTTTTACCCCTTTTGCATCAGCTGAACGGTAAGTCCGTCCGGACCGGTGAGGAAACAGAAGCGGACCCCCGGATGGGGCTCACGGATGGGGGTGGGGTTCAGCCCGGCGGCCTCCGCCCGGGCCCGCTCCCCGTCCAGGTCGGCCACGGCGAAGCCCAGGGACAGACCGGCATAGCGGACGTCAGAGTGGCCGGCGCCCTGGATCAGCTCCACAGCGGTCTCCCCCTCCCCGCCGGAGAGGAAGGCAAAGTGGGCGTCGCCCATGGAGAACCGGCGGAGGACCTTCAGCCCGGTCCAATTCTCCAGAAAGGAGACGGAAGCCTCCAGATCGGTGACGTAAAGGGTGGTGTGCAGATAGTGCATGGTCATGCCTCCAGATAAAAAGGAGGCGCCGTGGAAAACCGCGGCGCCTTCCGTCATGGTTTGTCAGCGGTTCAGCGGATCTCGTAGTCCTTGCCGAACTGCAGGTTGTCAAAGTCGATGCGGCGGGTGGGCTCCTCCACCACGTCATCCTCGTCCTCCTCCACCGGATGGGCGGCGGGGGCCTTCCGGCCGCTGAGCTCCATCAGCTCATCGTACAGGCTGCTCTCCTTGGCGCCCTCGGAGGCCTTGGGAGCGGACAGATCGGTGGTGTCCTCCTGCTCCTGCTGGATGATCCGCTCCACGTTTTCCTCGATGTCCCGGGCGGTATCCCCCACCGGGTCCACGGACACAGGGGCGGCGGCGGTCAGATTGGACAGGCCGCTGAGGAAATCCATCTCGTGCTGATGGAGCTCCTTCAGCTTGCCCACATAGGCGGCGGTGGACTGCTGGGCGGCGGCCAGGCGCATCTGCTCGTCCCGAATGGCCTGCTGCAGCTCGGCCATACGGGCCTTGGCATCGGCCTCGGCGTTCTGCATCAGCTGGTTGCGCTTGCTCTCGGCCTCAGCCACCAGGTCGTCCGCCATCTTCTGGGCGGTCATCAGGGCCTTGCGCATGGCGTCCTCGGTGGAGCGGTACTCCTCCACCTTCTCCACCAGTACCTTCATCTTGGCCTTCAGGGTGGCGTTTTCCTTGTAGAGGGTGGTGTAATCCGCCGTCAGGATATCCAGAAATTCGTCCACCATCGACATATTATATCCGTTAAACGCCTTGGTAAAGGCGTGTTCCGAAACTTCCTGCGGCGTAAGCATAGGTTGATTCCCCCTGATTTTTTGTGTCTTGTTCCCACCCGATGCTGCGCATCGTGCGGGGACCCCGATTTTGGATCTGCCCGGGCGAAATGAATTCGCCCGGCATCAAGGTTTTTGCTGTGCAAAAACGCTTGGGACGCCGGACTCCCGGCGGGACAACGTGGACGTTGTTCTCCTAAGACTGCTTTTAGAAATACAGCCCGTTGTTCTCCAGCTCATCGATGAGATCACCGAGAATGTCCACGTTGTAGGGCGTGATGATGTAGGTGGAGATAGCCACCTTCTTGATCTTGCCCTCGTTGGCGTAGGCCACGCCGGACAGGAAGTCCAGCAGGCGGCGGGCAATGTCCTTGTTGGTGGACTCCAGGTTGAGGACCACGGTGCGCTTCTCACGCAGGTGGTCGGCGATCTCGCTGGCGTTCTCGAAGCGCTCGGGCTTCACCAGCACCACCTGCAGCTGGGTGGTGGTGTGGATGTTGACCACCTTGTTGCTGCGGCGCTCGTTATCCAGAGAATAGAGGCTGCCGGTGGACTCCTGAGCGGCCTGGCTCTTGGCGCTCTTGCGCTCCAGCCGGTCGCCGCCGGTGCGGTCCATCCGCTCACTGCGGGAGACAGGCTCGAAGTCGTCCTCGTAGTCGTCCTCCGGCTCGTCCTCGTAGGGGCGGGCCAGCCGCCGCAGTTCATCAAACAATCCCATATTCGGTTACCTCCTGAATCATATCAAGCTTTATGCATGGGAGGGCGGGGGCCGAACAGGGCGGTGCCTACGCGCACCAGGGTGGCGCCCTCGCGGACGGCGTCCTCATAATCGCCGCTCATTCCCATAGAAAGACAGTCGATTGTGATTCCATTATCCGACATCTTGTCTCTTATGTCAACAAAAAGCTGACGCATTTTCGCAAAAAAGGGCCGGTTTCCGTCGGGTCCCTCGGCCACCGGAGGGATGGCCATCAGCCCCCGCAGATTCACATGGGGACAGGCGGCCGCCTTCTGGGCCAGAGCGGGCAGCTCGTCGGGAGAAATTCCGCTTTTGGATTCCTCCCCGCCGATGTTGATCTCCAGCAGGATGTCCTGGATCAGGTCCAGCTTGGCGGCCTGGGCCTCGATGGCGTCCAGCAGATGCTCCGAGCCTACCGACTCGATGAGATCCACCCGGCCCACCACCTGCTTGACCTTGTTGGTCTGCAGATGGCCGATGAAATGGAGGGCGGCCCCGGCATAGGCGTCGTCGTCCAGGTGGGCGGTCATCTCCTGCACCCGGTTCTCTCCGCAGATGGTGATACCGGCGGCAATGGCCTGCCGGATGGTATCCGAGGTCTGGACCTTGGTGGCGGCCACCAGGGTGATCTCGGACGGGTCACGGCCCACTTCCCGGGCCGCGGCGGCGATGTTGGCCTTGACCTGCGCTACTTTCTCTTCCAGGGACATAATAGGCACCTCCAAAAAATACACACATAAATAAGGCAAAACCGCCTGCGCGTCTGGGGCGCAGAGGGATCGTCCAAACTAATCGATGACCTTGCCGTCATAGAGCTCGCCGGAGGAGATGATGATCTGGTCTCCCGCCCGCAGGGCCTTTTTGGCTGCCGTGGTGGTGGAGGTATCGGCAGCGGTGACCAGGATGTAGTTGTCCTCCTCGGCCAGGATGGATACCGGCTTGAACTCGGCACACTGGCCCACCAGGGCATACACGCCGGTGACCGATACCTGGGACTCCTCGCCGGTCTCGCTGTCGGTGACGGTCTGCTGCTCCACCCGCAGGGCCTCCTTGGGCAGGCGGATGCCGGAGGTGGTCTCAAAGACCAGCTCCACCGTCTGCCGCCGGAGCAGGGTGGTGTCGGACAGGAACTTGTCGGTGGACAGTACCACCACCACCTGCCCGTCCACCGGGTCCCCCAGCCGCTCCACCTTCATGTCCACCTCGCCGGACCAGTCCCGGGAAAAGCGGACGGTGATGCTCCGCCCTTCCACCAGCCGCTCGGCGTCCGCCTCCGGCAGGGTGCAGGCAAAGTACCAGGTGGAATTGGTGATGAGCTTGCCAATGGCGGAGGTATCCTCCGCCGGCTTCTGGTTGGACAGGTCCTTCAGCTGGGCCGGGGTAAGGGTTTCCATCATAGCGGGGGTGATGAGACTCTCGTATCCGTCCACCAGACCGGAGAAAATGCCCGACTGGGCGGCGGTGACCCGGCTGGTGCTCTGGGAGGCCTGGGCGGTCAAAGACTGGATCTGGACCTTCACGTCGTCCAACGAGGCCTGGAGAGCGGCGGTGGAGTCCTCCCCCTCCGCATCAAAGGTATAGCTGCGCTTATAAATCAGGCTCTTCAGCTCCATGGTCTGGCTCTCCAGACCGGTGAGGTCGCCGGAGGCGGAAGCCCCCCGGAGATTGGCAATGGCGTCGGCCACCCGGTCGCTGAGCTGGGCGGAGTCGCCGCTGCCGCCGGTCTGGGCCAGGGCATATTCCAGCTGCTCCTGCTCCAGCAGCAGCTGCTGGAGGGTTTCCCGCTGGGTGAGTCCGGCGTCGCTCTGGTAGAGCAGGGCCACGGTCTCACCCCGGCTTACCTTCTCCCCCTCCTCGGGGAGGACCTCCACCGTGCCGCCCTGGCCGGTGAGGACACTCTCCTCCCGGACCAGAAAGCCGGTGGCCTCCACGCTGTCGCTGACGGTGTAGGTATAGGCCAGCACCGTGGGATAGAGCTCCCGCAGGCTGTTGAAGGCGGAGACTCCGATGGAAATGAGCACCGCGGCCAGTACCACCAGCATCACGATGCGGGAATTCAAAGAACCTTGCTTCATAGGCGCTCCTTTGGTCAGTCGCCACGCTCCTCCCGCTCCAGAGAGATGGCCCGTTCGGGCACGATGGTGGAGATGGCGTGCTTGTAGATCACCTGCTGCTTGTCCCCCGTCATAAGTACCACCACAAAGGCGTCATAGCCCACGATCTGGCCTTTCAGCTGATAGCCGTTCATCAAAAAGGTGGTGACGTTGGCCCGGGTCCGCCGGGCGCGGAGCAGGAACAGGTCTTGCAGGTTGGGTGTCTTTTGCATTTGGATGCACTCCTTTTTCTCTGAGATGCATCCAATATATACCAATTACTGGAAAGGTTTTGTCGGATTCTGGGGAAGGGACCACATTTCCCGGGGAGTTATGCCCGTCCGAACCGCTTTTCGATCTGGCTGCGGGTCAGTTCGATGGCTACCGGGCGGCCATGGGGACAATATTTCACTTCCCCCGCCATGACAGCTTTAGCTACCTTGAGCAGCTCGGCCTCCCCGTTTTTCTGGCCCCCCTTGATGGCCGCCTTGCAGGCCATGGTGTGGAGGAGGGCGTCCCGGGCGCTGTCCGGGTCGGCGGTGCCGCAGGTGATGAGCCTGCCCGCCAGCTCCAGCAGCACGTCGGGAATGGCGGCGGCGTCCACGTCGTCGGGGGCGGTGCGGACGATGATGGCTCCGCCGCCGAAGTCCTCCGCCTCAAAGCCGAAGCGCTCCAGCAGGGGCAGCTGGGAGAGCAGGGCGGCTCCCTCCTCCGCCGGAGGGGTAAAGACCACCGGGGTCAGGAGGGTCTGGACCATGGGGGTGTATCCCGCCGCCTTCAGGCGGTCAAAGTTCATCCGCTCATGGGCGGCGTGCTTGTCGATGAGGAGCACCTTGTCCCCCTGCTCCACGATGATGTAGGTGTTTAAGACCTCACCCGCCATACGCCAGGGTGTTTCTTCTGGCTCGGGCTGGATGGGAGTCTGGGGTTCCACAGGGGGGATGGTGGGAACGGGTTCCTTTTCGACCACCGTAGGGGCGACCCTTGTGGTCGCCCGCGGGGTCTCGGGAGCAACCTCCACAGGCGGGGTGGTTTTGACCGGGATATCTGGGACAGCAGTCCTTACAGACGATGGGGTGGGAGCCGGAGCCGGTTTGGGCTCGGGCCGCACAGGCTGGGGCGGAGTTGTAGGGGCCACCCTTGTGGCCGCCCGCACAGGTTGAGCGGTTTGGGCAGGCCGGGCGGCAATATCGTGGAGAGGCAGAGACGGGGCGGGTTTGTTTGCCGTCTTGCGGAACTGCTCCGCCGTCATGGTGCGGAAGGTGGTCTGGTGAGGGGTCACCGTGTCCTGAGTTGCCTTGGGGGCCAGCCGGGGGCTGTCCGCCAGGGCGGAGGGCCGGGACCGGTCAGCCTCCAGGGTGGACTTTACGGCGTAATACACCGCGTCAAATACCTTTTTATCGCTGCCGAACTTGACCTCCTGCTTGGTGGGGTGGACGTTCACGTCCACGGCGTTGAGCTTGGTGGTCAGGTGGAGCACGCAGCCGGGGAACTTGCCCACCATCTTCTGGTTGGCGTAGGCCTCCTCCAGGGCGGCCATCATGGTGCGGCTCTTTACATACCGGCCGTTGACGAAGAAGTGCTGATAGCCCCGGGTGCCCCGGCAACAGGTGGGCAGGGACACAAAGCCGGTGACGCTCATATCCTCCCCGGAGCCCTTCACCGGGGTGAAGCCAAGTGCCAGGTCCCGGCCCAGGACCGCGTACAGGGCGGACTGGAGCTTGCCGTCGCCGGGGGTGAGCAGGTCCTGCTTGCCGTCCCGGAGGAACTTGATGCTCACCTCCGGGTGGGACAGGGCCAGCCGCTGGATCATGGCGAAGCAGGCGGCGCTCTCGGCAGAGTCCTTCTTCATAAACTTGAGCCGGGCGGGGGTGTTGTAGAACAGATCCTTCACCACCATGGTGGTGCCCTGGGGACAGCCCGCCTCCTCCTGACTTACCACCACCCCCGCCTCCAGAGAGAGGGCGGTGCCCAGGGGGGCGTCGGCGGTGCGGGTGAGCAGCTCCATCCGGGACACGGCGGAGATGGCGGCCAGAGCTTCGCCCCGGAAGCCCAGGGTGCCGATGGCCTCCAGGTCGTACTCGGTACGCAGCTTGCTGGTGGCGTGACGGAGAAAGGCGGTGGGGGCCTCATCGGCGGCAATGCCGCAGCCATTGTCGGTGACCCGGATCAGGGTCATGCCCCCGTGCTGGATCTCCACCGTCAGCTTGTCCGCTCCGGCGTCGATGGCGTTTTCCATCAGCTCCTTCACCACGGAGGCGGGCCGCTCCACCACCTCGCCGGCGGCGATCAGGTCGGCTACATGGGAGTCAAGTTGTTGGATGTGAGGCATAGAAATACCTGCTTTCTAAACGGAGGAATGGATGAATGCAGGGGCGGCGCACCCGGCACTCCGCGGGATCAGTGCAGCGCCCCCAGCAGCGTAAACCCATTGAGGGCCATATGCAGGACGATGGCGCTCCAGATGGAGCCGCCCCGATCGTAGCACCAGGCCAGAGCCAGGGCCATGGGGGCGTATTGGAGCATCAGCAGCAGGTACCGCAGGTCCAGGGTCCCGAAGGCATACACGAACTGGACGGCGCAGTAGAAGGAATAGAGGACCACCGACAGCACATAGCCCAGGGGCCGGCTGTAGCTGCGGACCGAGCCGAAGAGCAGGCCCCGGAACAGGGGCTCCTCCACCAGGGGCATGAGTACCACCAGAATAAAGACGGTGGCGGTGGGGGCGAAGTAGTATTGCTCGGGGTAGCTGATCAGGTTGGGGTTCTGCACCGGCAGGGGGATCAGGCCCACCAGGAAGGAGAGCACCTCGGCTCCCACCAGGCCGGTGATAAAGGCAAACAGGTTCTCGGGCAGCCAGTCCAGCAGCAGCCGGAAGCCGGTTTTCAGGAAGGACCAGAATACCAGAAAGGTGAGGCAGGCAATGATGAGGTAGTAGACCACGTTGGCCTCGGCCACCGGGAACTCCCCCTGATAGGAGCGCTGGACCCAGCCCATGAGCCAGGGGAAGAGAAACACATACAGGGCGAAAAAGACCCAGCCCCGGTAAAACTCCGCCCGGGTGATCTGGGAGCGCCAGGGGCGGCGCCGTCCGGTGAGCATGGTGTGTTCCTCCTTTTTTGTGGTTGGTTTTATACCAGCTGCTTCAATTCAAAGAGCAGGTTCATGGCCTCGATGGGAGTGAGGGTGTTGAGATCCACCCCCTGGAGCCGTCGGGCCACCTCTCCGCCTCCCATGTCCAGCAGGGACATCTGGCCGGTGGCCGGAGCCGCCGGGGCCTGGGGAGCCTGGACCCCGCCGGCCTCCAGCTCTTTCAGAATGTGGCGGGCCCGGGTGATGACCCTGTCGGGCACCCCGGCCAGCTTGGCCACCTCGATGCCGTAGCTCTGGTCGGCCCCGCCGGGGACGATCTTCCGCAGGAAGAGGATGTCGTCCCCCTTCTTCTTGGCGGCGATGTTGTAGTTCTTCACCCCGGGGATAACTCCCTCCAGGGCGGTGATCTCATGGTAGTGGGTGGCGAAGAGGGTCTTGGCCCCCAGCCGCTTTTTGTCGGCGCAGTACTCCAGCACCGCACGGGCGATGGACATACCGTCGTAGGTGGAGGTGCCCCGGCCAATCTCGTCCAGGATGAGCAAACTCTTGCTGGTGGCGTTTTTTAAGAGTTCCGCCACCTCAGTCATCTCCACCATAAAGGTGGACTGGCCGGCGCTCAGGTCGTCGCTGGCTCCGATGCGGGTGAATACCCGGTCCACGATGCCGATGCGGGCCGAGCGGGCGGGGACGAAGGAGCCCATCTGGGCCATCAGGACGATGAGGGCCACCTGCCGCATATAGGTGGACTTGCCTGCCATGTTGGGGCCGGTGATGATGGCCACCGTGTTGTCTTTTCCGTCCATCCGGGTATCGTTGGGGACAAAGAGGGCGTTTTTCAGCATTTTTTCCACCACGGGATGGCGGCCCTCGGAGATGTCGATGGTGTCGGACAGGTCCACCTCGGGGCGGCAGTAGCCGTTCTCGACGGCTACGGCGGCAAAGGAGGCCAGCACGTCCACCTGGGCTACGGCGGCGGCGGAGCGCTGGATGTCCCCCACCCGGGCGGCAGCTTGCTGCTGCAGGTCGCAGAACAGCTGATACTCCAGGGCGGTGACCCGGTCCTGGGCGGACAGGATCTCGTGCTCCAGGTCCTTCAGCTCCTGGGTGATGAATCGCTCACAGTTGACCAGGGTCTGCTTGCGGATGTAATCCTCGGGCACCTGGTCATAGTAGGACTTGGATACCTCGATGTAGTAACCGAATACCTTGTTGAAGCCCACCTTCAGGCTCTTGATGCCGGTCTTTTCCTTCTCCCGGGCTTCCACGGCGGCCACCAGGTCCTTGCCGTTGGTGAGGATGTCCCGCAGGCGGTCCACCTCCGGGTCGTATCCCGCCCGGATGAAGCCGCCCTCCCGGACGGAGAAGGGAGGCTCGTCCACAATGGCCCGTCCGATGAGTTCCCGCAGGTCGGGCAGGTCGTCCAGGGCGGCGGACAGGGCGGTGAGCAGGGCCCCGGAATAGGGGGAGAGCAGCTCCCGCAGCCGGGGCAGCCTGCCCAGACCGGCGGCCAGAGCGGCCAGGTCCCGGCCTCCGGCGGTGCCGTATACGATGCGGCCGATGAGCCGCTCCAGATCGGTGACCTCCCGCAGGGTGTTTTTCAGCTCGTCCCGGCCGATGGGGTCGCCCACCAGCTCCTCCACCGCCCCCAGCCGGCGGCTGATGGCGCCGGGAGAGAGCAGGGGCCGCTCCATCCAGGCGCGGATGAGCCGGTGGCCCATGGCGGTGCGGGTCTTGTCCAGCACCCACAGCAGGCTCCCCTTCTTCTCCTTGGAGCGGAGGGTCTCGGTGAGCTCCAGGTTGCGCCGGGCGGTGAGGTCCAGCTCCATGAACTGGCCGGAGGTGAACCAGGTGAGGGTGGTGATGTGGCTGAGGTCGGTTTTCTGGGTCTCGTAGAGGTAGCTGAGAAGGCCGCCCACCGCCTGGAGGGCGTGGTCGTCCCCCTGGGGCAGCTGATCCAGGCCGCCGGTGAACTGTTCCTCCACCAGGGCGCGGGCGGAATCGGGCCGGAAGCGGGCCTCCCCGCCGTTCTCGCACCGGCATTCCAGCTTGCCTGTGAGAAAGTCCAGCAGGGCGGCGTCGCTGTAGGCCCCGTCGGACAGCATGGCCTCCCGGGGGGAGAAGCGGCCCAGCTCGTTGCACAGGTGCTCCCTGCTGTCGGGGCCGGTAAAGGAGGTGACGGAGATCTCTCCGGTGGAGATGTCGCAGAAGCACAGCCCCGCCCCGGCGGAGTCCTGGTAGATGGCGCAGATGAAGTTGTTGCGGCCCTCCTCCAGCATGGAGGAGGCGATGATGGTGCCGGGGGTGACGATGCGGATGATGTCCCGGTCCACCAGCCCCTTGGCGGTGGCGGGGTCCTCCATCTGCTCGCAGATGGCCACCTTGTAGCCCTTGGCGATGAGCCGGGCGATGTAGGCGTCGGCACTGTGGTAGGGCACGCCGCACATGGGGGTGCGCTGATCCTCCGGCTTGCCCCGGTCCCGGGTGGTGAGGGTGAGATCCAACTCCTTGGAGGCCAGCTTGGCGTCCTCCTGGAACATCTCATAGAAGTCACCCAGCCGGAAAAAGAGGATGCAGTCCGGGTGAAGCTCTTTCATTTTCAGATATTGGCGCATCATGGGGGTCAGCTCGGACGGCATGGCGGGCGCTCCTTTTCTAAATGATAATTGAAATGGAAAGGGACGGATTGCCGCGCCGGTGTGCGCACTGGCTCGCAATGACGGCCCTATAGTGTGGGGTACAGATCAGTCCATCCGGGATTCCGGCGGTTGACCAGGGCGTTTTTTCGTTTCCTGGACCAGGATTTGATCTGCTTTTCTCGGGCAATGGCTGATTGGATGGATGGGGTGGCCTCAAAATAGACCAATTTTGTAATATCATAACGGGCGGTATAGCTGGCGGGATCGGCATGGGCGCGGTGCTGGGCGACCCGGCGGACCAGGTCCCGGGTTACCCCGGTGTAAATGGCTACATTGGTGGCGTTTGCCAGGATATAGACGTAATACATGGCTCCGTTCTCCTGCCTGTCATTGCGAGCCAGTGCGCACACTGGCGTGGCAATCCGTATTTTACTCCGCCTTCTCCCCCATCAAAGACCACTTATTGGCCCCGGTGATCTTCACGTCCACAAACTGGCCGATGAGGGACTCGTCCCCGGTGAGGCGCACCAGCCGGTTGCCGGGGGTGCGGGCGGTGAGGCCCTTGTCGTCGGTGCCGTCCACCAGGCAGCGCACCGTCTTGCCGATGTAGGCCGCGTGCTTTTCCTCGGAAATCTGGTCCTGCCGCTCCACCAGCCGCTGGAACCAGGCCGCCTTCTCCTCCTTGGAGACGGGGTCGTCCATCTTGGCGGCGGGGGTGCCCACACGGGGGGAATAGATAAAGGTAAAGAGGGCGTCAAACCGCACCTCGTCCAGCAGGGTCATGGTCTGCTCGAACTCCTGGGCGGTTTCCCCGGGGAAGCCCACGATCACGTCGGAGGTGATGACCACATCGGGGATGGCCTCACGCAAACGGCGCACCTTGTCCAGGTAGCCCGAGCGGTCATACACCCGGTTCATGGCCTTCAGCACCCGGTCGCTGCCCGCCTGGAAGGGCAGGTGGAAGCAGGGGGCGATCTTGGGGGAGGACGCCATGGTGTCAAAGAGCTTCTGGGAGGCGTCCTTGGGATGGCTGGTCATAAAGCGCAGCAGGAAGTCCCCCTCGATCTGGGAGGCCGCCTTCAAGAGGTCGGCGAAGTCCATGGGATTGTCCAAATCCTTGCCGTAGGAGTTGACGTTCTGGCCCAGCAGGGTGATGTCCTTGTATCCCTCGGCCACCAGGCCCCGGATCTCCTCCAGAATAATCTCCGGCTGGCGGGAGCGCTCCCGGCCCCGGACGTAGGGCACGATGCAGTAGGTGCAGAAGTTGTTGCAGCCGTACATGATGGACACCCAGGCCTTCACCTTGTCCTGGCGCACCACCGGGATGCCCTCGGCGATGGAGCCGGGCTCGTCGGTGATGTCGAAAATGCGGCCCCGGCGGGTCACCAGCCGGTACAAGAGCTCCGGGAACCGCCACAGAGCGTGGGGCCCGAACACCAGGTCCACCTGCCGGTAGCTCTCCTTGATCTTCTGGGCACGGTGGGGCTCCTGGGCCATGCAGCCGCACACGCAGATAAGCTGGTTGGGCTTTGCCCGCTTGGTGTGGACCAGGGCGCCCACGTTGCCCAGCACCCGCATTTCGGCGTGTTCCCGGATGGCGCAGGTATTGATGAGGATGAGATCGGCCTCGGCCTCGCTGTTTGTAAAGTCGTAGCCCATCTCCTGCAGGTAGCCCCGCAGCCGCTCGGAGTCGGCCTCGTTCTGCTGGCAGCCGTAGGTGTCCACGAAGGCCAGCGGGGGCGTGGGACGGGCGGCGTTACGCTCATGGAGTTTCTGGCAGAAGTCCCGCTGACGCGCCACGTCGGCGGGAGAAATTTTGGTGGTCTGTCGGTTCAAAACGGTTCCTCCCGAAAAGTCTGTATCAATACTCAATCATAGCACTTTTTGCACTCAAACACAAGGCCTGTCCCCTTTTCATTGACTCAAATCGGCAGGGAGTATATAATGGAAAGGACTATCCACGGAAAGGCGGCGGAGCCATGAAAACCCTGGTCATCGAGCGGGATGCACTGAAGAATAATATCTCCGTGGTCAAGGAGCGGGCGGGGGGCGCCGTGATCTACGGCGTGGTCACCGGAGACGGCCAGGGAGCCGGTCTGGTGGAGCTGGCAAAGGCCCTCCGGGCCGAGGGCATCGGCCGCTTCGCCGTGTCCGAGGTGGCGGAGGCCGCCGCCCTGCGGAAGGCGGGCTTTGTGGAGGAGGAGATCCTCATGCTCCGCTGTACCACCGACCGGGAGGAGCTGGAGCAGCTGCTGGACCTGAACGTGATCTGCACCGTGGGCTCCCACGACAGCGGCATGGCCCTCAACGGGGTGGCAGAGGCCCGGTCCACCATTGCCGAGGCCCACATCCAGATTGACACCGGCATGGGCTTCGGGGGCTTTCTCTCCAGCGAGCCGGAGAAGATCCTGTCCACCTTCCGGGACCTGTCCAGCATCGCCGTGTCCGGGGTGTGTACCCAGCTGTACACCAAGAGCCGCAAGGGCAAGGCCCTGGCGGCCCAGGTGGAGGAGTTCACCAAAACGGTGGAGGCCATCCACGCCGCCGGATTTGAGACGGGCACCGTCCACGCCGCCGGGTCCTATGTGCTGATGCACCACCCCGCCGCCCGGCTGGGGGGCGTCCGGGCGGGCACGGTGCTCATGGGCCGGTGCCGCCGGGCCAGAGGGGACGGCCTGCGCCGGGTGGGCTACGGCGAGGTCAAGGTGGAGGAGACCCGCTGGGTGCCCAAGGGCCACATCGTGGGGGGCAACACCCCCGCGCCCCTGAAGAAGAACACCCGGGTGGCGGTGCTGCCCGTGGGGTACCAGAACGGCTTCGGCATGGGCCGCCCCTGGGCGGGAGGCCTGCTGGACGCCATTCGCCGGTGGCTCACCCAGCGGCAGATTACCGTCCGGGTCAACGGCCAGAAGGCCAGGGTCATCGGCGGCATCGGCGCCATCGAGACCATTGTGGACGTGACCGACCTGAAATGTACCGCCGGAGACAAGGCGGTGTTCGATATCGACCCCATTTTTGCCAAGGGGTTTGTCCGTGAATACCGGTAAATGAGAAAGGAATTTATACTATGCGTGCAGTTGTGACCCGCGTAAAGAACGCCTCCGTCACCATTGACGGCAAGGTGAACGGCGAGATCGGCCAGGGCTTCCTGGTGCTGCTGGGGGTGGCCCCCGGCGATACCGAGGCCCAGGCCGTCAAGATGGCCGACAAAGTGTGCGGCCTGCGTATCTTTGAGGACGAGAACGAGAAGATGAACCTGAATCTGGAGGCGGTGGGGGGCTCCCTGCTGGTGGTGAGCCAGTTCACCCTCTACGCCGACACCAAGTCCCGCCGCCCCGGCTTCTCCGGGGCTGCCAAGCCGGATATCGCCATCCCTCTGTACGAGAAGTTCATGGCCGAGTGCGCCGGACGGGGCTTCACCGTCGAACATGGCGAGTTTGGGGCGGATATGCAGGTTTATTCTCAGAATGACGGTCCTGTGACCATTCTGCTGGACACCGATACCATGTAAAGAAGGGGGCAGACAACCCATGAAAATTCGCGTTTTACAGGTGGGGCCCATCGGCACCAACTGCTATCTGCTGGAGGACGAGGACACCCACACCGCCGCCGTGGTGGACCCCGGCGACGAGGCCGGCCGCATCCTGGCCCAGGCCAGGGAGGATGGGGTGGAGATCCAGTCCATCCTGCTGACCCACGCCCACTATGACCACACCACCGGCGTGGCCGGGCTGCTCAAGGCCCTGCCCAACATCCCGGTGTACCTCCACCCCGCCGATATCGCCCGGCTGGGCAGCCAGGTGTTCCCCCCGCTGGGCACCGAGCCCACCCCCTATGACGACGGCGACCTGGTGAAGGTGGGGGGCATCGACGTGCAGGTGCTCCATACCCCCGGCCACACCCCCGGCGGGGTGTGCCTGATGGCGGGGGAGGCCCTCTTTACCGGCGACACCCTGTTCCAGGGCTCCATGGGCCGCACCGACCTGCCCGGCGGCAGCTATGAGGAGATTATGGCCTCCCTGGCCCGGTTGGCCAAGCTGCCCGGGGACTTCCACGTCCTCCCCGGCCACATGGGTATGTCCACCCTGGAGGCCGAGCGGAAGAGCAACTACTATATGCAGGAGGCCATGGGGTAATCTGATTTCCCCGGAAAGGATCATTCCGCTATGAAACTCTACCTCCGCGGCCACGACTACAAATACGCCGCTGAACAGATGTTATTGACCCTCTTCCCCGACCAGCGGCCGGAATACGACGACCAGCCCCCCGCTGCCGGAGAGGACCATCTGGTGCTCTCTCTGAGCCGGGGGGAGCTGTGGGCCACTGCCACCGCCAGGCTGACTTACAACGGTCAGTCATATGGGGCAAGCCGCCGGTGTAAACTGGAAGAGCTCACCGACGACCTCTCCACCAGCCGGGCCCTCCAGCGGATCTTGAAGCTGGCCTTCTACGACGCCGGGGTGGCCGCCCGGGGGAACGAGCCCCCCTGGGGAGCCCTGACCGGCGTGCGGCCGGTGAAGATCCCCACCAAGGCCATGCTGGCCGGAGCCACCCCCGTCCAGGCGGAGAAGGTACTCAAAGATACCTACCGAGTGTCCCCCCTGCGGCGGCAGCTGGCCATGGACTGCGCCCAGGCCAGTCTGGACGCCCAGCGGAGTCTGAAACCGGAAGAGGTGTCCCTCTATGTGGGCATCCCTTTCTGCCCCACCCGGTGCGCCTACTGCTCCTTTGTGTCCGCCGACGTGGGCCGTGCCCTCAAGCTCATCGACCCCTTCCTGGACTGCCTTTCCCGGGAAATCAAGGCCACCGGTGAGATGCTGGCGGGGGCGGGGTTGAAGGTGCGCTCGGTCTACTTCGGCGGCGGCACCCCCACCACCCTGTCGGCCCCCCAGCTGGACCGGCTCATGGGGGAGATCGCCGATTCCATCGACCTGTCCGCCTGCACCGAGTACACCGTGGAGGCGGGACGGCCCGACACCATTACCCGGGAAAAGTTGGAGGTCCTCTTCCGCCGGGGCTGCGGCCGGGTGTCGGTGAATCCCCAGACCATGCAGGACCATGTGCTGGCCGCCATGGGCCGGGCCCATCGGGCCGAGGACATCCGCAGGGCCTACGCCATGGCCCGGGACAGCGGCATTCCCTGCGTCAACATGGATCTCATCGCCGGTCTGCCTGCCGACAGCGTGGACGGCTTCCGGTCCTCCCTGGACCAGGTGCTGGCCCTGGCGCCGGAGAATATCACCGTCCACACCCTGGCCATGAAGAAGGGTTCCCGGCTGATGGAGGAGGGGAGCGGCGTGCCCGCCGATGAAGAGGTGGCCGCCATGCTGGAGTACGCCTGGTCCGCCCTGCGTACGGCGGGGCAGATCCCCTATTACCTCTACCGTCAGAAATATATGTCCGGCTCCTTTGAGAACGTGGGCTGGTGCCTGCCGGGCACCGAGAGCCTCTATAACATCTGCATGATGGAGGAGCTGCACACCATCGTCTCCCTGGGAGGCGGCGGGGTGACCAAGCTGGTCAACCCGGCCACCGGCTACATCGAGCGTGTGGCCAACCCCAAGTATCCCAAGGAGTATATCGAGAAGATCGACGCTGTCTGCGCCGGAAAGGAGCGGGTGGCCCGCTTCCACGGCGCCCTGTAAGGAGGTCCGTTATGCCCTATCAGCTGCAAGAGATCAACGAGAGCATCCGCACCGACCCCAAGGGATTTCTGGAGGCCTGCGACGCCGCCTATCAAAGCCGCATTGCGTCGGCGGTGGACCGCATCCTGGAGCGGATGAAGGAGAGCCCCATCGTGCTGCTGTCCGGCCCCTCCGGCTCGGGCAAGACCACCACTGCCCTCAAGCTGGAGCAGGAGCTGGAGCGCCGGGGTGTGAATACCCACACCATCTCCATGGACAACTACTATAAAACCCTCAACCGCAAGACCGCCCCCCGCACCCCCGAGGGGGACATCGACTACGAGTCTCCGGCGCTGTTGGACCTGGACCTGCTGGACGAGACCTTCTCCCGGCTGTCCCAGGGCGAGTGGGTGGTGGTACCCAAGTATGAGTTTGCCCGGCAGATGCGCAACGACAGCCGGGGCACCTTCCTGAAGCTGGACAAAAACGAGATTGCCATCTTTGAGGGCATCCACGCCCTCAACGACGACATCTTCGGCCGCCACCCCGAGGCCACCGGCCTGTACATCTCCGCCCGCTCCAACGTGCTGGAGGGGGAGGAGATGCGGTTCAAGGGCACCTGGATGCGCATTTCCCGCCGGGCGGTCCGTGACTATAATTTCCGGGGCACAGACCTTTTGGAAACCCTTTTGATGTGGTATAATGTGCGCCGGGGCGAGAAGACGTACATCTCCCCCTTTAAGAACCGGGCCAATATCATCATCGACTCCTCCCTGCCCTACGAGGTGCCGGTGTTTGCCAACTACGCTCACGCTTTGAGAGAAGCGGTGGCACAGATCCCCGCCGACAACCCCCGCTGTCATGAGTTCCACGATCTGGTGGACGCCTTCGGGTATTTTGAGCCGGTGGACCCGGCCCTGGTGCCTCCCGAGTCCCTGATCCGGGAGTTTATCGGCGGCGGAACATACAGTTACTGATCATGTCCAGGGGGGACCAGTCCCCCCTGGATACAGCCCCGCCGCGCCGCAGGCGGCACAGCAGGGCTGATACCCCCCTCACCCGCGCCCACGCGGGTGGTTGCCCGCCGGTGGCGGAGCAAGCAGCGGTGTCCTGCGGCGAAATGAATTCGCCTGCGGACTTATTTCTATCCGAAAACTCTGGTAACAACATAGGAAAGAAGGAAAAATACCATGTCTGAATGTACCCACAACTGTTCCTCCTGCGGCGAGAGCTGCGGCGAGCGCACTGCCCCTCAAGATCTCCACGTCCCTGCCAACGGCCTGTCCCACATCGGCAAGGTCATTGCCGTGGTCAGCGGCAAGGGCGGCGTAGGCAAGAGCCTGGTGACCTCCTCCCTGGCGGTGGCTATGCGCCGCATGGGCAAGAAGGTGGCCGTGCTGGACGCCGACATTACCGGTCCCTCCATCCCCGCCGCCTTCGGCATCCACACCCGGGCCGAGGGCAGCGAGCTGGGCATTTACCCCGCCGAGACCCGCACCGGCATCGGCATCATGAGCCTCAACCTGCTCACCGAGCATGAGACCGACCCCGTCATCTGGCGCGGTCCCGTCATCGCCGGCACCGTCAAGCAGTTCTGGACCGACGTGATCTGGGGCGACGTGGACTATATGTTCGTGGATATGCCTCCCGGAACCGGCGACGTGCCCCTGACCGTGTTCCAGTCCCTGCCCATCGACGGCATCGTGGTGGTCACCTCTCCCCAGGATCTGGTGAGCATGATCGTCACCAAGGCCGTCAAGATGGCCGAGATGATGCACATCCCCGTGCTGGGCCTGGTGGAAAACTACTCCTACTTCCAGTGCCCCGACTGCGGCAAGCGCCACGCCATCTTCGGCGAGAGCCACATCGACCAGGTGGCCGCCGGTCTGGGCCTGAAGGTGCTGGCCCGTCTGCCCATCGATCCCGCTGTGGCCGCCGCCTGCGACGCCGGCAAGATCGAGGATCTGGAGCAGAATTACCTGGCCGACGTGGCCAAGGCTCTGGCGGAATAACCAGGATCAGCCTTTACAAAACGTTCATATCCGGTTCAAAACGGGTTCACAGTGAGAGGTTAGGATAAGAACCGTGGTTGAGACATACCACTCCTCTCTTTCCTCTCTTTTTCAGATCTTGGAAACACAGGCCCGCAACAGGCGGCGGGCCTGTGTTTCTGCGTTTTAGCCCCAAAAGGAGGGACAAGCCCATGCCCACCCGTGTGAAAAAACGCCGCCGTTCCCCTCTGCTGCCCGCCCTTATCATTCTTGTGCTGATTGGAGCGGCCTTCCTGATCTGGCGGCTGGCCTTCTCCGCCCCCCAGCCCTCCGGCGATCTGCCTGACTGGATCACCGAGGAGCTGCTCCCCATCAATCCCTATTCCCGGCCCGGCGAGCCCCTGGAGGAGGTCAACGGCGTGGTGGTCCACTATGTGGGCAACCCGGGCACCACCGCCCAGCAGAACAACAGCTACTTCCGAAACCTGGCCACCACCGGAGAGACCTACGCCTCCAGCCATTTCCTCATCGGCCTGGACGGGGAGATCATCTGCAACGTCCCCCTGGACGAGATCGCCTACTGTACCGGCCCCCGGAATGTGGACACCATCTCCATCGAGTGCTGCCACCCCGACGACACCGGGGCCTTCACTCAGGCCACCTACGACTCCCTTATCAAGCTGGTCCGCTGGCTTATGGACGAGTACCGCCTGGACACCGACCAAGTCATCCGGCACTACGATGTCACCGGCAAGGAATGTCCCCTTTATTATGTTCGAAACCCGGAGGCGTGGGAACAATTTAAGGCTGACTTGCAAGAATAGTCCGTTTTATTGGACAGTTGCTCTGGTATCCTGTACCCAACGATACAGGAAAGGAGCGCTGAACCATGGAATTTGAACTTCGCTATGTAAACGGACACATTGAGGTATACGACGCCGCCGGACGCTTCCGGTTTTCCGCCGACTCCCAGGGGGAGGCGCTGGCCGAACTGGAGGACCTGGCCGCATAAGCAACAGGGCCGGACCACGGATTGCCGTGGTCCGGCCTTTCTTGACACTTTAGGCGGGAATAGGGTAATATAATAATATATACGCATCTTTTGCGCCGGCTCTGAGGGCCGGCAGTTTTACGATATGAGGAGAGGCCCATGGCAAGAAGTTCTTCCCCAAAAAGTTACGGCAATGACTCCATTTCCTCCCTGAAGGGGGCGGATCGAGTCCGCAAGCGCCCGGCCGTTATCTTCGGCTCCGACGGGCTGGAGGGCTGCGAACACGCGGTGTTTGAGATCCTGTCCAACGCCATCGACGAGGCCCGGGAGGGCCACGGTAATCTCATTACTGTCACCCGGTATGAGGACAAGTCCATCGAGGTGGAGGACTTCGGCCGGGGCTGCCCGGTGGACTGGAACGAGAAGGAGCAGAAGTTCAACTGGGAGCTGGTATTCTGCGAGCTGTACGCCGGCGGCAAGTATAACAACAACGCCGGCGACAACTACGAGTACTCCCTGGGCCTCAACGGCCTGGGCTCCTGCGCCACCCAGTATGCCAGCCGCTACTTTGACGCGGTGATCCACCGGGACGGCTTCGAGTATACCCTCCATTTTGAGAAGGGTGAAAACATCGGCGGCCTGAAGAAGGAGCCCTACTCCGGCAAAAAGACCGGCTCCAAATTCCGCTGGCTGCCCGACCTGGACGTGTTCACCGACATCGACATTCCGGTGGAGTACTACCTGGACGTGCTGAAGCGGCAGGCGGTGGTCAATGCCGGTATTACCTTCCGGTTCCGCAATCAGGTGGGGGGCAAGTTCGAGACCACCGACTTCAAGTATGAAAACGGTATCGAGGACTATGTGAAGGAGCTGGCGGGGGACAACCCCCTGACCCAGCCGGTGTTCTGGCAGACCGAGCGGCGGGGCCGTGACCGGGCGGACAAGGACGAGTACAAGGTGAAGCTGTCTGTGTCCTTCTGCTTCTCCAACACGGTGCAGATCATTGAACACTACCACAACTCCTCCTGGCTGGAGCATGGCGGCTCCCCGGAGAAGGCGGTGAAGTCGGCCTTCGTGGGGGGCATCGACGCCTGGCTCAAGGCCCAGGGCAAGTATCAGAAGAGCGAGAGCAAGATCACCTGGGCCGACGTGGAGGACTGCCTGGTGCTGGTGAGCAACAACTTCTCCACCCAGACCTCCTACGAGAACCAGACCAAGAAGGCCATCACCAACAAGTTTGTCCAGGAGGCCATGACCGAGTTCCTCCGCTCCCAGCTGGAGGTCTACTTCATCGAGAACCCCTTCGACGCCGCCAAGATCGGCGAGCAGGTGCTCATCAACAAGCGCTCCCGTGAGAACGCCGAGCGCACCCGGCTGAACATCAAGAAGAAGCTGTCCGGCAATGTGGATATCTCCAACCGGGTGCAGAAGTTTGTGGACTGCCGCACCAAGGACACCACCCGCCGGGAGCTGTATATCGTGGAGGGCGACTCGGCTCTGGGCAGCGTCAAGCTGAGCCGGGACGCGGAGTTCCAGGGTATCATGCCCGTCCGGGGTAAGATTTTGAACTGCCTCAAGGCCGACTACGCCAAGATCTTCAAGAGCGAGATCATCACCGATCTTTTGAAGGTGCTGGGCTGCGGCGTGGAGGTCCACGACAAGCACGCCAAGGATCTGGCCGCCTTCGACCTCATGAACCTGCGGTGGAACAAGATCGTCATCTGTACCGATGCCGACGTGGACGGCTTCCAGATCCGCACCCTGATTCTGACCATGCTCTACCGCCTCACCCCCACCCTCATCCAGCGGGGCTATGTGTATATCGCGGAATCCCCCCTGTATGAGATCAATTATAAGGAAAAGACCTGGTTCGCCTACTCCGACGCCGAGAAGAACGACATTGTAAACGGCGAGCTGGCGGGCAAGAAGTGCTCCATCAACCGCTCCAAAGGTCTGGGCGAGAACGAACCCGACATGATGTGGCTCACCACCATGAATCCCGAGACACGGCGGCTTATCAAGGTCATGCCTGAGGATGTGGAAAACACCGCCCGGGTGTTTGATCTGCTGCTGGGGGACAACCTCCAGGGCCGGAAGGACCACATCGCCGAAAATGGATACAAATATCTGGAATTGGCAGACATTTCGTAACGGATACAGGCCGGGATCTGAAAAGATCCCGGCCTGTATATTCTTGCAAAAATAACCGGCGTTTGGTATAATTTATCCGCATCGTATTCAGAAGAATACAAAATATGGATCAGGAGGGATCATTGTGAGAAAATTGCTTTCTTGTGGCCTTACCCTGGCGCTGTGCGGGAGCCTGCTCACCCCCGCTTTTGCCGCCGACCAGGGTCTGACCCGGGGGGAGCTGGCACAGCAGCTGGTAGAGCTGTGCGGCTACACCCAGGAGCTGGAGACCTACGAGGCCCAGCCCAGCGTCTACACCGACGTGGCGGATGACGCGGCCTGTCAGGGCGCCGCCAATCTGCTCCAGGCCAAGGGCCTGATGCAGGGCAGCGGCGGCGGAGCCTTCCAGCCCCAGCGTACCGCCACCCCGCTGGAGGCGGCCACCGCCCTGATGCGCTGGGCGGGTCTGAGCGACAAACAGATCGGCGCCTGGCCCAACGATTACAGCGCCCTGGCCCACAGTCTGACTCTGGCCGGAGGGGACGTACTGACCGAAAGCTCCCTGAAGGAGATGGCGGAGCTGGCCGCCCAGTACCGGGAGACCATCCAGGCCGAGACCCCCGCGCCCCTGTTCGTCAACGGCGAGGCCCAGCCCATCTTCCCCTATGACACCATCATCCGGGAAGTGGTGTATGTGGAGACCCCCGTGGACACCGACAGCGACGGCAAGGCCGACCTGGTCAAGGTGCTGATCCAGCGCCCCGCCGCCACCGAGGAGGGCATGAAGGCCGCCACCATTTTTGAGGCCCGGCCCTACTCCGCCGGCTGCACCGACGCCTATGACCTGGACACCTGGAACGCCCATATCGTGGATGCCAAGCTCACCCAGGCCCAGCAGTCCACCACCACGACCAAGGAGGACTGGGACTGGACTGCCGCTGAGACCGAGGAGGCCCAGCTGACCCGGCAGACCGCCACCGGCACCGGCGAGGCCGGGGACGGCGGCGATGTGTGGACCACCACCGAGAACGTGGATTCCTATGACTACTGGCTGGTGCGGGGCTACGCCTATGTGTCCTGCGCTGGACCGGGCACCCTGGGCTCCGACGGCTTTGAGACCTGCGCCAGCGCTGATGAGACCGCCGCCTTTGCCGCGGTGGTGCAGTGGCTGGCCGGGGACGAGAGCGTGAAGGCTTACACCGACAAGACCTCCGGCATTGAGGTAAAGGCCGACTGGTCCAACGGCAATGTGGCCATGACCGGCCAGTCCTATGCCGGTTCCACCGCCTTCGCCGTGGCCTCCACCGGTGTGGAGGGCCTCAAGACCATCGTGCCCCGGGCGGGCATCGCCAGCTGGTACGACTACTACCGCTCCCAGGGCACCGCGGCGGGCGGCCTGTACTACCCCGGCGACGACTGCAACATCCTGGCCGACTACTGTATGTCCCGCCAGCTGGAACCGGCGGACTACTCCACCATCCAGCTGGACTATGAGCGCTACCTCAGCGGTATGGTGGAGGAGCAGGACGCCCTCTCCGGCGACTACAACTTCTTCTGGGACGAGCGCAACTACACCAACGGCGCGGAGAACCTGAACTGTTCCGCCCTCATCATCCACGGCCTCAACGACTTCAACGTGCGGCCCAAGCAGTTTAACCTGATGTATGACGCCTTCCAGTCCGCCGGTCAGGAGGCCAAGCTGGTCCTCCACCAGGGCGCCCACATGACTCCCGACCAGATCGACGGCCTGGACCTGAACGGCATCCTGGGCCGCTGGTACGCCCACTATCTGTACGGGGTGGACAACGGCGCCGAGGACGAGGCCAACGTCCGCATCCAGAGCAACACCGACCTGAGCTGGGCCAGCTATGACAGCTGGGGCAGCGACACCACCGTGCGCTTTGACGCCGGGGAGGGCCAGGCGGCCTTCTCCAGCGACCTGTCCGCCACCAGCTTCGACACCTCTCTGGCTGACGTGGACGAGGGCTGGATCGAGTACTGCACCGACATGGCCTACGCCTGGGAGAACGATGTGATCTCCGGCAGCACCAGCGCCAGCAAGGTGTTCACCTTCGATGTGGAGGAGGACCTGCACATCAACGGTACTCCCACCGTCACCATCAAGGCCAGCGCCGACCAGCCCACCGGTATCCTCAGCGCCATGCTGGTGGATCTGGCCCCCGAGGGCGGCATGAAGGCCGTCATGCTGGAGCAGTACAGTGAGGCTGTGGCCACCGAGACCCTGGAGAGCGGCGCGGTGTGGCAGGGCGGCGGCCTGACGGCCAAGGACCTGCAGCAGTTTGCCCTGACCCAGACCGACCACAAGATCATCACCCGTGGCTGGATGGACATCCAGAACCGCACTTCCATCTACAATGTGGACACCGTCACTCCCGGCGAGTTCTACACCTTCCAGCTGGAGCTCCAGCCCATGGACTACACCGTGGAGGCCGGCCACCAGCTGGCCCTGGTGCTCTACTCCGTGGACCCGGAGGTTACCTACTGGCCCGAGACCGTCACCAACTTTACGGTGGACTGCACCGGCACCTACGTCACCATTCCTGTCATGGAGTAAACCCTTCCGGCGGCCTGCGCAACGCGCAGGCCGCCGGTCTTTGTTTTGGCGCTTTACGGCGATGAATTGCGTTTTTTTCAAAGGAATGATATAATTCTAACCACTGAAAGCGGCCAGTCTGTACTGACAAAGGAATGATTCGATTTGGCAAAGAAAAAGGACCCCCAGGAGGGGGCGAAGAAGGTCAACAACCCCAACGTCATGGGCCTGCGGCCCGAGGTGCTGGAGCAGCCCATCACCGAGACGCTGGAGCTCAACTATATGCCCTACGCCATGAGCGTTATCGTCTCCCGGGCCATCCCGGAGATCGACGGGTTCAAGCCCTCCCACCGGAAGCTGCTGTACACCATGTACCAGATGCACCTGCTGGGCGGCAACCGCACCAAGAGCGCCAACGTGGTGGGCCAGACCATGAAGCTCAACCCCCACGGCGACGCCGCCATCTACGACACCATGGTGCGCCTCTCCCGGGGCTACGGCGCCCTGCTCCACCCCCTGGTGGACTCCAAGGGTAACTTTGGTAAGGTGTACTCCCGGGACATGGCCTGGGCGGCCAGCCGTTACACCGAGGTGCGGCTGGACCCCATCTGCGCCGAGCTCTTCCGGGACATCGACCAGGACACGGTGGACTTTGTGGACAACTACGACGGCTCCATGAAAGAGCCCACCCTGCTGCCTACCACCTTCCCCAACGTGCTGGTGAGCGCCAACCAGGGCATTGCCGTGGGTATGGCCTCCAACCTGTGCGGCTTCAACCTGGCTGAGGTGTGCGACGCCACGGCGGCCTATCTGAAAAACCCCAAGGTCAACCTGATGGAGTACCTGAAGGCCCCCGACTTCCCCACCGGCGGCGAGCTTTTGTACGACGAGGCTGCTTTAAAGCAGATCTACGACACCGGCCGGGGCTCCTTCCAGGTGCGGGCCCGGTGGCGCTACCTCAAGAGCGAAAATCTCATCGAGGTGTATGAAATCCCATACACCACCACGGTGGAGGCCATCATGGACAAGGTGGCCGAGCTCATCAAGGCGGGCAAGATCAAAGAGATCGCCGATATGCGGGACGAGACCGACCTGAACGGCCTGAAAATCACCATCGACCTCAAGCGGGGCACCGACCCGGACAAGCTGATGGCCAGGCTGTTCAAGTCCACCACCCTCCAGGACGCCTGCTCCTGCAACTTCAACATCCTGATCGCCGGGATGCCCCGGGTCATGGGCGTGGGAGAGATTCTGGAGGAGTGGACCGGCTGGCGGATGGACGGAGTGCGCCGCCGCACCTACTATGTGATGAAGAAGAAGCAGGAGAAGCTCCACCTGCTCAAAGGCCTGAAAAAGATCCTGCTGGACATTGACCGGGCCATCAAGATCATCCGGGAGACCGAGGAGGACGCCGAGGTGGTGCCCAACCTGATGATCGGCTTCGGCATCGACAACATCCAGGCGGAATATGTGGCCGACATCAAGCTGCGCAACATCAACAAGGAGTATATCCTCAAGCGGATTGAAGAGGTGGCCGGGCTGGAGGAGGAGATCGCCGACCTCCAGGACATCGTCAACAACCCGGGCCGCATCAAGAAGATTATTTCCCAGGAACTCTCGGCGGTGAAGAAGAAGTACGCCTCTCCCCGGCGCACCGAGATCGTCTACGACTATCAGGCCGCCGGCGCCGTGGAGGAGGAGGACGAGACCCCCGACTATCCTGTCCATGTGTTCTGCTCCAGGGAGGGCTACTTCAAGAAGATCACCCCCCAGTCTCTCCGCATGAGCAGCGAGCAGAAGTACAAGGAGGGGGACGGCCCCTACCTGTACTGGGAGGGCAACAACCGGGATATGCTGCTGGTGTTCACCGACAAGCAGCAGTGTTACAAGGCCCCCCTCAGCGAGTTCGACGACGCCAAGGCCAGCGTGCTGGGCGACTTTTTACCCACCAAGCTGGGCATGGACTCCGGCGAGAGCTTCGTGTGGGCCTGCCTGACCAGCGACTACTCCGGCCATATCCTCTTCTTCTTTGAGAACGGCAAGGTAGCCCGGGTAGAGGTGGCTGCCTACCAGACTCAGACCAAGCGGAGAAAGCTCACCGGCGCCTACTCCGACAAGTCCCCCCTGGCCGCCGCCCTCCACATCAGGGAGGATTTGGAGGTGGCAGTCACCTCCACCGAGGGCCGCTGCCTGGTGTTCCACACCGCCGCCCTCACCCCCAAGACCACCCGCTCCACCCAGGGGGTCAACGTCATGACCCTCAAGCCCAAGTGGAAGGTGGAAAAGGCCGTGCCGCTGGCGGATACCACCATTGTCAACGCCGCCCGGTACCGGGCACGGTCCCTGCCGGTGGCGGGGGCCCTGCTCAAGGAGGAGGACCGGGGCGAGGAACAGATCAGCCTGCTGTGATCCAGCCAGAGAAATGAGGAATATTCGTTGAAACACACTGTGAGCTATTATGTAAAAAGCTATGTGGTCATTACCCTGGGCTCCATCCTGTACGCTCTGGCCTATAACATCTTCTACGCCCCCAACCTGGTGGCCATGGGCGGCCTCACCGGCCTGGGCCAGGTGCTCAACGCCCTGATCCCCGTCCTGCCGGTGGGCACCACGGTGTTTGTGATGAATGTGCCCCTCTTCTTCCTGGGGTGGAAGTTCATCGGTGGGCACCTGCTGGTGTCCTCCCTGTACGCTATGACCTTCAGCTCCTTTGCCATCGACGTGATGGATATGATCTATCAGTTCCCGCCCATGGATACCATGCTGGCGGCCATCTTTGGTGGGGCCCTGCTGGGGGCCGGCATCGGTCTGGTGTTCGCCAAGGGGGCTACCACCGGCGGCACCGACCTGATCGCCCGGCTGCTCAAGCTGAAGTTTGCCTGGCTGCCCATGGGCACCCTGGTGCTTATCCCCGACTTCATTGTCATCGTGCTGGCCGCCATCGCCTTCGGCAAGGTGGAGAGCGCCCTGTACGGCATTGTGTCCCTCTATATCACCACCAAGGTGATGGACACCGTTCTGTACGGCCTGGACAGCTCCAAGGTGGCCTATATCATCAGCGACTCCTACCGGGAGATCGCCGACGCCATCATCGCCATGGACCGGGGAGCAACCCTCCTCCACGGCGAGGGAGTCTACTCCGGCAATGAGAAAAAGGTACTGATGGTGGCCTTCAAGCAGAAGGAGATCGTGCCCCTGAAGGAGAAGGTCAACGAGATTGATCCCCACTCCTTCCTCATTGTGTGCGACGCCCACGACGTACTGGGCGAGGGCTTCCGCACCTACAGCAAGGATGATATTTAATTGGCTCCCACAGAGAAAGGAAGGGTTTCCATGACGGATTTCACCAAGGTAAAAGCCAACCTGGAGAAGCGGGGCTACGCCGTGTCCTGCTTTGCCACGGCGGCGGAGGCCGCCGGCTATCTGGATGGCAAGCTGGACGGCAAGACCATCGGCATCGGCGGTTCGGTGACCGTCAGGGAGATGGGCCTTCTGGACCGGCTCAAGACCCACAACACCGTGGTCTCCCACTGGGAGGGCAGCCGCAAGGAGGACGCCGCCTTCACCCAGGTCTACCTGTGCTCGGTGAACGGTCTGGCGGAGACCGGCGAGATGGTGAACATCGACGGGGTGGGCAACCGCATTGCCTCCACCGTGTTCGGCCATGAGGAGCTCTATCTGGTGGTGGGCCGCAACAAGTTAGCCCCCGACTATGACGGCGCGGTATGGCGGGCCCGCAACGTGGCCTCCCCCAAAAACGCCATCCGTCTCCAGCGTAAGACCCCCTGCGCCGTCAAGGGGGACAAGTGCTACGACTGCAACAGCCCCGAGCGGCTGTGCCGGGGCATGACGGTGCTGTGGCAGGCATCCAACGGCATCGGACGCACCGAGGTGGTGCTCATCGACGAGGACCTGGGCTTTTGAGGAAAGAAAGGGGGCGGGGCCTGTGAAAAAGTGCATACCGGCCCTGGCCCTGAGCCTGGCCCTGCTGCTGGGCGGGTGCTCCCTGTCGGGGCAGGCCTATACGGTGGTGGAGCCCCACGCGGAGCATCCTGTTCTGGGGGAAAATGAGTCCACCATCAAGGCCAGCACCTATTCCGAGCTGGTCAACGGCATACTGTTTTTCGTCTCCCAGGGGGTAGAAGAGGGCGTTATCCAGATCACCGACTATAACGGCGACGTGGAGGCCGACCTGAACCGGGCCTGCCTGGAGGTAGCCAAGGACGACCCCCTGGGAGCCTACGCGGTGGACTTCATCAAGAACGACTATACCACCATCATCACCACCTATGAGGCCACCATTACTATCTCTTACCGCCGCTCCCCCGAGCAGGTGGGCAGCCTGGTGAACATCACCGGTACCAGCGCCATCCGGGAGGAGGCGGTCCAGGCCCTGTCGGCCTTCAAGACCGAGCTTGCCCTGCGGGTGGGCTACTTCACCGGGGACGCCGCTGCGGTGGAGGAGCAGGTACGGCAGGCCTATTACGACACCCCCGCCGCCGCGCTGGGGATGCCGGAGTGCTCGGTGGAGCTCTATCCCAAAACCGACACCGGCACCCAGCGCATTGTGGAGATCCTGCTGGACTACCCGGAGGAGCCCACGGCCCTCCAGCGGAAGAGCCAGCAGCTCCAGGAGCAGTCGGCGGCCATCCTCACCCCCATCCAGCACCAGATCGCCAGCCGGCGGCTGGACCTGCTGATGGGGACGCTGCCCAACGTGGTGAAGGTGGACCTGGAGACCGGCGGCGCCACCGCCTGGGACGCGCTGGTAGGTCAGGGGGCCAACGATGAGGGACTGGCCTTAGCCTTCCAGCTGCTGTGCGACGGCCTGGGGCTGAAGGGTCAGATCATAGAGGGTACCCTGCAGGGTCAGCCCCACTTTTTCAACCAGGTGGACCGCAACGGACAGACCGTGTGGGTGGATCTGAGCCGCAGCACCGGCAAGACCTGGACGGCGGCCCAAATGGCTGAAATGGGCTATCAGTGGACAGACCAGGAGGCCTGAAAAGAAAAAATAAAAAAATCGAAAAATTCCCTTGACATTGGAAGCACGGATTGCTATAATAACATCCGTCGCTTGCAGGTGTAGCTCATCTGGTAGAGCGCCACCTTGCCAAGGTGGAGGTAGCGAGTTCGAGCCTCGTCACCTGCTCCAGAAAAAGAAAGAGACAGGACATATGTCCTGTCTCTTTCTTTTTCTGGATTCCGTGAGAATTTGAAATGCTCGGCGGAAATGAATTCCGCCTGCGCCGAGGTTTTGGCCCAAAGGCCAAAACGCTCGAACGGCGCAAAAGCGCCGCCGACCCGAAGGGCCGGTTTTGTGGATTCCATAACCACAACAAAAACGCAGGACATCCTTTGGGTGTCCTGCGTTCTGTTTTTGATTATCCCAGGAAGAACCGGACTGCCACCGCCGCCACGGCGGTAAGCATCCCCGCCGACGCGATGAGATCGGCGGCCAGGGCCAGGTCCAGCCGGCGGCGGGGCCGGGCTTCCTTCTCCGGCGCGGGAATCTCCTCCGGGATCTCTTCTGCCGCAGGCTCCCCTTCCAGGGCCCGGCGGCAGGCCTCAAAGTCCAGCACCTTTCCCTCCGGCCGGGCGGGCTTCCGCCGGGGCAGCACGGTATAGCACACCGTCTCCTGACCTACGCAGGCCTTTTGGTCCGACTCGTTTGCGTATCCTGTGATCCGTCTGGCATCCAGATTCAGATAAATGGTCTCCATACCGTTTCCCTCCTGTTGTTCCGGCGTTTGATCCCAGTATACGGGATAAGGTGTCCTATAAAACGTACTTTGTAAGGACCCTTGTACTTTTCTGACGGCGCAGAGCGGCAAAAAGTTCCCGACACAGGATTAGAACTTTTGTTCGCGTTCAGTATACAACATATGTTCGATTTTTGCAAGCACTTTTTTTGAGGGGAAATAGGAAACCGCCAGGTTCAGAAAAAGGGGCGATTTTCCTTGCAACCGGGGAAAAGATTTGATATACTGGCAAAGATCATGACATGGGAAAGGATGACCCCGCTGTGGAGTATCAAAACGTTACCTTGATCGGAATGCCCGGCTCGGGCAAGAGCACCGTGGGGGTGCTGCTGGCCAAGACCCTGGGCTATCGCTTTGTGGATGCCGATCTGCTGATCCAGCAGCGGGAGGGCGCCCTGCTCCAGGACATCCTGGACCAGCGGGGCGTGGAGGCCTTCCTGGACGTAGAGGAGGCCGTCATCCGGGATCTGGACTGCACCCGCACTGTCATTGCCCCCGGCGGCAGCGCAATTTGCCGGGAGGAGGCCGCCCGCCACCTCAAGGAGCTGGGGCTGGTGGTGTATCTCCATGTGCCTCTGGAGGAGCTGGAGCGGCGCATCCGCAACATCACCACCCGGGGCATTGCCATGTCCCCCGGCCAGACCCTGGCCGACGTGTACGCCGCCCGGGAGCCTCTGTACCGCAAATACGCCGACCTGACGGTGGATGTGACGGGGGGAAACACCCTGGAACAGACGGTGGCGGCAGTGGTGGCCCGGCTGGGCTGACCGCCCCTTGTATTTTTTTGAAATAATGATATACTATATTCCAGTAAACTATCATGTACGAAATGCCCGCCGGCTGGCCGGCGGGCTTCGTCGTGTTTTTTCTGCCTCCGCGCGGCAGTCTTATTTTTTGTGCCCCCGGCGCGGAAGGGGCATTTCTAACGAAAGGAACGAACCGCATGACATTCCAGGACCTCGGCCTGAAAGCGCCCATCCTGAAGGCGCTGGCCGAACAGGGGTATGAACGCCCCTCCCCCATTCAGGAAAAAGCCATTCCCCCCGCTCTGGCAGGCCGGGACGTGCTGGGCTGCGCCCAGACCGGCACCGGCAAGACCTGCGCCTTTGCTGCCCCCATCCTCCAGCGGCTCAGCGACCGCAAGGGCAAGGGCATCCGGGCCCTCATCCTCACCCCCACCCGGGAGCTGGCCCTCCAGATCCAGGAGAACATTGTGGCCTACAGCCGCCACCTGCCCATCCGCTCCGCCGTCATCTTCGGCGGCGTGGGCCAGAACCCCCAGGTGGAGCAGCTGAAAAAGGGTGTGGACATCCTGGTGGCCACCCCCGGCCGCCTGGGCGACCTGTACAACCAGAAGTTTGTGGACCTGTCCAGGCTGGAGGTCTTTGTGCTGGACGAGGCCGACCGGATGCTGGACATGGGCTTCATCCACGATGTCCGCCGCATTCTGGGCTGGCTGCCCAAGAAGAAGCAGACCCTCTTCTTCTCTGCCACCATGCCCCCGGAGGTCCAGGGACTGGTGGACTCCCTGCTGGTGAATCCGGTGAAGGTGGCGGTGGACCCGGTGTCCTCCCCGGCGGAGGTCATCGACCAGAAGCTCTACTATGTGGACCGGGGCAACAAGACCAAGCTGCTGGCCTCCCTGATCCTGGAGCCCGACGTGAAGAATGCCCTGGTGTTCACCCGCACCAAGCACGGCGCCAACAAGGTGGCCGGGGATCTGGTGAAGGCTGGCATCGCCGCCGCCGCCATCCACGGCAACAAGAGCCAGACCGCCCGGCAGCAGGCTCTGGCCGACTTCAAGAGCGGCAAAGTCACCGCCCTGGTGGCCACAGATATCGCCGCCCGGGGCCTGGACATCGAGGAGCTGAGCCACGTCTTTAACTACAACCTGCCCGATGTACCCGAGACCTACGTCCACCGCATCGGCCGTACCGGTCGGGCGGGCCACGGCGGCACCGCCATCTCCTTCTGCGACATCAATGAGAAGGAGGAGCTCAAGGGCATCCAGAAGCTGCTGGGCAAGGCCATCCCGGTGGTGGAGGACCACCCCTGGCCCATGGAGGTCTTTGAGCCCCTGCCCAAGGATAAGAAGGGCCGGATTATCAACCCGGAGGACGCCGAGGCCCGGGCCGCCGCCAAGGAGAAGCGCCGCCAGCGGGATGCCGCCAACAAGGCCGCCGCTGCCGAGCGCAAGGCCAAGGCTGCCCAGAAAGCGGCTGAGGCGGCGGAGCAGCCTGCCCCCGCCCAGCTGGAACAAAAGAAGAAGTCCAGGCGGGGGGTACGCAACAGCGCCACCCTGGAGGAGGCCCTGGTAGCCACCGCTCCCACCCGCCCTGCCGCGCCCGAGCCGGCGTTTGAGGACTTCCACCGGCCCGATCCCCTGGCCAGCGACATCATTATGGATGCCACCGCCCGGCTGCTGGCCTCCCGGAAGCCCGCTCCCCGGTCCGAGAAGACGGAGAACCGGAAGGAAAAGCGGCCCAAGGAGAAGCAGGCCACTCAGGAGAAGACGCCCCAGAAGCAGCCCAAGGCCCAGAGAGGGAAGCAGACGGCGGCCCAGTCCCCCGCCCCCGCCTCCAAGAGCGGACGGAAGAAGCGGGGCGGCAGAGGCCGTGCCGACCGTCCGCCGGAGATCGTGCTGCGCTCCAACGGCCAGAAGGACTCCACCGAGCAGCCCAGCCTGATGAAACCTTACTATCTCAGCGATGACTAACCCCGCCTCCAAGGGCGCGCCGCAGCCGCGGCGCGCCCTTTTTTTACCTGTTTACACTATGGTAAAAATACACAAAATTTTTTGTGAAGAATTTAACGAAGTTTGCGCCATATTAAAATCATGCAAAATATTTAAAGAATTTGCATGATTAACAAAAAAACAGCTGAAAATAAAAAGATTTTGAGGATGAAAAAATGCATATAAAAAACTAAACTCATAATTTTAAAACTTGCAATCAGCCTGGGATTGAAGTATGATTCAGGTAACATCGGGAAAATTGTCCGGAGGGACAAGAGATGGGGAAAGGCGGTGAATGTATGTCTCTGGAAGCGATCAAGCAGGTGACTGAGGCCGAGCAGGCCAACAAGCAGCGCAAGGCGGAGGCCCAGGCCGAGGCCAAGCGCACCGTGGCGGAGGCCGAGCGGGCTGGCAAGGCCCGGCTGGCGGAAGCCCGGGCTCAGGCCGAGGCCCAGGCCCGTGAGTTTATGCGGGCGGCGGAGGAAACGGCGGCCAAGCACGCCGCTGAGGTCAACGCCCAGACGCAGAAGGCCTGCGACGCCCTGCGCTCCAAGGCGGAGGGCCGTCTGGCCGACGCCGCTGAGAGCATCGTGAGAAGGGTAGTGAAGAACTGATGTCCATTGTGAAAATGAAGCGGCTGCGGCTCATCGGAATGCAATCCGAGCGGGAGTCCATGCTGCGGCTGCTTCAGCATTTGGGCTGTGTGGAGATTGACGAGCCGGGGGACCGCAAGGACGACCCCGACTGGGCCAGCCTCACACGGCCGGACACCGGGGCGCTGAACGAGGCCAGGGATGCCCGTTCCAGCGTGGAGAACGCCCTGAAAGCCCTGAAGAAGTACGGCCCCAAACAGAAGGGCGGGCTCCTCACCCCCAGACCGGTGATTACAGAGGGAGAGCTCTTCGACGACGCGGCCTACCGGACCGGCCTGGCGGACGCCGGGCAGCTGGTGGCCCTGGAGCGGAAGATCTCGGCTCTGTACGCCGAGCAGAACAAACTGCGGACTCAAAAGCTGGCGCTGGCTCCCTGGCTGGCGCTGGATATCCCCCTGGAGACGGCCTCTACCCCGGAGGTGGCGGTGTCCTTCGGCACCGTGGCCGCGTCCACCGATCTGGACGCCATGGACGGGGCCCTGGGGGCGGTCACCGACCTGTATGAGCTCATGCGGGCGGGGGCGGACAACGAACTGAAATATCTGGTGTTCCTCTGCCACCGCAGCGTGGAGGAGGACTGCCAGGCGGTGCTCAAGGAGTACGGCTTCTCCCGGGCGGCCCTGCGGGGCTGGACGGGAACGGCGGCGGAGAACGACAAGCGGCTGGATGAACAGCTGGCCGACGCCGCCCGTGAGCTGGAGTCCACCATCGCCCAGGTGGGGGAATACGCCTCCAGAAAGGGCGCCCTGGAGCAGTGCCTGGACCGGGCGGATCAGGAGATCGCCCGGGAGGAGGCCCGCTGCCGCCTGCTGGACAGCAGCTCCGCCTTCTTCCTGGAGGGCTGGGTACCTGTCCCCGACGAGAAAAAGCTGCTGGAGCAGCTGGGGCAGTACACCTGCTGCTGGGAGACCCAGGACCCGGCGCCCGAGGACTACCCGGTGGTGCCGGTGAAGCTGAAGAACAACCGCTTTACCGAGCCGCTGACCACCATTACGGAGATGTACTCCCTGCCCGCCTATGACGGTGTGGACCCCAACGGGCTGATGATGCCCTTCTATGTGTTCTTCTTCGGCTTCATGTTCGCCGATCTGGGCTACGGCCTGATCCTGGCGGGGGCCTGCGCCTTCATCAACCACAAGGTCCACCCCAAGGGTGGCTTCGGACAGCTGATCCGGCTGATGATCATGTGCGGCATTTCCTCTGCCGTCATCGGCTTCTTCACCGGCGGCTTCTTCTCCGACTTCCTGGCTCAGTTCACCAGTATGCTGGGCCTGTCTCAGCCGGTGATCCCCTTCCTGTCGGTGCCCGACGGGGTGACGGGCGTGCCCGGTCCCCTGCTCAACGTCATGGGCGACCCCATGACCGTGCTGGTCTTTGCGCTGGCCGTGGGCTTTGTGCAGATCGTGGTGGGCATGGCGGTGAAGTTCTGGATGCTGTGCCGCCGGGGCCAGGTGGTGGACGCCATCCTGGACATCGGTACCTGGTGGGTCATCTTTGTGGGTATCGGCCTCTTTGCCGCAGGCATCGGCAATGTGGCGGGCTACCCGGTGGTGCTCATCATCGGCTGCCTGATGCTGCTGGGCCAGGGCCGCACGGCCAAGGGCTTCGGCAAGGTGACCGCCATCATCGGTGCGGTGTACAACGGCGTGACGGGCTACTTCGGAGACATCCTCTCCTACTCCCGTCTGATGGTCATGATGCTGGCCGGTTCCGTCATCGGCCAGGTGTTCAACATTCTGGGCGCCATGCCCGGCGGCGGAATGCCCCCGGCCATCGGCATCCCCATCTTCTTCATCATCTTTATCATCGGCCACGCCTTCAACATCGGCCTGAACGTGATCGGCACCTACGTCCACACGTCCCGTCTGCAATACCTGGAATTTTTCAAGCAGTTCTATGAAGAGGGCGGACGCCCCTGGCGGCCCCTGAACATTGCGACAAAGTATGTCGACATTAAGGAGGAAGAGTAACATGACATTCGGTGAATTTCTGACCCAATACGCTGGCGCGTTCTTTGGTTTCCTGGGCGCCGCTCTTGCTGCAGGCCTGGCCTGCGTTGGTTCCGCCAAGGGCACCGGCCTGGCCGGTGAGGCGGGCGCCGGCCTGCTGGCCGAGGACCCCTCTCAGTTCTCCAAGTGTATGATCCTGCAGGTTATCCCCGGCACCCAGGGCCTGTACGGCCTGGTCATCGGCTTCCTGGCCCTGATGAAGATGGGCCTGTTCAGCGGCACCGTGGGTGAGCTGACCATCGCTCAGGGCCTCATCGTCCTGGCCGCCTGCATCCCCATGGCCCTCGGCGGTCTGCTCTCCGGTATCGCTCAGGGCCGCGTGGCTGCTGCCTCCATCAACATCGTGGCCAAGAACCCCAACGACTGGTCCAAGGGCATGGTGCTGTGTATCATCGTGGAGTTCTACGCCATCCTGTCTCTGCTCATCTCCTTCCTGATGATCATGTTCGGCTTCTAAGCAAGAGGTAGACTATGGACGGAATTGAAAAAATCACCGGACGCATCGCGGCCGACGCCGGACGGGAGATCGACGACATCAACGCCGAGGCCCGCCGTCAGGCCGACGAGATCACGGCCCGGTATGAGGCTCAGGCCCAGCGGGAGAGCGAGGAGATCCTCTCCCGTGGCCGCCGCAACGCCGACGAGCGCGTAGAGCGGCTGGCCAGCGTGGCCCAGCTGGACGCCCGCAAGCTGGAGCTGGCCGCCAAGCAGGAGATGCTCTCCAAGGCCTACGACCTGGCGCTGGAGAAGCTGGTGAACCTGCCCGACAAGGAGTATGTGAACCTGCTGGCCGACCTGGCCGTGAAGGCCTCCTCCACCGGCCGGGAGGCGGTTATCTTCTCCCAGAAGGACCGCGCCCGCTACGGCAAGGCCGTGGTCACCCAGGCCAACGAGAAGCTGGGCGACGGACACCTGACCATGTCCGAGCAGTCCCGCCCCATTCAGGGGGGCCTCATCCTCAGCGACGGGGACGTGGAGGTCAACTGCACCTTTGAGACGCTGGTGCGCCTCCAGCGGGGCGAAATGGACCGCGAGGTGGCCAAGGTGCTCTTTGACTGATGCGCTCCTTGCAAGTAAGGAGGCAACATTTTGGCTAAGATCAAAGATACCGACTATCTGACCATATCCGCCCGTATCCGGGCCATGGAGAACCGTCTCCTCACCCGGGAGCGGATGGAGCGGATGCTGGACGCCCGCACCGACGATGAGGCCGCCAAGGTCCTCACCGAGTGCGGCTACGGGGAGCTGACCGCCCTCACCCATGCCGGGCTGGACGAACTGCTCTCCGCCGCCCGGGCCGCTCTGTACAAGGAGCTGAAGGGCGCGGTGCCCGACAAGCGGCTGGTGGACGTGTTCCAGATGAAATACGACTACCACAACGCCAAGACCCTTATCAAGGCCGCTGCCGTAGGGGCTGAGCCCGACCGGCTGCTGATGGAGGGCGGTCGCTGGACCGCCGCCCAGATCAAGGAGGCCTACCAGCGGGACAACCTGCGGGACTTCACCGATCCCTTCCGGCAGGCCATCGTCCAGGCCCGGGAGCTGCTCAACGGCGGCAACGATCCCCAGCTGGCCGACTTCGTGCTGGACCGGGCCTACTTCGCCGAGATGAGCGAGGCCGCCAAGGCGGTGGGCAGTCCCTTCCTGGAGGGGTATGTCCGCCTGCTCATTGATTCCACCAACCTGCGCTCCGCCGTCCGGGCCGCCCGTATGGGCAAGGGCAACGATTTCCTCAATCAGGTGCTGCTGCCCGGCGGCAACGTGGAGGTACACACCCTCACTTCCGGCAAGGGCAGCGACCTGGCCGCCCTGTTCCGGGCGGGCCCCCTCAGCGAGGCGGCCGCCGCAGGCGCCGCCCTCACCGCCCCCGGCAGCGGGGAGCTCACCGCCTTTGAGCGCCTGTGCGACAACGCGGTGATGGGCTATCTGGCCCAGGCCCGCCGCATCCCCTTCGGGGAGCAGGCGGTGATCGGCTACCTGTACGCCAGGGAGAACGAGTTCACCGCCATCCGCACCATTCTGTCCGGCCGCATGGCGGGGCTGGACGGGGACACCATCCGGGAAAGGCTGCGTGAAGCCTATGTTTGAACAAGTTCAAACATTTGATAAGAGCGCGTGCCGCGGCGGCGCGCGGCATATGCGCACACATTTGACCGCTCCCGCGGTCTGTCAGTGTGACGGGGCGCGGAGAAAGGAGCGGCCAAATGTCTAAGTACAGAATCGCAGTGCTGGGAGACAAGGACAGCGTGCTGGGCTTCAAGGCCCTGGGGCTGGATGTGTTTCCTGCTGAAACGGTGGAGGAGGCCAAGCAGACCCTCCACCAGCTGGCCAAGGAAAATTACGCGGTGATCTACCTCACCGAGCAGTACGCCGCCGGTATGACGGCGGAGGTGGCCCGGTACAAGGATGAGCTCACCCCGGCCATCATCCTCATCCCCGGCAAGGACGGCTCTCTGGGCATCGGCATGGCCAACGTCAAGAGCGCCGTGGAACGGGCCGTGGGCGCGGATATCCTCTGACCTTCCAGGGGGGACGATGTCTTTTGAGATCAAGGTGGCTAACGCCTGATTTCCATCGAACCTGCCCCCGGCAGGTTCGACCCTGGATACGAAGGCGGTTCCCGAGGAAACCGCCTTCGATACCCCCCTCACCCGCGCCCGCGCGGGTGGCTGCCCGCCGGTGGCGGAGCAGGCAGGGGTGTGCTCCGCAGGCGCGTGTCCTGCTGCGCACAGATTTTGATCTTCTTTCCGGCGCCATACGCCGGAAACTCTGCGAGGCACGTAGGGGCGGCCTTTACGGCCGCCCGCACCCCCGACCGAGCCCAGCGCAAGCGGGTCGGACGGGGAGGAGGAGGCGCAACGGCACGAGTGAGTGTTCCCGTTTACGGGGACGCGAAGGATGTGAAGTTTGCGCCGACGAGAAAGAAGGTTGAGCTATTTGAGCGGAAAAATCGTCAAAGTCTCCGGCCCGCTGGTGGTGGCCACCGGACTGACCGACGCCAACATGGCCGACGTGGTCCGTGTGGGCGAGCAGCGCCTCATCGGTGAGATCCTCACCATGAACGGCGACTCCGCCTCCATCCAGGTCTACGAGGAGACCTCCGGCCTGGGCCCCGGCGCCGTGGTGGAGACCACCGGCGCCCCCATGTCCGTGGAGCTGGGCCCCGGCATTATTGAGAACATCTACGACGGCATCCAGCGCCCCCTGGAGGGCATCATGAAGAAGGCGGGCTCCAACAACCTGCCCCGCGGCGTGGAGGTCCCCGCCCTGGACCGGGAGAAGAAGTGGCAGTTCAACGCCACCGTCCAGCCCGGCGCCAAGGTCATCGGCGGCGACGTCATCGGCACCGTCCAGGAGACCAGCGTGGTGCTCCACAAGATCATGATCCCCCCCAAGATGAGCGGCACCATCGAGTCCATCCAGTCCGGCGAGTTCACCGTGCTGGACACCGTGGCTGTGCTGGTGGACGACAAGGGCGAGAAGCATAATCTCACCATGGTGCAGAAGTGGCCCGTCCGTGTGGGCCGCCCCTACAAGCATAAGTATCCCCCCAAGACCCCCCTGCTGTCCGGCCAGCGTATCGTGGACGCCATGTTCCCCGTGGCCAAGGGCGGCACCGCCGCCATCCCCGGCCCCTTCGGCTCCGGCAAGACCGTCATGCAGCACCAGCTGGCCAAGTGGTCCGACGTGGACATCGTGGTCTACATCGGCTGCGGCGAGCGGGGCAACGAGATGACCGACGTGCTGCGGGAGTTCCCCGAGCTGGTGGACCCCCGTACCGGCGAGTCCCTGATGAAGCGGACCGTGCTGATTGCCAACACCTCTGATATGCCCGTGGCCGCCCGTGAGGCCTCCATCTATACCGGCATCACCATCGCCGAGTACTTCCGCGACATGGGCTACCATGTGGCCGTCATCGCCGACTCCACCTCCCGCTGGGCCGAGGCCCTGCGTGAGATGTCCGGCCGTCTGGAAGAGATGCCCGGCGAAGAAGGTTACCCCGCCTACCTGTCCTCCCGTCTGGCCCAGTTCTACGAGCGGGCAGGTATGGTGGAGTGCATCGGCTCCGACGAGGACCGCCGGGGCTCCCTGACCGCCGTGGGCGCGGTTTCCCCGCCCGGCGGCGACCTGTCCGAGCCCGTGTCCCAGGCCACCATGCGTATCGTCAAGGTGTTCTGGGCCCTGGACGCCTCCCTGGCCTACCGCCGTCACTTCCCCGCCATCAACTGGCTGAACTCCTACTCCCTGTACCTGGACTCCCTGAAGCCCTGGTACGACGAGCACCTGGGTCCCCAGTTCATGGTCAACCGCGACAAGTCCATGTCCATCCTCCAGGAGGAGGCCAGCCTGAACGAGATCGTGCAGCTGGTTGGTAAGGACTCCCTGTCCGCCGGCGACCAGCTGACCCTGGAGACTGCCAAGATGCTCCGCGAGGATTTCCTCCAGCAGAACGGCTTTATGGAAGTGGACTGGTACTCCAGCTACGAGCGCCAGGACAAGATGATCCAGATGATTCTGGACTACGACAAGCTGTGCCGGGCGGCCATCGAGAAGGGCGCCCCTGTGGCAGAGCTGTTCAATATCCCCTTCCGTGAGAAGATGGGCCGTGCCAAGAGCGTGCCCGACGACCAGTTCAAGGCCGTCTACGCCGATATGGCCCGGGAAATGGAAGAGGAGATCGAGGCCATTGCGGCCAAGGGAGGTGAAGAGGCATGATCCGTGAATACCGTACCATTCAGGAGATCAACGGCCCCCTGATGGTGGTCCGCAAGGTCTCCGGCGTCACCTACGATGAGCTGGCCGAGATCGAGCTGTCCGACGGCTCCATCCGCCGCTGTAAGGTGCTGGAGGTCAACGGCGACAACGCGGTTGTGCAGCTCTTCGAGTCCTCCGCCGGCATCAACCTGGCCCAGTCCAAGGTCCGCTTCCTGGGTCACCCCCTTCAGCTCCCCGTGTCCGGCGATATGCTGGGCCGGGTGTTCAACGGCATGGGCCGTCCCATTGACGGCGGCCCCGAGATCATGGCCGAGGAGTACCGTGACATCAACGGCCTGCCCATGAATCCCGCCGCCCGGGACTACCCCAACGAGTTCATCCAGACCGGCATCTCCACCATCGACGGTCTGAATACCCTGGTCCGCGGCCAGAAGCTGCCCATCTTCTCCGGCTCCGGCCTGCCCCACGCCGCTCTGGCCGCCCAGATCGCCCGTCAGGCCAAGGTGCTGGGGGACGACGCCGGCAACTTCGCCGTGGTGTTCGCCGCCATCGGTATCACCTTCGAGGAGTCCGACTTCTTCGTGCAGGAGTTCCGCCGCACCGGCGCCATCGACCGTACCGTGCTCTTCACCAACCTGGCCAACGACCCCGCCGTCGAGCGTATCGCCACCCCCCGTATGGCCCTCACCGCCGCCGAGTACCTGGCCTTTGAGAAGGATATGCACGTGCTGGTCATCCTGACCGATATCACCAACTACGCCGAGGCCCTCCGTGAGGTGTCCGCGGCCAAGAAGGAAGTCCCCGGCCGCCGCGGCTACCCCGGCTACCTGTACACCGACCTGGCCACCATGTACGAGCGCGCCGGCCGTCAGCTGGGCAAGAAGGGCTCCATCACCATGATCCCCATTCTGACCATGCCCGAGGACGACAAGACCCACCCCATTCCCGACCTGACCGGCTATATCACCGAGGGCCAGATCATCCTGTCCCGCGAGCTGTACCGCAAGGGCATCAACCCGCCGGTGGACGTGCTGCCCTCTCTGTCCCGTCTGAAGGATAAGGGCGTGGGCCCCGGCAAGACCCGCGAGGACCACGCGGGCACCATGAACCAGCTGTTCGCCGCCTACTCCACCGGTAAGGAGAACAAGGAGCTCATGAGCATCCTGGGCGAGGCCGCCCTCTCTCCCACCGATCTGCAGTACGCCAAGTTTGCCGACGAGTTTGAGAAGCGCTATGTCTCCCAGGGCACCGATGAGAACCGCTCCATCATCGAGACCCTGGACCTGGGCTGGGATCTGCTGAGCCTGCTGCCCCGCGCGGAGCTGAAGCGTATCAAGCCGGAGTATATCGAGAAATACCTCCCGAAAAAGGAGGGATAAATCATGCCGGCCATTAACGTGAACCCTACCCGGCAGGAGCTGACCCGGCTGAAAACCCGGCTCAAGACCTCCATCCGGGGCCACAAGCTGCTGAAGGATAAGCGGGATGAGCTGATGAAGCAGTTCATGGACGTGGTGCGGGAGAACCGGGCCCTGCGGAAGAAGGTGGAGGAGGGGCTGATGAAAGCCCACGGCTCCTTCACCGTGGCCTCCGCCCTCATGTCTTCCGAGATGCTGGAGCAGTCCCTCCTGTACCCCAAGCAGAGCGTGGAGCTGGACATGACCTTCCAGAACATCATGAGCGTCAATGTGCCCGTCTACCAGTTCCGCACCAAGAGCGACGACGCCGGGGAGATCTATCCCTACGGCTTCGCCGCCACCTCCGGCGAGCTGGACGGCGCGGTGGACGCCCTGTCCGGGGTGTTCCAGGATATGCTCAAGCTGGCCGAGATTGAAAAGACCTCCCAGCTGCTGGCGGAGGAGATCGAAAAGACCCGCCGCCGGGTCAACGCCCTGGAGTATGTGAAGATCCCCCAGATGGAAGAGACCATCAAGTATATCTCCATGAAGCTGGACGAGAACGAGCGCTCCAACACCATCCGCCTCATGAAGGTGAAGGATATGCTTTTGAAGGAAGCCATCGAGGAGCGCCAGGAGGCCGACGCCCGCGCGGTGGAAGCCTTTGGCGGAAAACAGGAAGAGGTATAACCATAGTAAAAAAGACGGCCCCAACCGGGGCCGTCTTTTTTTGCGGGCATAAATGCAAGACCGGGGCGGCCCACACTGGGCCGCCCCGGTCTGTATACCGGCTTATTCGGCGGAAATCATATAGTAGTAGACAGGCTGACCGCCGGAGAGCAGGGTGATTTCGGCGTTGGGGCAGCACTCGGTGAAGAGCTCCAGAGCCTTCTGAGCATCGTCCTCGGACACATCCTCGCCGTAGAAGATATTGATAAACTCGGCGGACTGCTGGGCGTCAGCCTCGGCCAGACGGCGCAGCAGGGTGTCCAGATTCTGATCGGTGCCAAAGAGCTGGTGCTCGGTGAGGGCCAGGTAGTCCCCCTGCTTGATGGCGAAGCCGTCAAAGTCGGAGTCCCGGGCGGCGTAGGTGATCTCGGAGGTGTGGACGTTGCCGATGGCCTCGGTCATGGCGGCCACATTGTCCTCCTGGGAGGCGTCCAGATCCATGACCATCAGAGCGGAGATGCCCTGGGGTACGGTCTTGGTGGGGAGAACCACCACCTGCTTGCCCTCCGCCAGGGGGATGCACTGCTGGGCAGCCATAATGATGTTGCCGTTGTTGGGCAGCACAAAGACGATCTCCGCCGGGGTGGCGTCAATCACCTTCATAATGTCGTCGGTGGAGGGGTTCATGGTCTGACCGCCGCTGATCACGCCGTCAGCGCCCAGATCCTTGAACACAGCGGCCAGGCCGTCGCCAGCAGCAACCGCTACTACACCGTACTTCTTCTCGGGAGGGGCGATCTTCCGGCCGCCCTCGTGGTGGTCGTGGTCGTCCTCCTCCAGATCGTCGGTGCTCTGGATGTGGCGTCCGGCGGCCAGATCCTCGGCCTGGGTGCGCATATTCTCGATCTTGGCCAGCTCCAGGGTGCCGTACTTCTGGGCCTCGGTGAGGGCGGCGCCGGGAATGTCGGTGTGGACATGGACCTTGAAGCAGTCGTCATCCTCGCCGATCACCAGGCTGTCGCCGATGCTGTTCAGGTAGGCCTCGAAGGAGGTCAGCTCCTTGTTGGTGGTCTTGCGGACAATGAACACCGTGTCGAAGGTGAAGGTGATCTCCTCGGCGGCAATGGCGGCGTAGTCGGTCTTGCTCTCGGTCTTGCTCTCCTCGCCTCCCTCCGGCAGAGGCAGGCCCCGCAGGGAGTCCAGCATACCCTGGAGGATCACCAGGAAGCCCTTGCCGCCGGCGTCCACCACACCCGCCTTCTTGAGGACGGGGTTCATCTCGGTGGTGTGCTCCAGGGCCACCTGGCCCTCGGCAATAGCGGCTTCCAGCACGGCCTCAGGGTCGTTGGGAGTCTTGCGGGCGGCGTCGGCAGCCCGGGCGGCGGCCAGACGGGACACGGTGAGGATGGTGCCCTCGGCGGGCTTCATAACGGCCTTGTAGGCGGCGGCCACGCCGAAGTCCAGGGCAATGGCCAGATCCCGGCCGTCGATGGTCTCCTTGTCCTTCACGGCCTTGGAGAAGCCCCGGAACAGCAGGGACAGGATGACGCCCGAGTTGCCGCGGGCGCCCCGCAGCAGGGCGGAGGCGTTGGTAGCGGCGGCCTCCCCCACGGTACGGGGTTGTTTTTTCTTCAGCTCGGCGGCGGCGGTGGAGATGGTCAGGCCCATGTTGGTACCGGTGTCGCCGTCAGGCACGGGGAATACGTTCAGCTCGTTGATCTGCTGTTTTTGAAGATTGATGGAGGCTGCCGCGTGGACGATAGCCTGGGCAAAGGACGCTCCGTCAATGCGATCTCTCATGTCTGTGTTCCTTCCTTTCAATGGGCGGACCGGCCTCAGCCGATGACCATGGAATCGATGCACACGTCCACGTTGCGCACTTCGGCGCCGGTGGTACGCTGCACGATATAGCGGACCTCGCTCATAATGGAGCGGCTGACCGCCATCAGGTTCACGCCGTTGTCCACAATGATGTGCAGCTCGATGGAAACGGTGGAATCCTCATTGTAAGTGACTTTGACGCCCTTACCCATGGACTCCCGGCGCAGCAGATGGACCAGGCCGTCCGCCTTGGAGCGGACCGCCATGCCCTTTACGCCGTAGCAGTTGGTGGCGGCGGCGCCGGTGATGTTGGTAAACACTTCGCTGCTGATGGTGATCTCGCCCTGTTCGGTTTGCAGCTTCATGATCTGATCCCTTCCTTTCCTGGGGTGTCTGCATGGCATCCCCGTCAAAGCGGGGGAAAAGGTTCTATTGTTTGTCTTTTTATTGTATTCTATTTCACCACAAAATACAAGGGAAAAAAGTTTCTTCAAAGTGGGAATGTACACTTGTAATTTCCCACAAAAACGTGTACACTGTTCTCATCAGCACATTGCGTTCAACACAAAGGAGGCTGTTTGGATCATGAAAAAGTTTTTCTGCGGTATTGTGAAGTTTTTGGCCGTGCTGGCAGTGCTGGGCGCGGTGGTCTATGCTGTGGTGGCCTACTGGGACAAGCTCATGGAGCTGGTCTGCAAGGTGAAGGGCCTCATCTCCGGCAAGTGCGACGACTGCATGGAGGACGTGGAGTTCGCCGACTGGGAAGAGTAAGAAACTTGAAAAAGGGCCGCTGCCATGGGCAGCGGCCTTTTTTTACGTTTGAGGCGGGCGGCACAGCCGTCCGAAGTACCAGCCGGTGACCCCGTTCTTCTTCACCAAAGCCCGGTCGGCCAGCCGGCGGACGATGGACAGGATGTCCCCCGGCTCCACCGCCGGGCGGTAGTCGGTGGATTCCTTACACAACGTCTCCTCGCCGGAGCGGTAGAGGTAATCGGTGAGTACGTCCACCTCCCGGCCGCTCTCCAGATGGCGGCAGCGGCACAGAGCTCCGCCCCGCAGCAGCACCTCCACCTGACTGTGGCCCCAGCGCACATTCACCGACTGGGGCGTCTCCTCCTGTTTGTCCAGGGCCATGGCGGTGGGCAGACCGTCGCAGGAAAACCAGGTGAACCCCTCCCCCGGCTGCTGGGGGAGCACCAGGGCGTTGAGCTGGGCGTCCCGCTGAAGGGCGCAGCCGCCGTCGATGGATACGATGTGCTGTTTCTCCGATACCAGGGGGTGCGTAGTGGGAATGTGGGGATGGTAGAGGGTCACCGGGGTGTGTCCCACAATGCACCACCGGCGGAAGCAGATGCCCCGGTCCAGGAAACTGTCGTTTTTCATGCAGTCCCAGGCGGTCATATCCTCCAGATGGTCCTCATCCCACACCCCGCCGTGGACAAACAGATAGTCGGGGGTGAGCAGGATCTCGGGCATGGTGTCCAGAAAGGCCAGCTCCGGGCCGAAGTGGTTCAGGATCACCTGCCGCAGGGCGGGCAGATCCTCCGGGGAACGGGTCTCAAAGCCTGCCTCCTGCCCCATCTGGAGCAGGGTGCAGCGGTTGCGCCACACGTTGAGGTAGTGGTGGAAAAATTCCGGCCGTACCTGGGGGGATTCTACAAACTCGGTGACCAGATCGTCGCAGTTGCCCTTGACGCAGTACACCGTCCGGCGGGTGGACAGGTCCATGACGTAGCGCAGCACCGCCAGGCTGTCCTGGCCCTTTTCCACCAGATCCCCCAGCAGCACCAGAATGTCGTCGGGACCATAGCCCGCCTTGTCCAGCAGGCTCTGGAACAGGGGCAGGCTGCCGTGGATGTCGCTGACCACCAGTACCCGCCGCCCGGCGGGGAATTCCAGCCGCTGTATCCGTGCTTTGCGCGCCATACCGGCCACCTCGCTTTATACGGAAACTGATTTCTGAGCCTGATACAACCGGGCGTATTCGCCGCCCTTGGCCATCAGCTCCTCATGGGTGCCCTCCTCGGCAATGCCGCAGCCATCAATGACCACAATGCGTCCGGCGGAGCGGATGGTGGACAGCCGGTGGGCGATGATGAGGGTGGTACGGCCCTGGGCCAGGGCGTCAAAGGCGGACTGGATGCGGGCCTCGGTGACGGTGTCCAGGGCGGAGGTGGCCTCGTCCAGAATGAGGATGGGCGGGTTTTTCAGGAAGATGCGGGCGATGGACACCCGCTGCTTCTGGCCGCCGGAGAGCATGACGCCCCGCTCGCCCACCTGGGTCTGGAAGCCGTCGGGCATCTCCAGAATGTCGTCGTAGATCTCGGCCTTCTTGGCGGCCTCAATGATCTCCGCCTCGGTGGCGTCGGGCCGGCCGTAGCGGATGTTGTCGTAGATGGTGCCGGCGAAGAGGAACACGTCCTGCTGGACAATACCGATGTGTTCCCGCAGGTCGTGCTGCTTCAGTTCCCGCACATCCTGGCCGTCCACCAGCACCCGACCGCCGGTGACGTCGTAGAACCGGGGGATGAGCTGGCACAGGGTGGACTTGCCGCCGCCGGAGGGACCCACCACCGCCACCGTCTCGCCGGGGCGGACGTGGAGGGTAATGTGCTCCAGCACCGGCTCAGGGGAGGACTCGTAGCGGAAGGTCACGTCGTCCACCAGAATGTCGCCCTTCACGTCGGTGAGGGTGCGGGCGTCGGGGGCGTCCTGGATGTCGGGCTCCACCCGCATCAGCTCGGTAAACCGCTTGAAGCCCGCCATGCCCTGCATGAACTGCTCCACAAAGGCGGATAGCTTGCGGATGGGGGTGATGAAGGTGGTGACGTACAGGGCGAAGGTGGTGAGATCGATGAAGTCCATCTCACCCTTCATGATGAGGAAGCCGCCGAAGGCGATGACCACCACGGACAGGATGCCCATGAAGAACTCCATGCCCGACTGGTAGAAGGCCATGGTTTTATAGTAGCCCCGCTTGGCGCCGCGGAACTGGTCGTTGGCGGCGTTGAACTTGGCGCTCTCGGCGTCCTCGTTGGCGAAGGCCTTGGCGGTGCGCATACCGGAGATGGAGGACTCCACCTCGCCGTTGATGCCGGCCAGCTTGGCCTTGACCTCGATGGAGGCCTTCATCATCTTTTTCCGGGTGAGGGCGGTAAAGAGGATGAAGATAGGGATGACGGCGAACACCATCAGGGCCAGCTGCCACTGGATGGTGAGCATGATGAAGAAGGCGCCCAGAATGGTCACCGAGGAGATGAACAGGTCCTCCGGGCCGTGGTGGGCCAGCTCGGTGATCTCAAAGAGGTCGCCGGTGACCCGGCTCATCAGCTGGCCGGTGCGGTTCTTGTCGTAGAAGGAGAAGGACAGATCCTGCATATGGGAGAACAGGTCCCGGCGGATGTCGGCCTCCATCCGCACGCCCAGCAGGTGGCCCCAGTAGGTGACGATGAAGTAGAATACACCCTTGAGCACATAGGCCAGGGCCAGGGCGGCCATGACGGCGAAGAAGGTGGCAAAGAGCTGGTTGGGCAGCAGGGTCTGCATGGACCAGCGGGACACCATGGGGAAGAGCAGGTCCACGATGCAGATCAGCAGGGCGCACACCATATCCAGCAGGAACAGCTTCCAGTGGGGCTTGTAGTAGGAGGCAAAAATCCGCAGATAGCCCCGGTTTTTAAAGTCTTTTTGGTTGGTCATGACGTTCTCCTCTCAAAAATCCGTTACCTTACAGTATAGCCCGCTGCGGAGGGCTTTGTCAACCGATGGAGGGGGCGAAACCCGGTCCTGCCGGGCACTCTACCGCCGTTCGGTTGCCAAATTGCCCTCTGTGGGGTATGCTGGTGGGGCGAGGTGATGGACGTGTACGACATGGACAAGGCGGCCTTCGGGGCCTTTGTGGCCGGGCTGCGGAAGGAGAAGGGGTGGACCCAGCGGGAGCTGGCGGAGCAGCTCCACATTACCGACAAGGCGGTGAGCAAGTGGGAGACGGGGGCCAGCATCCCCGACACCGCCCTGCTCATCCCCCTGTCCGAGCTGCTGGGGGTGACGGTGACCGAGCTGCTGCTCTGCAAGCGGCAGGAGCAGCCCCTGGAGCCGGAGGCGGTGGAGGACGTGGTGAAAACCGCCATCCGCTGCGCTGGCGGCAGACCCAAGCGGGCCTGGCAGGAGAGGAGCCTGTGGCCCCTGTGGTATATACTCTCCCTGCTGGCGGGAGGCCTGGGCCTGTGGGCCAACTGGGCGTGGACCGGTGTGCCAGAGGCCCTGTGGACCCCGGTGGTGCTGGGGGCCATCTTCGGGGTCTGGTTCTGCTTTTTTACCCGGCTCACCCTGCCGGAGGTCTATGACCGGTACCCTCTGGGCATGGTGCGGGACGGGCCGCTGCGGATGAATGTGCCGGGCCTGAACTTCAATAACCGCAACTGGCCCCACATCGTCACGGTGGGCCGGGCGTGGTCCTGTGCAATTATGGCGGGTATGCCCCTGCTGTCCCTGGCGCTGGGGCTGATCTGCCCCGGCCTGTGGCAGGTGGCCCAGCTGGGCATCATCCTGGCGCTTACTCTGGGCGGACTGTTCCTCCCCCTCTATGTGGTGGGCAAAAAGTATCAATGATCCCGGCAGCCGGCGCCCAGACGCGCCGGCTGCTTCATTTTGTGCGGAAAAGGCCCCTTCCCTTGCCTCTGCTGCCGTTTAATGATACAATAAACTGTATTTTATGGGGGAACGGGGGAAACGGAAATGCTGGAGTATCTGCTGATGGTGTCCTCCCAGGTGGGGACCATGTTTCTGATGATGGCGGCGGGTTTTGCCCTGGCCAAGCGGAGGCTGCTGACCCAGGCGGCCATACCGCAGATGACCAATCTGCTGCTCACCGTGGTGCTCCCCTGTATGCTGGTAGACTCCATGCAGATCGAGCGGACCCCTGCCCTGCTGGGGTCCATGGGATACACCTCCCTGCTGGTGGCGGGGCTGTATGTGCTCTACTGCCTGCTGTCCATCCCCCTGTTCCGGCGGCAGAACTCCGCCACCGGCAAGGCCCTGCGCTTCGGCACCCTCTACGGCAACGTGGGCTTTATGGGCCTGCCCCTGATCCAGCTGGTGCTGGGCGAGCAGGCCATGGTCTACGGCGTCATCAACCTGATCGTATTCAACCTGTTCAACTGGAGCCAGGGCGTGGTGCTCATGGGAGGGCGCAGGCAGGTTTCTCTGAAACAGGCCGTCCTCAATCCGGGGATTCTGGGTACTGTGGTGGCCCTGGTGCTCTTCCTGTGCGGGATCACCCTGCCCTCCATGGTGGGCAGCGCCGTCAGCTTTCTGGGCAGTATGAACACCCCTCTGGCCATGGTCATCATCGGGGCCCAGATGGCCAGCGCCGACTGGCGCTCGGTGTTCCGCAGTCCGGCCATCCTTCTGGCCTGCGGCCTCAAGCTGGTGGCCATGCCCCTGCTCACCGCCCTGATCCTCTACCCCCTCCACCCGGAGCCCGATCTGTACTGCACTCTGGTGCTGCTGGCCGGAGTGCCCACCGCCAGCATTACCGCCATGTTTGCCCAGCGGTACGGCCAGGACGTGTCCACCAGCGCCCAGCTGGTCACCGTCAGCACCCTTTTGTCCATTCTCACCCTGCCCTGCTGCGGGGTGCTGGCCGCCCTGCTCAGCGGCGCGGCCTGAGGGCCGGAATGGTCACAAATGTTTACAGAATGCGTTTTTCCATTTACGGCACAGGGGTGCGGGTGTTAAAATGTCTAAATCATCTCATGCGCCGGGCGGCTTGCCGCCCACAGTACAATGGAGGTTACCATGAAAAAACAGACCATTCTGACCGGGGCTGCCGCCCTGGCTCTGGCCCTTTTTTTGACCGCCTGCGGCGGACCGGCGCCGGAGGTCACCCCCTCCCCCACGGTTGAGCCCACCCCCACGGC
>NZ_NFHC01000022.1:0-63477 GCF_002161245.1 Flavonifractor sp. An9
CTCGATTACGTTACGATCCATTTTCCCGCGTTCCAGCATCTTTCTCACCACCTGCTACTTATTTTACCTCTTATGAACGAAAAAGCCCAGCTTATGCTGGACTTTTTCGACAGACTGAGCTGGGCAACCCATAACAGGGTTGCCCAGCTCTTTTGTTTTCATGTTACTATGTTACTCTTTCTCACAGCAGGGTCTGCGGAAATACTAAGCAATACTAACAGAAAGTGTGATAGGATCCACCGTCCACACAGTTTTTCCTGAAGAACGTGCGTAGGTTACTGTCATGCCTGTGCCACTTGGGCTTCCATCCCAAACAGCTAAAATTAGGTCTGCTCGTTCTACCATATAGCGGTTTCTTTTCATCATACAATCAGATGTGTAGTGCGTTTGAAGCATGGTTTCCTTATCGCACATCTCGGCAATTCTAAAATACCGATCTCGAAGCGGTTCTGACCATTTGGAAGCCTGTGTTTCACAAGGAATTGCCGCTTCTAATGTAATATGGGGGTAAATCGCTTTTAATTGAAGAACAATCTCGGCAGCGTACATATCCACTCCAATGGCCATGCCTGTAATAAAATGCCAGACGTTTTCTTCTTCAATCATTTTCACAATGCATTCACGAAGCTTGGACTTCAACGCAGCACATCGTTCGTCGCTCTCGTTAAACCGAAATGGAAGATTTTGAGGGCGATGACCTGTAAATGCACAGGTGCGCTTATTTTGAGAAGTTCTGAAATGAAACCTCTTTAACAACATTCTATCTCCTCCTATGTATTAGCGTGTTATTGTATGTCGCTCATACACAGTATAGCATACACTATATATAATTGTGTCGAAAAAAATCGAGGGCCGCAAGATATTCTTGCAACCCTCAAAAAAGTCAGCCTTCTTTTCTTTTTGCCTGTTGAATCAAAAATTCTACAATTTCTAATATCCGCTGCTGCTCCTCATACGGGAGCTCCTTCAGCTTCTCAGAAAGAATACCGGATCGGTATTCGATAGCATGTGTTATAACATCGCAGAAAATCGCATCCGCAGAAGTTTCAAGTCCGTTGATAATGGCGATCAATTTTTCGTATCGGGGAAAAGAAGCACCTCGTTCGACCGTGGAAATGTAGTTCGTTGTCAAACCAAGCTTCTCAGCAAATTGGTCTTGTGTCAATCCCAAGCTTTCCCGACATTGCTTAATTCGCTCACCAATACGCTTATCAATCATTTTACTCTCTGCCTCACCTTCCTATGTCGTTTGTAATTAGTATAAGGATTAGCGGCACATCTAAACAGAAACGCTAATACGTAGTACATGGATTAGCGAATTATAAATTGAAAAAGTTTTTAGACTAAGTCACGTCGGTTAACAATGCGTTAATTTGCCAAGTCAATCAAAATATATCTTCCAGAATGCTAATTGATATGATATAATTTGCTTAAATTATGCCCTCAACTGGCTCAGTGTTTGGGCATGATTATAATTGAAGAGGTCATACCATGAAAGAAAAGCCAGCGCAGTTATGCACTGCATCTTTGATATATGAGGAAATAATCTTGTCTGTTGAGGAAACCACATCTGGCAGTAGATGTGGCTCCTCTCTCGCGGCCTTTTCACGCCCTGCGTCAGCCTGTCCAAATGACAGGGTGTCGCGGGGCATTTTTTATTGTTCGGAAAGAGGTGGCCTGATATGAATTTACCAAAACGAAATAGTGCGGACGGGCGCTGTTACTGGATGAAGCCCGAGGTACAGGAAGAACTGCAACCGCTCTTTGACCAGTGCATCCAGGATGCCATTGACAGGAGAATCACGCGGCTTGATTCTCTCTGGCCTCCGGTAGTGGTCAGCAGCGAAGGCGCGCCCTTTGAGGTGTGGCAACTGCTTCGGACATGGACCGAAGCGCAGCGGGCTGAGACCCTTGACGCGGAAAAGGCCATCGCCTTCAGCGAAAACCTGCGCCGCCAGAGCCGGTGGGGTGAAATTGACCACCATCTACTTGATATGCTGCAACGGGAGCTACAGGAGAAATATTTTATCGTGACAGGCAATGAAGATGACCACTTCTGGGATCGGGAGTATTCCCTAAAACCAGGTATCCGTGCAGAGCAGGTCCCGGAGCCGCTGCTGCGTTTCGCCTGCTATGTGGCGGTGAGCTATAAGGTATATGGTATGGACTTTCAGTATCTGGACGCCAATTACCTCTTTGGATTGGTGGAGAAAGTCCGTCCGGATATGGTGAAAAAGCTCCGGGAACATGGGACCGGCAGGCTGCCGATCTCTCTGCAAAAGAGAAAAACAGAGCACTTCACCGCATCGGCCAACGATGCCTTTGCTGTGATCCGTATTACTGCCAGGGACAACACAGAGGAATGCTGCCGTGAAGTGCTGAACTACCTGTGTGAGCTTCTGGAGCAGGAGGATTTTCCCCGCAGCTATGCGGTGGAGTTCAGAGGACCGGAAAAGAGGTATCTTCCCATCACAGGTCTGCCCAAAAAGGGAGTAAACCAGCTCTGTGCCTGTGCCGTGCAGTACCCCGGCCTCCACCCCCTGATGGAACAGTACGCCCGGCTTGCCATGCGGCAATATGAGCAGTACACCAATCTCAGCGATGAGCAGTGCGCGCTCCCCGGAAGTTTTGCCGTGTTCGCCCTGGGAATGCTGGGGCAAGAGTGGCGGCAGCTGGTATGGGATTATCTCGATCTCTGCGATGATGAGCACTCCCACTTACAGGAAAAATTCCTCCGGGAGTATGTGAAACAGTTCGGATTTACCGCCGATACCGTCCCTGTATTTGTCCGTGGGGTGCTGTCCATGCAGAACATGAAGTATTCCAAGGACTATACCGCGTGGATGGCAAATGCAGAAAGCCTGGGCGCTCTGCTGGAGGCAAAAATCCACCTGTCCGAGATCGTTCCAAGCGGTTTTTCCTCCGACGAGGATGATGACGAGGACGAGGAACCCGCCGAGGAAACAGAAGCCAGCCCGGAGGAAGTGCTGCAATACGCATGGGAAACGGTCTGCTATGTGATCTGGGGCAAAGCCAGCGCCAAGGGTGGTCAGAAAGTGGTGGAAGCAGCTTCGGAGGAACTGAAGGAACTTTACCGACAGATTTTTATTCCGATAACGAAGAACCTGGAAGGAAGTGGTGGCCTGCTATGAGTTTGCCGAAACGCGACGGCGTACAAGGTCGTTATTATTTGATCCAGAAACCAGATACGAACCCCGAAGTGCTGGAACACGCCGATCAGTGCATCCAGGATGTGTTGGATGGAACTGCAAAAGAAAACCATTCCGGCTATCCGGTGGTCGTTCGGAACCAAAGCGGAACGCCCTTTCTTCCCAGCCAGCTCCTGGAGCGGTATCTGTCCAAACTGCCTTTGAAGGGATTCCCCTATGAGGAAGCTGTTACATTCTGCGATGCCCTGCGGCGGTTGGTGGGCTGGAGGGAGATTGGCCACACCTTGGGAAAATACATCAAACACCAGGTGCAGGAGAGGTTTTTTGAGATTGGAGAGAATGAGGACTACTTTTCGCCTTTCCCGCTCTGTACCGCATGGCCGGAGCTGCGTCCGGAGGATGTGGACGAGAACCTGCTGCGCTTTACTTGCTATGTGGCGGTCTGTTATACGGTGTATGGGGCCAGCGATAATACGATTATAACCGAACACTACCTTGATCTGGTTTCCCAGCTTCGCCCGGATATGGTGAAGCAGCTGAAAACAGCTGGCAGCGGCAAATTGCCAAAGGACATCCAGCGGCGTAAGACGGAGCATTTCACCGCATCGGCCAATGATGTGTTTGCTACCATCCGCATCACCGCCAGGGACTCCACGGAGGAGTGCTATGCTGAAATCCTGGACTACCTGTGTGCGGTGTTGGAGCAGGAGGGATTTCCCCGCAGTTATTCGGTGGAGTTCCGTGGGAAGGAAAAACTCTATCTGCCCATTCCCGGTCTGCCCAAAAAGGGCGTCAATCAGCTCTTTGCCTGTGCTGTGCAACACCCCAATCTGCATCCGGCTATGGCGCGATACGCTCGTCTGGCTATGCGGGAATTTGAGTGGTACCAAAACCTCGCAGATGAAGCCTGTGCGATGCCCGGAACCTTCGCCGTGTTTGCCCTGGGGCTGGAGGGAGAACCGTGGGCACCGCTGGTGACGGAGTATCTGGATCTCTGCGACGACGAGCACTCCTCCCTGCAAGGGAAATTCCTTCATGCCTTGATCCGAAAGTTTGGGTTTCAACCATGGACGCTGGGGGTATTGGTGCGGGGCGCATTGTCCATGCAGTGGCTGGAGCCTGCCAGAGAATTCCGCAGCCTGATCGCCAATGAGGAAAGCCTGGATGCACTGCTGGCAGTCAAGCGACGCTTTTCCGCTTATCTCCTGCCGGAAGAAAACGAAGACCCGAAATTCCGGGCCATCGCTTGGCAGAGCCTACTCTGGGCCATCTGGGGGCAAGCCTCTGAAAACGGCGGCAGCAAGGTCATTAAGACGGCTCCGAAGGAACTGAGAGAAAGGTATCAGGAAATTTTTCAATAGACTATAAGGAGGACTCGGATGAGTGAAGTAAGCTATTCAAATGTACCTCCCATGATGGCTGCCATCAAAAGTGGTGACATAGAGGCGATTCGTTCCCTGCTTCACGCAGGGCATTCTCCCAATGAGCCACAATGCTATCAGGTAATGATTGGAGATTGGCCGCGGGATGACGAAGCCTCTCCGCTGGAATTGGCTGTACTGGAAAATCGGATGGACATGGTACAGCTCCTGATCGAATGCGGAGCAGATTTGACCCATAACCCGGAAGAATTGCTTTGTGGTTCCCTGCGCAGTCAAGACCTGACCCTGTTTTCCTTTTTGGTAGATGTGGGAGTCAGAATCCCCGCAACGCAAAGGGATATATGCAGGCTGTTTCTCCACTTGGTGGATCGGGATGAGCCTAATGTACTCCCCATTTTGAAAAGGATGGGCATGGATTTGAAACAATACGGCGGTGAAGCCCTGCGCAGTATGGCGAGCCATGGAAATCAGCTGCTGGTGGAGTATCTGATTCAAAACGGGGCGGACATCAACTATCACAAGCCAGATATGGTGTTTCCCTACGCTTCGACTCCTGTCACTGAAGCTGCATGGCACAACGATTTTTCTATGGTGCGCTGGCTTGTGGAACAGGGTGCAGACATCACCATCCCGGATAAATACGGTGACCGGCCCTACACCGTGGCAGTACAGAACAAAAATCAGGAAATGGCCGCCTACTTAAAAGCTCTGGAGCCGGAGGAATGGCATAACGAACAGGAAAAGGCGCGTCAACTCATGCCTTACAAGCTGCCTGCCAAGCTGGTGGAATACTTAAAGACCGGCCCCTTGCGTCTGGAATTTCCAGATCGGGAACTGGTGAAATGGGCGGAACTGTACCCCTACATGGATTTACAGGAGATGACCTGGAAACGTAAAAAGTTGCTCTCCCTTATGGCGAAAATGGACAATTACAGCGACTATTTGCTGCTGTGGAGTCCCAGAGATAAGAAACTCTGGTATCTGGACATTGAGCATAAGGAGTTTCATCCGTTAGCCAAATGGGAGGAATTTATTGCTGATCCCGGAAAATATCTTAATGGAATGATTGAGGGCGAGTTTGAGGAATAAGGAGAGAACACAAATGACAAAAGATCAACTCTTATCTTTATGGAATGCGGATAACTGGGAGGTAATGAGTTGCGGGGTCTACTTTACGGCTCACCGGGCAGATAAGGAACTGCATATCAACTGCAATGATTATACCGAGGCAGAGATTCTGGCAATGCCCTTCTGGGAGCGATTAGCTCAGGAACTGGATGAGCTGGACCGGCAGGCCCACGAGATCTTACAGAAAGAATTCCCTGATGATGAGGACATCCCCGATCTGCCCCTGACCGACATCACGATAGACAAGTCCGGCTGCTACGGGACATTTTCCCTCTGCTACGATACTGGGGACTCTCCGGCTGGGGAACTCTATCTCAATGTGTCCTTTGACGAGCAGTTCGTGCCAAGCCCGAAGGTTGGCTACGACACCTTTTGATACAGGGAGGCTCCCCTATGGCATTAAAATTGAACTTTCATGAAGTCACCCCGGAAGATACCGAAATTCTTCGTATGATAGCGTTGAGAAACGGGAAAGCAGAAGATTACCTCTGCTGCGATGTTACCAATGAGGATGGTGTAACGCAGACTACCTGGTATAGTAAGGCGGATGTGGCCCTCTGGGGGGAGGATTATATCCGGGCGCACACCACAATGAATTACAGCGATTATAGCGGATGGATCATCATTCTGGATATGGAGCCGTGGAACGATACACAGGCATCACCACGAAAAAAGAAGAAACGGGATTCCTTTCCCCAAATCCCTACCTGGCTGGAGGGCCATGTCAAAGAACGGAAACAAAAGCGCCTGCCCACCGTGACCCTCTGCTCCTCTGCCGGAAATGAACTGCTGGAAGTGTGGTATTACGGAGATTTGCTCACAGTGAAGGGAGAGTCCCAATCCTATATCATAGATAGAGACGAGACCCCCGGACTGGTGGCAGCCCGCGACCCAGAGAGCGGCGAGGAGTTCGTCATCTTCGACGGTGGGCAGCATGGTTATGATAATATGTTCTGCGATGAACACAATCCAGCCCAGCTGGCGCATCGCCCCCTCCAGCGGTATGAGATCCCTGCCTCCAAGTTGGTGCTGGAACTGGGCTACAATATCGACTATGAGGATGAAAAAGAGAGCTTCGAGGTAGACGAGGCTGATACCGTGGAACTGGTTAACGGTGAGCGGATGCCCTGGGAGCAGGTCAAACGGGACGGCATTGACTACATTGCACTTTACTATGTGAATGATAAAGGAAAACAGTTGCAGATTCTGGATGCGGAACTGGCATGAGTACAATAGGACTGTTTTGGTAAGAATTTAATGATTACTGGTGTTGATGATGTAAGCCGAGAAAAGAAGTAAGGTGTGTGATCAATGATTACTGGAAAGTATTTGGAGAATCCAGCATTATATAGTCCCGATGAACTCGAACGATTGGACAACCATATCGAAAAATATTTTGGAAAAGCCACAACAGTGGTTCATGAGTTTTTCAGCGAAGATATTCATGTTGATGTCTCCATCATTCCGCCCCATGAGGAACATAACTATTATACTTTGGTAACCACAGGCATGGGTGCGTTTTCGATGAAGATCCCAAGTGAATACCAAGAGGATGGCCTTCCCTCTCGGATAGAACTGATGATGTGCCTTCCGCCTGAGTGGAACCCTGAAAGTAAGGAAAGCCAAGAAAATTGGCCAGTAGAGTTGCTTCGCTATTTAGCGAGGTTTCCAATCATAGAAAGCACTTGGCTGGGCTATGGGCATTCTATTCAAAACGGAACACCATACGCAGACAATACATTGCTGGCAGGGTGTGTTCTTTTAGGCGTACAGGATGCGCCGGAGGGTGCTGCCGTCTGTAAGCTCTCAGATGGAAGTTGGGTCGGTTTTTATCAGGTGATTCCTCTGACAGAGAATGAACTGGAATACAAGATTCAGCATAGTACAGATGAAATGCTGGAATACATGGAAGATGTAGACCATGTTGTATATTTCCAAAGACCGGATACTAATTTTGAATCACATTAGCAGAATAAGGAGAGAAGCAAAATGGAACAGGCATACTGCACCGCAGTTTTCTGGCGCGGCGGAGAAAAGATTGATCTGAATGGACTAAAACCAGATGCGGTACGGTGTCTGTCTGTGACGGGAGAGCGGAAGGTGAATCTGTCCTTCCTGCGAGATTATCCCAATCTGGAGGAACTGACCCTAATGGAAAAATGTGAGGGTGTAGAAGTTCTCTCCGAGCTAAAGCAGCTTCATACACTGTCCCTATGGCTGTCGGCCCCTGTTTCCTGGGACAATGTTTCTCTCCCCGGCCTGCGTGTTCTCCACCTGCGTGGGGAAAAGAATGGCGACATCACCCCGTTTCTCTCCAGCATTACCAATCTCCATTTGGAGGAAATGCGGAAAACGGAAGATCTCACCCCTTTCCTGACTCCGGCGACCCGGCTTCAGAAACTCTATCTCCAGTCACTACCAGCTGTGCAGAAACTACCGGCTCTGGATGGGCTTCCTTCCCTTTATGCCCTGAAACTCTATGAACTGCATAAACTCAGCGATTTGTCCGCCCTCTCTCACAGCCATTTGCGCTACTTTGCCGCCTCTCTGATCGGGGATAAACTCTCCGCCCAGGCGCTGGCAGATGCTGTGCTGGCAATTCCCGGTCTGGAGGCAGCCGCGCTCCAGCTGGTAGACCGCTCCGGGCGGCGCTATGGCAGTATCCAAAAAGCCTTTGCCGCCGCTGGGAAATCCGGATTGCTGCGGGAGGAAATTAGTGCTTTGACCACATGGCTGTCGCTGTAACCTGGGGATTGGGGCAAGAATGATATGGAACAGTTTTTTGAACATTCCGATTTGGGATTGGGAGCACTGACCTTTCAGAAAGGACCAGGGACCATCCACTGCTGGACTGGAAGAATCGCAGACACAGAGATCCTGTTTTCCATTATTTTGAACACATCTGAACTTCAGTCGGCAAACCTGGATTTTATCCGTTCTGTGCTTCAAAACTGGCGGGAGTATCTTTCAAAAGCGGAGCATGAGATTCAGGCGCAGATTGGTAAAAGCCCTGAGAAGTTTGGATTGCAGCGCGCTCCATTCCCTGAAACGGAGATTCCCGCCGAGCAGCCGCAATTTCTGTTTTATGATGAGACAGAATGGGGCCTGCACTTTGAGATTTGTACCCTTCCTGTGGGGGAGCCATTTGGACTTATGGTTGAGTTTTCAGGGGATACGCCAACGGATGTATATGGCTTGTCGGAAGCGGAAGAAATAGAAGAATAAACGGAATAAGGGGGGCAGTTGGTGTTGAACTTTGCAGAACAAATCGCAGACGCATTGGACATTTTGAAATTTGACGGAGCCCTACAGGACACTCTGGCGGAACTTCGAGGGAAATGGGGCGCACAGGTCCCGGCGCTGCTGGATGAACGCTTTGATGCCGTTGGCGTTCAATATATGAAACTATCCCATGAAAAAGGGGCGGCGGCGTTGGGGCAGGAGCTGTCTGCCTTCGGCTGGGCACTGTATAACCTGGACGATGAGGACGAGTATCTGTTTGCCTTGATCCCAGAGGAAGAACGCAGCGAATGGGAACGCTACTGCAAAAAGCAGGGGCAATATTGTCACCTGATGAAACAGCAAGGACGAAAATGGGGCGACCATGCCAAGGAGCAGGACCCTGGAAAGCTAATGCCCTGCGAGGAATACATACTTCAGGATGAGTACGATTATTTCTTCAACTCCCTGGCGGGTGATTTTGCGGCGGGCGAATGGAAAAACCAGGATGCAGAAGAATGGAAAAACGGCTGTGTGGCCGATCTGCGCCAGCGTCCGCCCCAGGTGACCCGCGCCCACAATTTGCCGCACCTTGGGTGCCTCACTTATTCCGCAGAAAATGGACTCTATGCCGCGTCCAGAGCCGCTGGCAGCGGGACTATTGGGCGGGCATTACTGAGCAAGAATCCGGCTACCCTCAACTGGTTCGAGCCGTCCCCCATTGGATATGACGGTCCGCCCCGGACCCTGTGCTGGGCTGACCATTCCCTCTGGGTGGGCGATCCCACCAACGCCACACGGATTGAACTCACCGACCGGGGCACCTGTCAGGATGTGAAAAACTGGCCCCTGCCGGAAGATGGATGGAGCACCAAATACCATTGTGGCATCGTGACAGACGGGCTGGGCCGGGTCTACTTTTCCAACGAGTGGTACATGGGGCAGATTTACCGCTGGGAAAACGGCAAGGTAACAAAACACACCTTCTCTCTGGACGGATACGACCATCTCTCCGAGGCCGTTCCCGTTCCCGGCACAGGCCGCATTACCATGATCCACGCAGTTAGTGGCAAGGGGCGGATGGAAGAATGCCTGCTGGAACTGGACATGGACACCGGGCGGTGCCGCATCGCCCCCCTGCCCGGAATGGGCGAGGGGCTGAAACTACGCTGGTTTACCGGGGACTGGCTGCTGGTGCAGGGAAACGGCGAAATCCTCTCCGATGACTTTGCCCAGCTCATCAATAGGAACACCCGTGAAGTGCTGCGTATCCGTCCGGAAATGTTCGGCGGGGAGAAAATGCAGCACATTGGAATACTCACCGATGGCACGGTGGTCATCGTCACCCGGCGGGACAGGGTTGGGCCGGTATTTCGTTATCCCATCGACTTCTGGGGCTTCCTTCGGACGGCAAACAAGCCCAAAAAGCTGGAATGGCGGGAGTACAAAGAAGTGTACCCGAATCTGCCCATCTTTCTACCGTCCAAGGCCACGGAGCGAAAAATCATTCTCAAAAAAGACAGCCTGACAATCCTGGGGGCGGTATTTACGCCGCCGCTTACTCTGTCGCAGCTGGCGGAAAAGTTGGGGCCTGCCCACATTGTCCTGCAAAATGGAACACGAAAAAGCCCCATTACAGGCCGAGAGAGTCCCTATACCCAGGCACTTGCTTTGTGGGACGAGCTTGGACTACAGGGCTGGTTGGACGAAGATGAGCAGACCATCAAAACCCTTGGTGTCCGGGTAGCGGCACAGGGAGAGTATGCGGTCCGGCAGACATTTGACGGAGCAGTTTGGATCGGGTCCAAGGACTACCGAGAGGCCAGCTGGAAGGATTTCGCCGGATTTGCCCATACCCTCAAATTAGGCGGCTTTACCGTTTATACCCGCTTGCCGGGTCCTGTTCCAGAGGAGCAATCAGCGCAGAAAGCAAAGCTGGAGGCCCTCTCCGCCATGGTACAGATCAGCTGGAAAGAGCCAGAGAATAAGGCGGCGAAAGCGCAGAAATACAAGTTATCCAAGCCGACGGAACCAGTGCTCACCTTTACCAGCTTCAACTTCAAGCTGGCGGTTATGGAAGTCCTGATGTACGAGAAAGGCTTACTGGCTCCTAAACTGGATGCACATGAGTTTGCCAGAGAGTATAGCCGACGCAAGATCGACATTGACGCGGAAGGGTATGAACCCATCCCAGAGATTCGAAAGTGGCTGGAACAATACCCTGTCCCGGAGCGGCTGGCCCAGTCGGTCACAGAGATCGAGATGGATGGCGGCAGCGAGATTTATACCCAGCTCTGTCCGTTCTGGGATGGCGAGGATGGAGCCTTTGATCTTAATACCATTACGGAGGCGGAACTGCGCCAGTTCCCCAATCTCAAACATATTACTCTCATGTCTTCCAAGCCGGAAGAGGTGCTGCCGGTTCTGGAACGGTGCGGTATCAAGGTAGACTTGCTGTAAGGTGAAAGTATGAAAGCGAAACTAAAAGTGATAAAGAACTGGGAGTTCGAGGAATTTGAACTGACGGGAACTTCCTTCAAATACAGCCCGACTGGATGCAAGGGTATGGTAGCCCGCGGTGAGGATGAAATTGTGTTTTGGACCTATCATCTCGCGCAAAAGTGCAGCGGCGTTTTGTGGGTCAAAGGCGAAGTTTCCAGGTGGATTCCCAGCCCGGAGCCGAAAGAGCAGCAAGATGTTTGGGAAGATCCAGTCTTGCTCTCATGCGACAGAGGAATCCTGTTGGTTTGCCCGGCCAGTAAATCCCTTTGGTGGATGCCGCAGATGGATGGAGAGTGGATTCCGATCCCCATGGATAACTGGTGTGCCCAGGGTATTCCCAAGCCGGTGGCAGTCACCGGAAGCCAGGGCGTTTTCCCTATTGTGTGCCGAGTGGACAACTCCGCTGATGCGACCAACAGTTTTACCAGCCTGACGGTAGACTTTGAAACCATGACTGCACACTGGGCAGAAAGCGGCTCTTGCGTATACAGCAAAGCAGGAACCCGACAGACCCATTTGGCGGCTGTAGAGCGTGCTGGCGGAAATTTTGCCCAAGCAGACTTTCACTACAACTATCCTATGATTGGCTCCATACTGGAACAGAATGGACAGTTTTATGCCTTTTTGGAAAGCAGCACCATCAATCCGGCGGGTCTTTCTCTCATGGGCTACTATTGGTATCTGGAACTGGAGGAAAACGGACTATTCAAAAAGAAACTGTGGGGCAAAGATAATTTAAGCCGCCTGCCCGGAAAACACGGGATGCGCGGAAAATTCTCCGGTGACAGGACTTGCCTGATCCTATCTCCCATTTTTAAGAATGATGACTGGAAGGGTAAACAAAAGGTGCTGCGCCTTTCGGATCTGGTGCTGATCGACCTTGCCATGCCCCGTGGATACGCTTCCTTCCATGTGTTGGATGTATGGGGAAATCGGGCATTTCTCAGCGATGAGAAAGACAAGCTGGTTCTTTGTGAAATGACCTTGGAGTAGTTATGAGGGCTGAGTATGTTTTTCAAAAAGAGTAGGAAAAGAAGAATTTAATTGCTGTGAGACGAGGGAAAATGATATGGCATTACAGGAAAAGAAAATAATGCCTCCCCCTTGGCTGGCCCACCGGGAGATCGAGCGATACTCTATTGGCTGGCGCATGGGCTACGGGGAGGATTACATATACCGATTTGGCGATTGGCTGGACACCCTCTCCCCGGATGAGCGGACGGAATACCGCACCCTCTTTCCCGAGCCGGTGACCTGGAAGGGCTGGTGGGATGATGAAGATAGCAGCGAAGTGCTGGAACATGGGGACTTCTGGGTGAATGCGTGGCAGCCGGAAGGAATCCCTAAATACACCCGGCAGTGGCTCCAGCAGGAGTTTGCCGCTGGGAGAAAGCGGGAATTTTGCTTATTCTGGGGCCATCAGCCTTCCGAGGACGGCCAGCTGACAAAAAGCTGCCTCAGCCAGTGGTGGATGGAGGATTTCTGGTCCATTGCCAATACCTATCTTTGTATGGAGCAGTATATGATGGCGGCCAAGGCGGAGCTCTTTGGCGATAGTGAAATCCAGGAGCAGATATTGAAGTGTAGTGACCCTAAACAGATCAAGGCCCTGGGCCGCAAGGTGCGGGATTTTGATCAGAAGGTATGGGACAAGTTCAAATACGCCATTGTATTGAATGGCAACTGGTGCAAATTCAGCCAGAACCGCGACCTGCGTGAATTTCTTCTCTCCACCGGAGATAGTGTGCTGGTGGAGGCCAGTCCCTATGATAACATCTGGGGTATTCGTCTCGCAGCCAGCTCCCCCGAGGCGCAGGACCCGATGAAGTGGCGGGGGCAAAACCTACTGGGCTTTGCTCTAATGGAGGTACGGGACGAACTGCGCCGGGTCACGCAGAATGAAATGTTGTGCGACTGGAACGCAGTCTGAGGTAAAATGATGGAATTATTTGCAAAAAGAATGACTTGGGAGCTGGACAATGAGGAAGGACTGTCCTGCCTGTCCTTTGAACTGGAGGATGGCTACTTTACACTCTCCCGCAAGACCGGCGCGGATGCACTCCGCTTGGAAATGAATGATCCAGCCAATGGTCAGTTGATTGACCCGGACTGTTTTGAATATGCCCTTGATAATACCAGGTTTCGTCTAAATATCGTGTGGAACAACCGAAAGGTTCTGCGGTATCTGGAAGAACACCACATCAACACGGAGTTGTATGGGGAAATCGTCCTTCACTACACTCCTCTCAGCAAGCCACAGCTTGAAACATTATCTGCCGTGGTTCTTAGACTGTTTTTCGGTGAACTGCTTTTTTAGGCGGAAACAGAAGTGTCGTTGGCAGAAATCATACGAGGGGATAACTATGGTTAAAATTCATCGTATTTGGTTCAATACGGAGAGAATGGACAGAGAGGATCACTACAAAATCACATTATTCAGTCGCCCTCGTGTATCTATTCATGTGGACGAGTACATTTGGAGTTTCATCGAAGAAAATATTCTGAAGCCACACAAGCTTATGCGCAGTGAGAAGTATGGGTATCTATTGGACATTTCGTTTGACCAGTTTGACCCGGCAAAACACCGATATTTTCCGCTTTCCTCATACAACGGCTTGCTTCGGGAAGGGGTCGAGATGGACAGCGCCAACAGAAGCTATTTCCGCGAGGACTTTGCAGGCGGCAAAGATCGGACTACCTGGTTCTCTCCCAATAAAATATGGACAAACTGCGGCGACAAGGTTCTGAATGTGGACATCAAAGCTGCCAATGTGAGCGAGAATATTACCCCCAGAGAATACGCAGATTTGCTTTTCGATGGAATTGGAGCGGCCTTAGTGTTCAATTTCAAAAGGCTCAAGCGCGAGGAGTTTGATGGACTGAAGCCCAAGATTGACTGGAGCATCGTAGAAAGCTTCCCCTTTCCCGCACCCTTTGAGGAACAGCGGTACATTGGGGATGAAGGCGAAATTCATGTGTATTCCTGGGATGGCCGAAAGGAAACGACCCTTGTTGGTCCCTATTCCGTGCGGAAGTTGTACCTGGAGCATTTCAGAGAATCGTGAGGAGGAATTTTGCCGTGCAAGTCTGGTCAAAGATGGATTTTGACACTGGAAAGGTCATTTTTCTGGATGCCACGCGAAAAGAAGATATGCTGCAAGTGGAATATCCGAACTGCTTTCTGCTGGATATGGGCTGGTATCAGGACAGATACATCATTTCTGTCATTCATAACTTCGATTGGGCGAATCCAGTCCAGCAGTATGAAACGACAGAAACAAATCAGCTTCCCAAGCTGTTGACGGAGGCGGTTCGCCTTGTGGAAAAGGAATCACAGTCTGCCGGAGCAAATTGAAAGAGGTCTTGTTATGAACGAGAATTTATTTCGCCCACAATTTGATACATTAAAGCTGTCAGATAAGCTCTGGCTGATGCAGACGCTGGCGACTCGTTATAATTTGACATTCAAAGAACTATACGCCTTTTCCCGCTGGGGACAAAGCTGCACCACCGGCCTGTTTGAAAAAGGTGGCCGGGAGTTTGTCTTTGTCCCAGGTGATACCGTGATTCTTGGCTGGGAGGGCTTTGTCCAAGGGATGGACAAGGCCAACCAAGAGGAACTGGCGGATATGTTTGCGGAAATCGAATATGAGGGCACTGCGGAGGAATTTCTCCGGCAGGGTATGACCCCAGTACGCCAGGTGACCATTGGCCCCATGTTTGTGGGCAGAAAGCTGGAGGAGATCGGCTGGGAAAGTGTACCCATGAACGACCCTCGCATCACCGCCCACCCCGACTGGCTGGAGAACTTGCAGAAGTGGGCGGGCCAGAACAGCCAGAGTTTTGAGATACATGAAACTGTCCGCTTTGAACGCAATGGTGATAGCTGGCGAGCGTGGCTGTGCCATCCAATGACCTACCCAGAGTTTCAGCGATCCCTGTTGTGGGAGGTGGCAGCCAGCCTTCCCACGCCGGATGAGTGGGCCTATCTGTGCGGAGGCGGATGCCGCACCCTGTTTCCCTGGGGAGATGGACTGGATTACTCCATGCATCTGCACCACTTTGAAAGCGAGGAAGATCAGGGCAAGCCATACAACATGGAGCAGGCTAACTTCTTTGGTCTGTCTATTGCCTACGACCCCTATAAGCGAGAGTTGGTAGACGGGAAAACATTGACCACCTGCGGCGGTGACGGTGGCTGCAATGTCTGCGGTGGCATGGGTCCTTTGCTTGGATATTTACCCTGTTCCCCTCACTGTAAACCGGAGGTTCGGGAAGATAACGAGATTCACAATGACTATGACTTTTTCCGTCCTGTTATCCGGGTGCAGACATCCGGGTGGAGAATGGTAATAGATAGAGCGCAAGAGTAAGGAGGTAAACCATGGAATGGCCAAAACGGACACGAACAGCGGATTGGGAAAACGGTGTCCTAACTTTAGATGGAGAAAAGAAATTTGATATTCCGAAGCTGACCGCAGAGATTATGGAGCGGTTGGCCGGTTACACCCTGGTGGGCTTCCATGTGAAAGGGTATCCGGTGACGGATGAACTGCTGGCCCCCTTTGCCGGGCATAAAAGCATGGTCAACTTCGGCGTGGAAAACGGCACCCTCACCGACGCCTGTTTCCCCGTTTTTTCCGCCATGCCCAAGCTGCGCATCCTGCTGCTGACCGGGAACGCCGGGATCGACGGCAGCGGCCTGTCCGCCCTACAAGGCTGTAAGCTGGACCTGCTGACCCTTGACCACACTGGGCTGGATGATGCCGGTCTGCTCCAGGCAGCCTCCATCCCCAAGCTCTCTCATATCTGGATCGACCACACTGCTGTTACTTATGATGGACTGCTGGCTGTCGCCGGCAACAACTACATCAAGCCGGTGGCCCATGTGCAATTTAGCAAGGAGCAGATGGAACACTTCTCCCAGCTCCAGCGGGAAAAGGCCAAAAAGCCCGTCCAGCTGGATGAGCAGGCAGCGTCGGAATGCCGCAGTGTGTTGTCCGCTTTCTTTGCCGAAATGACAGAATGGGAGCAGTACATGGAGCAGGTTGGGTTTGAAGATGCCGAGGCTGTGCCCCGCCTGCTGGCGATCTGGGAGAAGTATGTGAGCGAAAAGCCCCGTCTGGGCTATCGGCCTCTGGCCCTCTCATACAGCGCCCAGGGCACCTACAACGGGGAAGAATTCCTTGACGCGGAGCAGATCACCAAGAACAAGCTCTATATCTACACCAGAGAGAAAAATACCGGCTTTGACCGCCGTTTCCTCATGAAGCATGTGGGCGAGGTTTGGATGATCGACGCGGTGCAGGAGCGGCTGAACGGCTGGCAGCGGACAGGATTGTGAGGCATCACATGGCTTGGAAATATGAAACCTTTGGCCCAGACGGTCAATGCAAATTGTTCGGTGTGAACATCTTTGACTACGACTGGCAAACCACCGGCAAGCGAGTAAAAGTCAAAGACCCGATCTACCACCAAGACCATACCTTTGAGGTCTGGCAGGTGGAGATTGACGGGCAGAATTACCGCTTTGCCGCTGGAGAGTTCTCCAACTGCGTATGGGGATTCTATTTAGAAACTCAATCATAAACGAGGGGGTCATGATATGGATTTATTGAAACAATGCCAGCAATGGTTTGAACAGGATGAAGCGCAGAAGGTAATCGACGCCCTGGAAGTGATTCCTGCCGAGGAGCGCACCCCGGAACTGGACAGCGAATTGGCCAAGGCATATATTGCTGTTGCACATATAGGAGAACGGGAGCCTTTTGAAAAGGCGCTGGAACTTCTGGCTCCCCATGAGGAGTATTTTGCCGAAGATCACTGCTGGAATTATCGGATCGCTTCCGCTTATTATTTTCTGGATGAGGAAGGCCCCGCCCTTCGTTACTTTGAAAAGGCTCTGAAAGCCCGCCCCGGAGACAAAGATACTCAGGAGTACATAAACGATTGCCGCCGTCGTTTGTCCCTGCCCCGCTTTGAAAAGAACTTCCATGAAAGGACGCAGGACGCATGGGCAGCCTTTTCTCAAATTGAGGCAGAACTGCGTCAAATCATAGATACTGACGAAACACACCAGCGCGGCGAAGAACTGGTTGAAAAATGTGGGAATGCACTCAAGACGGCCCTGCGTGATACTTCCTTTGAACTGGGCTTCAATGGCGAAAAGCATGAATTGATCCTCAGTCCAGAGGGGCTTCGCTCCCGCCTGTTCCCGTTGGTGTACTTCCAGAAGCAGGCCCCGGAATCGGTGCTTGAGCATTGGAATATCTGGGTAGGCCGCCAGCCCTGTGAGGGGTTCGAGCTGCGGGCTGGAGAGATCGAAGTTCGGGCTGATGATGTGCAGATGTGGGCAGAGGAAACAGAGGATCATCAGGTAAGTCTGGTCCTTTACTGTGAAAAGCTGACCCCGATCTTGAAAGAGGACACAGACAAGGTCTGGTGGGCACTCTCTATGCTGGTGGATCAAACTATCGGAGAAGTTTCCGCTATCGCCTTTGTTGCTGGGTTTGATGTTTATGCTCAGCCGAAAGACGAACCGGCCAAGCTGCTTTCTGAACTGCCGGAGTTGCTGCAAAGCATGGGGCTTTCTCTCTGGCGGGATGGCAGCGACTACCTGGAAAACAGTTATCTTGCCTATGAACTGGAACCGGTGGAGGACCCGGAGGCTGACTGGCGGCTGGATGTCTATACTGGAAGCTGCCGCCTGCCAGTGCTCATCAACGACTACCTGACTGCCCGCAGTGATATGGTGGATGAGTACCACAAGGATGGCATTGCCGCTGGATTCCTCCTGTACCCGCTGTCCGGTTTTACCGGTGAGGAACGAGTGAAAGCCATTCTGGATTTCCGGGATAACCTGCGGGATGCCATCCTACGGGATGCAGGAGAGGAAGCCGTAACCTTTCTGGGTGGGGCCACTGGTCTGTATTGCGGGTATCTGGATTTTATCGCCTGGGATCTGCCCGCTGTACTAACAGCGGCACAGGCATTTTTTGAGGGAAGCGACCTGCCCTATGCCCACTTCCACGCATTTCGGCGGGACGTGGGCGGTGTGCCGCTGCTGGATGAGGAGAAAATAGAGCCTGATATTCATGAGGAAACTGGCTCCCTGCTCTCGGCAGAAGATATTGAAACGCTGGAATCCTTTGATGAAGGAGTTTCCGGCTACTTTGGGAAAATGCTCCGCTGGCTGGAGGATTTTATCAAAAGCGGCGTAGAAGAAGGAAGATTCACCGAAAAACAGGCCCATCAGGATTTGCAGATCGCCCTCTGGTATTCCTTCGCCAGCAACAATCTGGATGACTATATCCACTACTACCGTGCCGCGGAGTGGATGAAGGATTCGGAGAAAAACGCCGCAGGCTGTGCCACCTGGTACTACCGGTATTCTGTGGCGCTGATGTACTGCGGCAGGCTGGAAGAAGCACTGGAATATGCGCAGCGGGGCGCCCAGGAGGAGCCGGACTACCCCTGGGTCTGGCTGCAGGTGGGCAAGCTGCGGGCGCATTTTGGCGATAAAGCGGGTGCACTGGATGCCGTCAAACAAGGGTTAAAACTGGAACCGGGAGATTATGAGTTCCTGACCTTAAAAAAAGAGATCAAAGCCGGAGCCACCCTGGAACAGATGGAATATCATTGGATCAATCCCGATGCTGACCAAACGCTCCAGCGGGGACTGGACGAGAATGCGGATGATAAACAATGCGCCATAGCCTGCATTCGGGTGGACGAAGCGGGACTTGCCGAATTTTATGAGCTGTTCTGCCCGGAGCGGTATGGCTATGAGAAAAATGCCCCCTGCTGTGAATTCCGATACCCGGTGAAGGAACACCTCGTGGAGCTTTCCTTCCGTATGAACGAAGCCGGACTCTCCAAGATGGGAACGGAATGGCTACGGCAGCTCAAGGAACGGCTGGACAGCGGGGAATGGCTGACCCACAACCCTGAAGGAGAACCAGAGGGCATTCTAACAGGTGTGTTTGTGGACCAGACCCGCCACATTGGTCTTGTCTATCAACAGCCTGGAGAGGAGCAATATTTTCAGATTTTCCTGAATCCAGACGGCACAAAGGCAGATGCCATCTGGTCCTCGACGGATAGCAGGGGCCCGGAGGTTTATACAGAAGATGAGATGTCCGCAATCGAGCAGCACATCAAAAACACCTTTGGCGAGTTTGAGAATGTGTTCCATGAGCTGGTTTCCCCCGACATTCATGTGGACATCTGCGTTGTTCCACCCTCTGAGTCGCGGGACTACTACACGCTGGTGACCATGGGCATGGGCGCCCACCGGATGAACGTACCGGAGGAGCTGGCGGAATACAAGCTGGAGCGGGCGGAGCTGGCCATCGCTCTGCCGCCGGACTGGAAACTGGATGAGGAATCCCTGAAGGATGAGCGGTGGTACTGGCCTATTGGCCTCTTGAAGGTGTTGGCCCGCCTGCCGATTTCCGGTGATACCTGGCTGGGCTTTGGTCACACGATGGACAAGCAGTCGCCGTTTGCGGAGAACACGATGCTCTGCGGCGCACTTCTGGTGGGCCCGCAGGATGTTGTCTGGAACGGAGGCGAAGTCTGCACTTTGCCAAGCGGCGAGGAGGTCAACTTCTATCAGGTGATCCCGCTCTATCATAATGAGATGGAGTATAAGATGGAGCATGACGCGGACGCTCTGCTGGAAAAGATGGCAGGCATCAGTTTTGTGGTCAATCCCACCCGACAGAATGCCATTACCAGAGGAACGCTTGCAGAGGAGGAGTTCACCGGCGATATGGACGATGCCGCCTGGCACCTGGAATCCATTCAGGAAAAGGGCCTGCCGGTGGATGAGATCAATGCATACAACCACATGGCAATCTATCTGCGCTGGTGCATGGAGCATGATCTGATGAGCGCGGAATTTATGGAGCGGTACTGGGAACAGGTGCAGCCGTTTATGGCAGATCTGAGCCGCGCCGATCTGCGTGGCTTTATCCGGGACCAGCTGAAAGGACAGCTCTTTGGGGCACTGTTCAACAAGGAGGGCGCAGCCTTTGCTGGATATTACTATGGCGAGGCGGACAGCCCGTACTTCCCCAGCGACATTGATAACTATGCCCTGGAGTATTTCGGTTCAGAGCAATATTATTCCGATAAGTTCCAGAATGAAGCCTATCTGTTCATCCCATTTGATGAAAAGTATTATCAGGCTATGGCAAAGGTCATGGAAAAGCGATTCGTCAACTGGCAGGGACAGGATTTTGACGAGGACAGTTTGGAGCCTTCCGATTTGGCTCAAGCCATCATGAAGTATTTGGGCTGTGAATGTACCTATTTCCCCTCAATGACGGATGATGACCCCATCATGTCGGCATACAACTATGCCAAACGGGAAAGTGTCAAAGAGGGCTTTGTGCCGGTTCTGATTAAGGCGGATGACGAAATCCTGTGGGAATGCCTGATTATGAATTCTGACCCGGACAGTGATGGCGAGGACGACTATGCTTTCGACCCGGACAAAGTTGCCGAATACCGGAAGAAAATGCTCTCCGCCCCTGTCGAGAACAGTAAGGCAGTCCTGGAGGAAATGATTGGGCAGCGCAAGGAAGAAGCCGAGGATGACGATATGGACTGGGATGAGGAGATCCTGGGCGAGATGGAGGGCGGATATGATAACCGTCGTTTTTCAAGCTACTGGAACTCCGATAATAATATGACCTATCCTCTCATTCTGGCTAAAATCCCCGTGAAGAATCCTTGGGAGATTTTTGCCTATCTGCCCTTTGGTGGCTGGAATGAATGTCCTAACACGCCGAAGTTAATGGCAGTTGCGAAATACTGGTTTGAACAGCATGGGGCGGTGCCCGCTGCCATGAGCCACGACGAGTTGGAGTTCCTGCTCCCGGCTCCCGTTTCCGAGGAGAAGGCTATGGATGCAGCAGTGGAACTGTATGGCTTCTGCCCCGATGTGATTGACCAGGGGCCGGAGGACGCCACCGTGGGCGCTCTGGCCGATGTGCTGCGGCAGTCCACTGTTTGGTACTTCTGGTGGGATTGAGCCGGAGGATGTGTCTATGAACGAATACCTAAAGCAATATATTGAACTCCAAAAGCAGTTTCGAGAAACAAAAGGAAAAGCGGATAGTGTTCGTGCGCTTTATGCGTTCAAAGAAGAATTAGAGCAGAGCGAAGATACACAGGCTAAAGAAGTATTGGTATATGTCTGGTATTCACAGGAAGAGAAAATAGTATCGACCCAGCCAAGGCCAGGTTATCAAGAGATCGGCTTTGCATCCCTTGAAGAATGGTTTAATTTCATTCAGGCCCTGACAAAAGACGGATATCGGATCACCTGACATACCATTCTGGGAAATACATGAAGCATAATATTTCATTGTCAAAGGGTGTCATCAAGGAGAAGTCCCCTCTCCCCTACTCTCATTCAATTTTCTGCAATACGGAGAAATGAAAGTTGTGAGTTCTGTTTCCCTATGCTATACTGAACATACCAACTGGAACTAACCGAAAAGGACTGGTGAGCTTAATGGCTGATTCTGAAACCAAGCGTGTACGCCGTACACCGGAGGAAAGAGCCGCAGAGATTGACTCCAAAATCGGAGTAATCACCCAGAGCATTGAAGGACTCGAAGCAAAGAAACAGTCCGCTATCGCCTCTTTTGATGAAAAAATTGCGGCTGCCCAGGAGCGAATCAAGGTATTAGAAGGAAAGAAACAAGAAATCCTTGCGCCAAAACCGCCACGGAAACCGCGTAAGACTAAAAAGCAAAAGATCCAGGAGATTTTGAAAGAAGCGCAAAAAAGCGGGATGAAGCCCGAAGAGATTGCGGAGAAATTGGGCATCAATCTTTCTGAATAAGTAAACGCCGAGCATTGCGTCACATCCGACCCATGCTCGGCGTTTATTATTACTAATTTCTCCTGTTTCTGATTTTACGACAGGACTGGTGCAAAGTTATAATAGGAGCATCGAGGCAACGGCTGAGTTGCCTCTTCTTCACAATGAGGAGCACAAAGAATTCAGGAGGAAAATGTCATGAGCTACACAGAAGCCGAGAAAAAGGAACTTGATAAGGTGCAAATGGTTTTCGCCGCACACCTTCAGCAGTGTCCAGACTACGAGCTGCTTTGGTCAGATAAGGTTGGCTATGTTTGGTTGGCCATCGGCCTCGAACCGCTTTATGTGGATACCGGCCGGCGAATTGAGTCCGCAGAAGATCTATGCCGTGAGTGCCTGGAGAGTATAGCCACCGATGTCCTATACCTTACTGACAATGACCACGGGTTGGAGAACGCAGATCCTCTGGAACGGGCTGAAATCCGCAGGCGCTGGAAACCCTTCATTGAGCAATTGCCGCAATTCTCTTACCTCTGCAGAGAGATTCTTCCTTCAAAAGACTGATAGAAAAATGCGGACCTTCTCCACCCTTTATTAGTCTTGCCGCATCCGCTGCGCCCACAGAGCAGGACACACTCCCCATCCGCGATGGTCAGGTCAATGTCCCGGAGGCCATCATGCTCCTGCCCCTGATAGGTAAAGGATACCTGTTTCAGTTCAATCATCCAAACACCCCCTTCCCATAGAGGCCCGCCGCGAAAAAGGCGCCAAAACAGAGGATTGCCGCCGCATCCGCCGGCCCCATGCGGATCTGCACCAGGCAGGTCCTGGGTTTTGGGTTCTCGATCCCCCGGGTGATGGAGGCGATGGACAGCTCATCCGCCGCCTTGGATGCCGCCATCATCAGCGGGACATAGATGCACTCTACGGTCATGCCGGGATGGGTCAATAGCCCTTTCAGGGAAGGCGACACGTCCCGCAGCCGCATGGCGTCCTTGATGAACCGCCAGTCCTCCTGAATGGTGGGGATATAGCGGAGCATGACCGCCAGCGGGATCACCAGATTTTTCGGCGCATGGACACGGTTCATGGCTGACAAAAACTCGCTGACCTTAGTGGTGGAGATGACGATGCCTGACAGCATCCCGCAGGGGTACACCTTGTGGAACAGGCCAAGGAATGCGATGAACATGGTGCGCCAGGTCCCGGTCATGGTGTCCATGATCCAGAAAGTGAGCAGGACAATCAGCCCGTAGAACGCCGCGCCCTTCCAGGCGTACTTCCACTTTCCGCAGCAGGCGCCAAACAGCCCAATCAGCACCACGAGTCCCAGCTCATAGTACAGAGACGGGGCCATCATGGCGGAGAGGATGCAGAGCAGGAGCAGCAGGATTTTCGTCCTTGGATCCAGCCAGAGTCTTTGCCGTGGAGATGTTCCGCCGTTCATGCGGTGATCCCAGCCTTCTCGAACTGTTTCTTCAGCATCTTGCCGCCGACCCACCCGCTGAAGGCCGCGATGACCAGCGTGCCGACGACGATGACCGCCAGCAGCCAGGAGGGCGCGGAGGCGCTCATGGTGTCAATGTAGGACTGCTCCGTGCCGTTATCCAGCATGGTGCTGGCCCAGCCCTCCGGGTCGATAAAGAATACCACATAGGTGTAGATGCCGCCCAGGGAGATCAGCATGTAGGACAGCAGGTTGATGGCCTTGTTGCGGTAGTGGCCGGCGCCGGCCACAAGGTCCGCAATGATCCCCATGCCGATGTACCCCAGAGAGAACGCCCAGTGCATCCCCGTGGCAAACCAGATGATTCCCATGATGATGCCGAGGATGGTGACGCTCCAGCGTTTCTGCACCTTAGCGACCATCAGCAGATAGATGGGGCCGCACAGCAGCGCCGCACCCATGGGCATGTAAAAGGTCAGAACCGGGTTTGGCGCAAAGGGCAGACCGCCAATCAACGTAAAGACAAAAAAGATGGCGCTGAAAATGCCAGTGGTCACAAGGTCCTTGACCGTAAGGCCCTTCTTCAGTGAATTGGCTTGGTTGCTCATAGTTTTCCTCCTGTTTCATAACGTGTTGACTTTTCATAGGCGATGTGCTACCATTCGGTTAGATGCCGCTAACCACCGCCTATACACTACACGCGGTCTGGACATCTTGCAAGGGTTTGAGACGAGGTTCGTCTCTTCGTTGCAAAAGTTCGTCCAATCGTTGTAAAGAGGAGAAGAGTCTTTTGTTATGCCCGAAATGACGGAGCCATACTATGTATCCATGCTGAAGGGCCACGGTTTTACCCCCGACCCCGACGATCACCAGTATGGGGCCTTGGGCCTCTGCTGGAAAATCTCCCAGGAAATCGGGGAGGGTTCCTACTGGACCTATGGACAGAAGGACCTCTACGACATTAAGATCCACAACTTTTCCTTTCATAAGGACTCCCTGCTGGAGTTCTCCCTGCCGGAGTGCCTGAGCATTACTCGCTATGACTCCATCTCCGGGGAAGAGCTGTCGCCCTACCGCCGGCTGTCCGCCGGGTGCATCAAGACCTATATCGGCGGGTATGAACCGTATCAGGTTCTGATCCACAAGAACATCCCCATCCGCTCCATCGGCATCGAGATCATGCCGGCCTACTATGAGGACTACCTCAAGAAGCAATACCCGGAAGAATACCGAAACCCAGTGGAGGCGTTCCGCAAAATCGACCAGACCACTGATTTCCCGGAGATGTCCAGACTGCTTTCTGAAGTCCAGAACTATCGCGGGGATGGGATCGCCGCCAAGCTGTTCTATGAGAGCAAGGTGGCGGAGGCCCTGTCCCTGGTGGTGGAGTACCAGAAAAAACGTCCAGCGGCCCCCAGCAAACTGTCTCAGGCGGATCTGGAGCGCATCCAGACCGTGGCCGCCTATCTGAGCGACCACTATGCCGCAGAGATCCCCATGGAGCGGCTGACGCAGATTGCCTGCATGGGAACCACGAAACTCAAGAGCAGTTTCAAAAAGGTTTACGACTGCACCATCACAGAGTACATCCAGCAGCGCCGCATGAGCCAGGCGGAGTACCTGCTGACCAACACAGACTTATCCATCGGCCAGATCGCTCAGACCGTTGGCTACTCCACCTCCAGCCGCTTTGCGGAGCTGTTCCGGAAGAGCACCGGGCTGCTGCCGGGAGAGTTCCGGAAAGTGGGAAGCCGGTAATAGGGCATGAAAAAGGAACTGGATACCGCCCTTTAATGGGTGGCATCCAGTTCCTTTCAATCTTCCATTCCCGATTGCCTGTTATGAATATCTATTTTATAGCCTGCACCCACCACCGTCTTGATGTATCCCGGATGTTTGGGATCCTCCTCCAACTTTCTTCTCAGACGCCAAATGATATTTTCCACGGAGTTTGTTCCGTGGAGATATGCCTCCCCCCAGGCGGCCTCATAGAGCTGCGCTTTGGAGAACACCTGCCCTGGTGAGCTGGCCATGCAATAGAGCATGGCATACTCCCCATGATTGAGTTCCACTTCCCTGCCTGCCATGAGCACCCGGCGGTGCTTATGATGGATCTCCAGTTCCCCGATGCGCAGCACGGAGGTGGACATATTGGTAACATCGACCACCTCTGCCCTTTTACCGTTCAGCGCGTCCATGATAGCCTTGAACACGCTGCCGTCCGGGTCAGTGGCCCGGATGACGATAATCTTCTCCATGCTGCTCACCTCTATTGTTTCGTTATCTGGATATCTCAATTCAATACAATAAAGATTATGATTCAAAATGAAGTGATTACATCCTTGTCGGGGTGGCTCCAAAATGACTCTGATTTAGATGATTCATTGTAAATGCGGTGACACTGGCCACCACATGACTGACCAGAACCGCAACCCAAATTCCATTTAGGCCAAGGCCCAGATAGGAAAGTAAATAGGCCAGAGGAATCCGGACTGCAATGTAATAGAAAATCATCAAAAACATACTCTTTGACGGCTTTCCCATGCCATTGAGGGCGCCTAAATAGCAATTTGTGACGGTGTTAAGAACATATCCAATGCTGACAATCAAAAAATATGTTCCAACGATAGTGGCCACATCCTCACTGCGAACAAATAGAACGGAAAGCCGTCTTGAAAACCCGACCACCAAAACAGAAAGAATTACAAGCAAACCACAGCCGTAACCCAATGCACATTTCAGATAGTCTTTAGCCCTGTCGTATCGACTTCCGCCAACGCACTGCCCGATGATGGTAGTTAAGACCATGTTTAGCGCCATCGCCGGGTAGAAAAGTATGGTTTCCAATTTTCCTGTTACCCCATAAGCCGCTATTGCAGTGACGCTATATGTGCTGACAAGTGCGGTGAGAGAAGTTGTGCTGATGGCCGGGATGCTTTGCTGAATGACAGAAGGAATTGCCTTCTGAATAAGTGGCAATATATCACTCTTATCAAATGCAGAGATTTTGAACGCAAACAGATTCTTCTTTTTCAGATAGGCCAGCATGAACAGTAAGCAAATTACCTGAGAAAGTAGTGTAGCAATCGCCGCGCCGTGAAATCCGATGAAGTGGATAAAAATAGGATCGAGGATCGCGTTCAAAATTGTTGACACCAGCATGGCTACTGCTTGAAACATAGAATTGCCGAAGCTCCTCAATACAGCGGTAAAATAAAGGTAAAGGTAAACCGCCAAATATCCGAGGATATAGATCGCCAAGTAGCTGTATGCCATATCATAAGTTTCAGCTGGGGTGTTCAAAACCTTCAAAATTCCCGGAAGCAAAGCCTCAAGCAAAATCGTCACGAGAAAGGAGAAAGCTACCGCAACGCTGAATGATGTAGCAATCAAACTCTCTGTTTTTTTCTTATCCTTTGCACCAATCGCCTGGGAGATCAGGATCGATACACCATTAGTCGCTCCCATCGCAACGGAAGTCAAGATTAGAATAATGGGAGTGGAGTTTGTCAAAGCGGCATAAGCCGTTTCTCCGAGCAAATTTCCGATCCACAAACTGTCTACGAGGTTATACATCATATTGAGGAACATGGCGGCAATCATCGGAAGGGCCATCGCCATAAGGCAACGCTTTGTGTTCCCGCCTATAAAGTCGATTTTAGTTGGCATGACAATCACCTTTCTTAATAATTGAATGAATAACATTCATTAACAGGTCCTTAAAAATCCCCCGCCCCAGAGCGGGGGATCAGTTTCAAAGGTGTAATGCAAATATAAGAAATTCACGGATCCTTTTTGACTTATCATCTTGTGTCAAATCGTCTGCCAGCAGGATACCAAGCTGCCCATATACACAGAACATCGCAGCGGCCTGAATATCATCAAACTGGATTTCACCCTTTTGCCGAGCGCGTAGCAACAATTTTTCTACAAGCGGAACCAACTTCTCACAGACTTTGAGAGAAAGCTGATCGTGGAATTTCTTGTTTTCTGCGCCGTGAAAGACTGAATAATATTTTGTGTCCCGTTCTTCCATAGTGGCAGGCATATCTTCAATGATCTGCCGTAAGGTCTTGTGATCGTCCTTTTCAGCACCGATAAACTGCTCCACCAGGACATCCGCATATTGTTCAATCGCGCTGTCAAACAGCGCCTCTTTAGACGGAAAATAGCGATAGCATAGACCCTGTGCCACACCGATTGCTTTTGCTATATCCGTAATCGAGGTCTTTTCATATCCATTTTCCCCGAACAATTTGAGGGCAGTATCTAAAATCTCCTGCTTGCGTATTTCCGGCTCCTTTGTAACCCGCATAGTCTGAGCCTCCTTTCTTTCTATGATAGCACTCCCTTTCTAAAAAATCAATGAGTGAATATCAATCATTTTTCACCCATAGCAATACACGCCGTGTTATCAACCTTCTCCCATGATACATTATGAAAAAATGCTGAAAGCATGGAGACGAGTTCGGCTTCAGAGTAAATCTTCACATCTCCTTCTTTACTATGACGCATATAAAAATTCATGATCACGCGACCTACAAAAGGTTGCCAGCAATCTCCCATCAGGAAAGTGCCGCCCGGCTTCAATACTCGGTTTATCTCCCTTAATACATCTTTCGGTGCAGGATAATGATGAAAAGAGTCGTTGCAATACACAACATCAAAGGCGTTGTCCGGGAAAGGGAGTGCCTCGCTGTCCCCCAACAATAGCTTGACTTGTTCCGGTAGTTTCGATTTCGCAACAGCAAGCATTTCCTCTGATAGATCAATGCCGCACAATTCTTTATGGGGATCTTTCTGCAAAATGAGCTTTAGCATTTCACCAGTCCCGCATCCCAAATCGAGGGCAGATTGAAACGGAATGTGCGACAGCTTTTCCAGCAGGACGGGATAAAGAGAGCGGGCGTGCTGGCCCTTAATATCTTTATCATAGGTGGCAGCCTGCTGATTAAATGCAGCTTTCGAGTTTTCTTTTATGGTGTTCATGGTTTGACCTCCTTTCCACCAATTAGTATAGCACCCTTTTTTGAAATGTCAATGAATAATGTTCATTCATTTTTGCTAATTACAAGTAAAAGATTAACTATCGCTTCTCCCCTCTTCTTCAATGCGGATAATCCAGACGATACCCTGTCCCCACCACTGTTTTGATGTACGCCGGATGCCTGGGGTCCTCCTCCAGTTTTCTTCTCAGCCGCCAGATGGTATTCTCCACGGAGTTTGTCCCGCGTAGATATTCCTCGCCCCAAGCGGCCTCATAGAGCTGCGCTTTGGAGAACACCTGCCCTGGTGAACTGGCCATGCAGTAGAGCATGGCATACTCCCCATGATTGAGTTCCACTTCCCTGCCCGCCATGAGCACCCGGCGGTACTTATGATGGAGCTCCAGTTCCCTGATGCGCAGCACGGAGGTCGCAGGGGCAGCAACATCGACTACCTCTGCCCTTTTACCCTTCAGCGCGTCCATGACGGCCTTGAACACGCTGCCGTCCGGATCCCTCGCCCGAATGACAATAATCTCCTCCAAGCTGCTCACCTCCCCGGGATTTTCTGCGGCATGATCAGTTTTGCAGAATTGCCGCCGCCTCTTCCTCGCCGAGATGCCCGTATTTCACCATCTGCTGGAGAACATACTGCTGCCGCTGCGCAGCCAGATCTGGGTTCGCCGTCAGCGAGTAGACGGATGGCGCATTGGGGATTCCGGCCAGCAGCGTGGCTTCCTCATCCGTCATGTCCGCAGGCTCCTTCCCAAAGTAGCCCTCGCTGGCGTCCCGGACACAGTAATAGCCGTCGCCAAAGTAAATGGAGTTGACATACAGCTCCAGGATCTCGTCCTTTGAGTAGGTCCGCTCCAGCCGAAAGGCCATGAAAACCTCCGCAGCCTTACGGATAAAACTCCGCTCCTGGGTAAAATACAGGTTCTTGGCAAGCTGCTGAGTGATGGTGCTGCCGCCTTCCCGCAGGCTCCAGGACTTGATGTTGTTCCAGGCAGCTCTGGCGATGGCGATGATGTCGATGCCGCAATGCTGTTCAAAGCGGTGGTCCTCCACTGCCACGACCGCATCAAGATAGATTTCCGGCAGGTCTGCAAGCGCCGTATAGCTGGGATCTGCCTGCACCTCTGCAACCTTGTCCTCCAAGCTCTGCTCCTTGAGTGCGTCACGATACATCAGGTAGCCCAGAACAGCCACCACACTGCCGCACAAAATCCCGGCGGCTACGATCAGCAGAATGATCCGCACCAGTAGTTTTTTCAGTATCCGCATGACGCACCTCACAGTTTACTCGATCTGAATGGACACGCTCCCGGTCACGCCCACGGCCCAGACGCCGAGATAGACGCTTCCACCGCCCACCTCGATGGTGCCGGAGTAATCCCCGCTCTCGGACAGCAGGAGCACCGGTTCCTCCGAGCCGGAGCACAGGAAGATGGCGGCCTCTCCTTCCTCAATATCGAGGGAGCAGGTGAGTTCTACCGTGTTCCCGGCCTCCCGGTTCAGCGTGGTGCCACCGAAGAGCAGTTCCGTACCGGAGAAGTCCTCGTAGTCAGCCGCATAGGTGCCGGTGTAGTCGTCCTCGCCCCGGACACGCTCCCCCTGGAGGGAGCGGTCCGGCGTCAGCGCCCAGGAGCCGGCGGTATCCATCAGCGAACTGTAGGCATCCAGAATGGCGTCCTTCACTGAGTCATCCGTCGCGTCGGCCGCGGCGTCGAGGGCTGCATCTGTCATATCCGCCAGAGCGCCGGCGATCTGATCCGTCCCCTCCGCCAAGCCATTGAGTACCGCGTCCGTCCCATCCGCCACTGATTGCATCATGCTGGAACAGCCGGACAGCAGAAGGGCGCAGAACAGGCCGCAGGTCAGGAGCGGCGCACATCGTTTCCGAGTCTTTCTCATCGTGTTCTCCTCCCTGCCTGCCGACGGCCCCGGCCCTTGGCCTTTTTCGGTTTTACCTGCGCTCCCTTGTTGCTGGGGCGGGACATCAGCAGGAGCACCGCAGTCAAGGCGATGACAGCCCCCATACCCAGAAGGGACAGTGGGATGCTGGGGGCCTCGGTGGCCCCGTTGTATTCCTGCATATCAAAGCCGGCCAGCACCAGCGCCGCGGAGAAAGGGTAGGCGGAGAGCAGGAACCCGCTCTTAAAGAACAAAATGCAGTATCCCAGGAAAAAGGTCAGGATGGAGCCGCCCAGATAGGCGCCCCGCATCTGCCCGAAAATCAGGATCATGGGCATACACACCAGGAAGGTGGTCAGCGACGCAGCCACCACCTGTCCCCCCTGCTGGAGGATCACCCCAAGCGTCAGCCCTGGGAGGCCCGCCCGCGTTCCCGTGAGTACTGTCACAGCCACACTGTAAAGGCCGAACAGCAGGGACAGCAGGCCGGTGACCGCCAGCTTGCCCCCAAGGAGTTTTGGATAGGACACCGGGACGGTGAGCAGGTTCTTCATGGTATCGTGGGTATTCTCCCGGTCGATCAGCCACCCGCCGATCATCACCAGGGAGATGGGGAGAAACACCTGGGTGTTGCCCCACACTACACTGGAAAACAGGTGGAGCATATCATAGTTGGGGTCCCGGATCTCCGGGTTCACAATCAGCTGGGTGCCGTACTGCACCACCGGACAGAGGGCCAGGGCCACAATGCCCACCAGCAGGATCTGGCACCGCCGCAGCTTCCACCACTCTGTTTGAATCATCTTCCACATACGCAACACCTCCTCAAACGCCCTGGCGCTTGTAGACCAGCGCGATCAGGGCCATGAACACCGCAGCCTCCGTCCCGGTCACCAGAAACGCCTGGGCGGTGGTGACAAAATAGGGGCTGACCCGCTCCAAAAGTCCCAGCATCTCGGCGCCGGCGTTGGAGAAGTCGAGATACTGGAAGTACCACCGGAAGGTCAGCGGCCCGGGCAGCAGCGTCCCCAGGTTCAGGCCGAAGGGCTGGGTGATAAAGAGGTCGTTCAGGCCGAAGATGTAGTTGACAGATGTGTAGAAGAAGGTGATGATGACGGAGACGATATAGCTCCGGTTCAGCAGCACCACCAGCAGGATGCAGGGCAATGCCCCGGCCCACATCATGATCCCCTGGCCGACGCCCACAAAAAAGAGCCGCCAGAAGCCCACCGGCTCCCACCCGGCGGCCAGCACGATCAGCAGGATCACCAGGCCGCCCACCGCCATGAAAGCGATGGAAAAGAGAAACAGCAGGGCCATTTTTGCCAGGGCCAGGGTCGGTTTGCTCACCGGCACGGTCATCAGGTTCTTCAGCGTGTCGTTGTCCTGTTCCTCAAAAAGCAGGTTGGAGGCCAGCACTACCAGGGCGGGCATGAGCAGCAGATAGGCGCTCATCTGGAACAGGGTGGACATCATGCCGTCCACCGCCTCCGCCCCGCTGGTGAACTCCTGGAAGTCCGGCAGGAACAGGGCGCACCCCAGGGGGATCAGGGCGGACACGGCAGCAGCAGCGAAGAACAACGGCTTGCGCCGCAGCTTGGCAAACTCACACCACAGGAGTTTAAGCAATGCCCTCACCCCCTGTGATGCGCTTGAAGTAGTCCTCAAGGGTGTCCTCGTAGAGATGGGCGTCGGACACCACCAGCCCCGCCTCCACGAACCGCCGCACCGCCGCGCCGGTGTCCAGGCGGAGATCCCGGACGGTCAGTTCCTGCCCATTCTCCACAGCTACATCCCGCACGCCCATCTCCTGCTGGAGCAGCTGGGCGGCCACCGGTGCATTGGACACGGTGAACCGGAGGACCTTCCCGTTCTTCTGCTCCAGCTCCGCCAGGCTCTCCTCCTCCAAGAGGACGCCGTGGTCGATGATCCCAATGTCATCTGCCAGCAGGGCGATCTCGGAGAGGATATGGCTGGAGAGCAGGATGGTCTTTCCCCGTTCGTCGCACAGCGCCCGGATGAAGTCCCGCACCTCGGCAATGCCGATGGGGTCCAGGCCGTTGATGGGCTCGTCCAGGATCAGTAGCTCCGGGTCGTGCATCACCGCCAGGGCGATGGCCAGCCGCTGTTTCATGCCCAGGGAGTACTGGGCGTAGCGTTTCTTGTCCCGGTAGGGCAGGTTCACCAGCTCCAGCGCCCCTTTGATATAGTTGGGACTTTTGAGGCCCCGGAGCCGGGCGAAGATCTGCAAATTCTCCGTCCCGGTCAGGTTGGGGTAAAACCCGGGGGACTCGATGAGACTGCCGATGCGGGGCAGGACGCGCTTTTCGTTCCCCTTCAGCGGCCGGCCGAAGATGGTCACTGTGCCGGATGTGGGGACGGTCAGCCCCAGGAGCATCTTCATGGTGGTGGTCTTGCCCGCCCCGTTGCGCCCCAGGAGGCCGTAGATACGCCCCTTCTGCACATGGAGATCCAGACTGGAGACGCTGACCTGCTCCCCATACCGTTTGGTCAGGCCCTTGGTTTCAATGATACAGTCGCTCATAAGCAGTACCTCCTTTGCTTGGTAGCAACAGGATAGCACCCGCACCTTGAGATAACGCTGAGCCAACCTTAATTTTTCTCTGAGATTTTGCGGAGGGCATGGGCAGGCCGACACTTTAGCGGTATAATATGGGCAAAGGAGGGGGGTGTCCCATGATGGAGCATAAAATCTTATTGGTAGACGATGACCGGGACCTTTTGGAGATGCTGTGCTCCATCTTCCGGCGGGCAGGCTATACCGATCTTGTGACCGCCTCCTCCGGACAAGAGGCCCTCCAGATCTGGCGGGAGCAGCAGCCGGCGCTGATCATTTTGGATGTGATGATGCCGGGGATGGACGGTTTCGAGGTCCTGCGGGAGATCCGCCGCACCAGCCGCGTGCCCGTCCTGATGCTCACCGCCCGGGGCGAGGCAGAGGATCGCATCGAGGGGCTGGAAATCGGAGCGGATGACTATCTTCCCAAGCCCTTTTTGCCAAAGGAGCTGCTGCTCCGGGTGGGGGCCATTCTCCATCGGACTTACCCGGAGCCCAACCGGAAGGTGGAACTGGCAGCCTCCACGGTGGACTTGGAGAAAGCCGAAGTATGGAAGGACGGCGAACGGACGCCATTAACGGCAAAGGAATTGCAGCTGTTCGAGAAACTCTATGAAAATGCCGGCCGGATCGTCACCACCGGCATCCTGTGCGAGACGATCTGTGGGGAGTTCTGGCAGGGCTACGAGAGCACCCTCTCCACCCATATCCGCCACCTGCGGGAAAAGATCGAGGCAAATCCCTCCAAACCTGTCTCCCTGGTGACGGCCAAGGGGCTGGGCTACCGGCTCAATCTGAAGGGGGCGAAGTCGTGAACCCGGTACAGCGGTTTTTCCGGCGCTACATTTTCTCTACCATTGGTATTTTGACGCTGTTCTTCGTGGTAAATCTCCTGCTGGCCCTGACTGTTCTGACCGCCGGATACATGAGCGGGACAGACAACGGGCTGTCTGTCCGGGAGGTGTCCGGCCATGTGACGCAGCAGGGCGGCACCTGGACGGCAGACGATACGGCGCTGGCGCTGCTGCAAGAGCATGATGCCTGGGCCATGCTCCTGGATGAGAGCGGCACCGTGGTCTGGGAGCAGGGGCTTCCCGAGGAGCTGCCCCGGTCCTACACCAGCGCCCAGGTGGCCTCCTTCAGCCGCTGGTATCTCCAGGACTACCCGGTGAAGGTGTGGAGCCGGGAGGACGGCGCTCTGATGGTGGTGGGATTCGCACCGGGCACTCTGGTGAAGTACTACTTTTCCATGGAGACTCCCTCCCTGATGATGTTCCTGGTGGGGGCCATCGCGGTCTTTGTGTTCAACCTGCTGCTGATGGTCTTCCTGATGCTTCGGAACACCCGCCGGGTGGAGAAAGCCATGTCCCCCATCCTACGGGGCATCCAAGACCTGAGCCGGGGCAGTTACCAGCCCCTGGACGAGCGCGGGGAACTGGCGGAGATCAACGCGGGGCTGAACCGAGCCGGGGATTACCTGATGCAGAAAGACAACACCCGGGCAGAGTGGATTCGCGGGGTATCCCACGACATCCGCACTCCCCTTTCCATGGTGCTGGGTTACGCCAGTGAATTGGAGGACGACGACACTCTCCCCACGGAGGCCCGGCAGCATGCCGGGATGATCCGGCGGCAGGGGGAGCGGCTGAAATCCCTGGTGGAGGATCTGAACCTGACCACCAAGTTGGAATACGCCCTCCAGCCCATCCGCCGGGAGGCAGTAGATCTGGTGGAGATCGGGCGGCAGGCGGTGAGCGAGGTGCTCAACGACGGTCTGCCGGAGCGGTATGAAATCACATTTTCCGAGACGCATCCGGGCCGCGCTGCCAGAATAGAGGGTGACGCCGCCCTTCTCCGGCGGATGCTGGACAACCTGATCCGCAACAGCATCGTCCATAATCCCCAGGGCTGCCATATCTCCGTCACGATAGGCGCGGAAGATGGGCGATGCACCTGCACAGTGACAGATGATGGCGTTGGAATGGATGCCGCCCGACTGGAGGCGCTGAACCGGGAAGCGGATGTCTCCAGCACCCAGGGCGGTGAGCACGGCTTGGGCCTCAAGCTGGTGCGGCAGATCGTGAAGGCCCACGGGGGAACGGTGCGGTTCCGGCAGGCTGTGCCTCATGGACTGGAGATTTGCATTTCTATCCCCACAAGGAATGTCTGAAAAGGGCGGGCGGCTTGCGAAGGGCCGCCCGCCCTTTGTTTGCCGTTCTCCCTGCCGCCTATTTACTCCGCCGCCACATCGTGCCGCCGGAGATGGTGGACGGCCAGGAGGGTGAACACCGCCGTGTAGACAAAAGCGGAGAGCAGGAAGGGCGTGAAGTCCAGCTCCATATTTGGGTTGTTGGCCCGCATCCCGATGCAGAGAAGGGAGTACGGGAAGGCATATCCGAAGCCCTGCGCCGTGACCATCAGCCCCGCGATGCCGCCAATCAGGCCGAAGGCCACGGTTGGGGCAAAGGCCCGGATGATCAGGCTGAAGTAGAGCTGCACTGCGCACACCGACACGCCGCCCACGGCTCCGCACGCCAGCCATCCGGGCAGCTCCGGCGGGATGGGGCCTGCGAGGCCCACCAGCTTCCCGCTGATAATGAACAGCGCCCCGATCCAGGCCTGGGAGAGCAGGGACATGACCGCCGCCCAAATCAGCTTGGCAAGGCACAGGGCCCCCACCGGCACCGGGGCGGTGAGGAAGCTGTTCCAGTTGTGGTCCGTGTGCTCCAGCCGCCACTGCCAGGCGCAGAACACCCCCAGCAGGGCCGGCAGGAAGAACATGGAAGAGAACAGGGTGTGCTGGCTCCACAGGCTGTACCACTCGCTCCGCAGCAGCCCCAGATTCCCCAGATAGTTCATGGTGCCCAGGATGGCCGGGAAAATGGGCAGCACCACAAAGGCCAGCCACACCGGCGACCGGCGGAATTTGATCAGTTCCGCCCTCAGACAACGCAGCAGCATCCCTCACACCTCCTTCCGCACAAACAGCGCCCGGCCCACGATCAGGAACAGCGCCGCCCACAGGCACAGGAGCGCCGCATCCATCGGCGCCGGCCACTCCCAGTAGAACCAGGTGAACCGGGTGTCCGGGTCCCAGTTCATCCCCACCAGGGATAAAAGACCGTAGTAGCCCCAGGGGATACACCGGGTCAGGGCCGGCGGGAACAACAGGGACAGGATGCCGAGAAAGCTCCCGGAGATCCCGCACACCAGGGCCACTGCCTGGTTTGGAAAGCGCAGGGACAAGCCCTGCTGCAGGGCGTAGACCATCATGGACACCGCCCAGGAGATCAGGGTAAATATCCCGAACCGCCCCCAGGGAACCTCCCCCGGGAACTGCCACAGGATGCCTACCCCCATGAAGAGCGCCCACCGGATGATCAGCAGGGCCGCCAGCACCAGGGCGCCCCAGGTGAGTTTAGCCCCGTAAAGCCGCCCCGGCGCCGCCATGGTCTCCAGCAGTTTCAGGGTCGTCCCCTTGTGCTCCAGCTCACAATTCCGGCTGGCGATGGTGGCCACGCTGATGGGCATGATGATGGCGTCCACCATGGCCAGGTTATAGAGCAGCAGCATCCAGCCCTGGCGGAGATCCTCGGCGTCCTGCCGGAGGAAGGTAGTGACGAGCCACAGCAGCTCCGCCGCGAGCACGGCGGCGCACACCAGCAGGATCTTCCGCCGGCGGCACTTGAAAAACTCCAGTCTCAGCAGTTTCACAGGCTCGCCGCCTTTCCCGTCAGTTCCAGGAAAATGTCCTCCAAACTCTTCTGCCGCTCCTCTAAGCGGATGACGCCCAGATTGCGCGACCCCAGCAGACGGGTGAGCTGGGCGGCGATCTCGTCGGAGAGGATGGGGAGGATGAGATAGCCCTCTTCCTCCTGGCAGGGCACGGACTTCTCCTGGAGAACGGCCCGGGCCACGGCGTTGTTGGTGGTGCGCAGGGCCAGGTGGTGGCGGCTGCGGCCGTGGAGGGCCTCCAGGGTGTCCTGGAACACCAGCTCCCCCTCCCGGATGATGGCCACATGGTCCGCCATCTGGTCGATCTCGCTCAAGAGGTGGCTGGACACCACCACCGTCATGCCGAACCGCTCGGGCAGGGAGCAGATCAGTTCCCGCATCTCCTGGATGCCCGCCGGGTCCAGGCCGTTGGTGGGCTCGTCCAGGATCAGCAGCTTGGGATAGCCCAGCAGGGCCGCCGCCAGACCCAGCCGCTGCTTCATGCCCAGGGAGTAGTGGGCTACCCTCTTGCCCCGCTGGCCGTCCAGCCGGACGATCTGCAGCACCTCCCGGATGTTTTTCTCCGGCACGCCCCGGAGGGTCTGGACGATCCGCAGGTTTTCCTCCCCGGTGAGGTGGCCGTAGTAGCTGGGGCTCTCGATGAGGCTCCCCACCTGCCGGAGCACGGCCAGACGGTTCCCGCCGTCCATCTTCTTCCCCAGCACCCGGATGTCCCCCGCCGTGGGGCGCACCAGGCCCAGAATCATCTTCAGGGTGGTGGACTTCCCCGCCCCGTTGGGGCCCAGAAAGCCGTAGACGCTGCCCTCTGGCACGTCCAGGTCCAGGTGGGCCACCCGCAGGGCGTTTCCATACTGCTTGCACAGGTCGTGTGTCTCAATGATGTTCATGGCAAGACCTCCTTATGTCCCCAAGGATAACACCCCTGCCTTACGCCCCCATGAAGCCTACCTTACGTTTCCCTTACTTTTTCTTCCGGCTCTGGACGGCGAAAGATTTTCTTTTTATAATGGGTGTAGTTGAGCATAAAGGAGGCCGCAGTATGGCCTATCGCATTTTGATCGTGGACGACGAGGCCGCCCTGCAGAACATGGTGAAGGAGATCCTAACCCAGGCCGGCTATGAGACAGCATCCGCCCTCACCTGCGCCCAGGCGCTGGAGCAGTTTCAGATTTTGCCGCCGGACGCGGTGCTGCTGGACGTGAACCTGCCGGACGGGGACGGCTTCTCTCTGTTGGGGAAACTCCGGGAAAACCGGGACGTGCCGGTGCTGTTCCTCTCCGCCCGGGACGAGGACGCCGACCGGCTCCAGGGGCTGGGCCTTGGGGCGGACGACTATATCACCAAGCCCTTTCTGCCCCAGGAGCTGCTGCTCCGCCTGCACGCGGTGCTCCGGCGGGTATACCGGGAGGAGCCCCAGACCGCCCGACTGGGGGACGCGGAGATCGACTGGGGCAAGAGCGCAGTCCGTCGGAACGAGGTGGAAACCGCCCTCACTGCCAAGGAGTTCACCCTGCTCCGCAAACTGTGGGACGCCCGGGGCAATATCGTCACCATCGACACCCTGTGCGCCGCATTGTGGGACGGGCCACTGGTGGGCTATGAGAACACCCTTATGGTCCACATCCGCCGCCTGCGGGAGAAGATCGAGGCGGACCCCTCCCACCCGAGGTATCTGCTGACGGTGCGTGGCCTGGGCTACCGCTTGAACCGGGAGGGGACGAAATGAGTTTGCGAAGCATTTTCAAGGGGGCCATGCTGGTGACCGCCTCGGCGGCGCTCATCGCCGTTATCACCATAGCGGGCATCCTGGCCCTCGCCTTCTACTACTCCGACGGCGGCCGGAGCTGGAGCGTCTCTGTCACCCGTGTCTCCGACGCCCTGACCTATGATGGGACGGAGTATGACTTTTCTGGTGATGCGCTGCTGGGGGATGACCGCTGGGCCATCCTGATCGGCGAGGACGGGCAGGTGGTCTGGTCCCTCCGCAAGCCCTCCGACGTGCCGGAACAGTATGCCCTCACGGACGTGGCCTCCTTCACCCGGTGGTATCTCAATGACTACCCGGTGCAGTGCCGCATCCGGGAGGACGGACTGCTGGTGGTGGGCTCGCCCAAGGGGAGCGTGTGGAAGCATGACATCTCCATGCAGTCCCGTCTGCTCCACGACGCACCCCTGTGGATCGGCGGCATCTTTCTGCTGGCCCTGGGGTGCGTGCTGCTTCTGGCCTACTTCGCGGTGCGCCGGTGGTTCCGGCAGGCCCAGCGGGTGCGGGACGCCGCCCGGTCCGACTGGATCAACGGCGTGTCCCACGACATCCGCACCCCGCTCTCCATGGTCATGGGCTACGCCGCCCAGATGGAGGGGGCGGAGGATCTGCCGCCGGAGCGCCGGAGGCAGGCGGGGATCATCCGCGCCCAGAGCCAGGAGATCCGGGATCTGGTGAACGACCTGAATCTCACCATGCGGCTGGACTGCGCCATGCAGGCCCTGCGGAAAGAGCCCCTCCAGGTGGAGGCGTTCCTCCGCCAGACCGCCGCCGACTTTCTCAACGGCGGCATGGGGGAGGGCTTCGACTTCGAGATGGATCTGCCGTCGGAGCCTCTGCCCCAAATCGAGGCAGACCCCTTCCTGCTCCGCCGGGCGGTGAACAACCTGCTTACCAACTGTGTGCGGCACAACGCGCCGGGCGGCTCCATCCGCCTGGGGGCCAGGGCCGAGGGCAGAGAAGTCGTCCTGTTCGTGGAGGGCGGCGCGGCGGTGACTGCTCTGGCAGCGGTTGATCCCGCCCGCCAGCTGGAGGCCGACGGCGGCGCCGCCCACGGCACGGGCCTCAAGCTGGTGCGGCAGATCGCCGAGGCCCACGGCGGGACGGTGCAATTTCGGCAGGGGGCGTCCCACGGACTGGAGGTTTCCATTTCCCTGCCCACAAGCAATGCCTGAAAGAAGGCGGGCGGTTTTTTGGACCGTCCGCCTTCTTGCTTACTCACGGCCGTGATACAGTGGACTATAAGGTACTGAAATAAGTCTCTGCCATTGGAGAAATCTTACCAGCGAAATATAAGGAAAGTATCAGGGCGGGTACTATTTTGAACAAGTTATTCCCCCATCAGCCGCTACGCTGACTTTTGCTTTTGCATCCAAGTACTTCCCTTCCAAATCAGCGAGGTAATTCTGACGATATTCAGCTACTCGGCTACGATTTGATGTCACAAAATAGCCATAGCGGGTCTTATCAATAAGGCCGAGGCGGCACAGTTCACTGAATGCCTTTCTAACGGTTTCCGGACTACTCCCGGCCGTTTTTGAAAGCTCTGTGTAAGAGGGCATTTTTGTCCCCAACCCATATTCCCCATGAAGGATACGAAAGAAAATCTCATTGGCAAGGCGCTGATATACTTTCTCGCGTACTTCAATGTCCCAGCTCATGCAGTGTCTCCTTATCCGAATGTCTTTTTGATCTCGTCCAACTCTTGCGCGTCTTCCACCCAATTCTCCACATAACCGCAATTACAGCAAACATAGCGGATCACTGGAATTTTACCGAACAAGGTCATCCTTGTGGTATAGATGTTGTTCCCACTGGCGTGTCGTGCCGGATGATCCGGCACACGCACGATATTTTCCGAATGACATTTGGGGCAGCACCTTGAGTTTTTCATCGTCAATCTCTCCTTGTCACAACAAGCAAAACGCAGCACTCCGTTAGCAAAGCCGCAGCCCAAATCCAAAGAGCCGGCGGCCATATCCCAACCAGTGCTGCAGCCAGCAGCATAATCAGCGGAACGAGATATTTGCGGGGATGATGCCACAGATCGCTTTCGGTTTTCCAGCCACGGATCGGATACCTCCACTCCAGAACGACCGAAAGGATGGCGCTTTGCAAAGCAAACAGAAGAAGCGTTATCCCATGGAAAAAGCCAGCGCCGCCGTTGATGAGCTGCCAGCTGCAAAGGTAGATGCAGGCGACAATGCTGTTGATTGCAAAGATAAACAGGCAATACTTTCGGCAAAACCGCCCCGCCTGTCCGGGCAGCACGCGGATCGCCTGCTCCAGATCCGGGTCGCAGGACAGCAGTGTGCAGATGGGCGTGTTGAGGCAAAGGATTGCAAGGCCGATGGGAAACATATTCATGCCTTGAACTTCACCAAACAGCAGCGGTAGAAAACCGGCGACCGCGGCCAGGCCCGCAGTGTTGATAAGGTATGTCTTGTTCGCCATCAAATAGCGCAACAGGTAGGTGAAGACGTTCCCGGTGCGGCCTGTATGCCGGACAGCTTTCTTTGCAACGCCGGCACTATAAAAATCATAGGCATCCGCAAAAGCCAGATACAGCACCGCGGCAATCGCGCTTACCGCCGCCGCAGAAAGGACCGCCGCCCACTGGCGCAAGAGCAAAATAGCGGCCAGGATACCGGCGACCCAAAGGAGCGGCAGCACAGCATGACCTCTCCGGCACATCCGATACCCCGCCGCTGTCACTGCACACGCCATACAGCCGCACAGAACCGCAAGGGTGATCTCCCCTATGTTCCATGAGGCGGCCGCAAAGAACAGCGCCCAGACCAGCAGCGTTTTGGTCGCCAGGGTATGCGCCCCCAGCACCAAGACATAGCCAAAGACAAAACCGCGGTGATCGAACGGGAGCATCAACATTCCCTGCATGGCCTCCATCTGCCGCCGTCCGGTAAGCACCTGCCACATGACGCCGGCGGTAAACAAGGTGGACGTCAGATAGAGGATCGCGGGGGCAACCGCAACCCGAATTTCCGCTACGTAGATGGCGATAAACAGGATCGCCGCCGCCAGAAGACTCTTTCTGGCGCTCTCATACTTGGCACCAAAGAACTGCTTGGAGAGTGCCTTAATGGTGTTCTTCATCAGCCAGCACCTCCCGGATCTTCCCGGCAGCGATCTCCGTGCCGGTAAACGTCCGGCCGATCCTGCCCTGCTCCAAAACCAGCACGCGGTCAGAGGTCAAACAGATGCTCTCCAAAATATGGGACGAAAACAGGAGTGTCCCATACTGCTGATAGCCGCCCATGAGCTGGTACAAAAATTCCGTGCTTTGGAAATCGAGCCCGTTCACAGGCTCATCCAAGAGCAGCAGCTTGGGCCGCAGGGCAAATGCCGTAATGAGATAGGCCTTTTTCAGATTGCCGGTGGACAGTTCCTTTAAGAGCACGTCGGTATAGTCCTTGAAGTGGAAGCCTTTCACCAGGCCGGTCACATCCGGCAAGGCCACGCCATAGGACGCAGCCACATACGCCAGATACTCCCGGAATGTGAAATACGGAAACGACCGATCCTCCGCAAAGACAATATACCGGCTCCGCTTGAACGCCTTGTCCCGGAACGAGAACGGGTGGCCGTCCCATGTCGCCTCATCGAGGTAGTAGCCCGGCAGTAGGCCTGCCACGGTCTTGATGAAGGTCGTTTTCCCGGCGCCGTTCAGACCGATCAGCCCGACAACTTCATGCTCCCCCAAATCCAGCGAGAGGCCGGAGAGTACGGGATGGTCGGCAGTGTACCAGACGCTTAAATTGTTGAGGGAAAGAAGTGCCGTGCCGCTCATGCCGCTCACCCCCGATCCTCTTTGTCCTTCTTCCAGATGGAATAGGCGGAATACAGGAAGGAACCGCCAAGGAAGATATACAGCAGCGCAAACGGGATGTTCATGGTGGCGAAGCTGAAAATCATACAGCCGATAAAAACGATGCCGAGGATCAAACGGAAATAAAAGTGACGCATATGAATAACCTCCTACCCTTTTGCTTGTTTGCGGGCTTCTTGTTTACAATGCAAGCATACACCAAAAGAAGCCCGCCGGCGGGAATGTCCGCAAACGGTAGGTTTTTGACCGCGAAAAAGCGGCGGGCGCCCAAAAGGCCGCCCGCCGCATCTCAAATGGAGGTTATTTCGTTTTGATCGCCTGGAAGGACAGCGTAACGACCGATTGAAATATGCCGTCCTTATCATCGGTGCTGATGGTCCCATCATAGCGATCCGCCGCCGTCTGTACGCTCTTCAGTCCCCATCCATGAAATGCTCTGTCTGATTTTGTGGTCAGTAGCTTCCCGTCCTCCCGTTTCAGGTCATGCCCATATCCGTTTTCCACTTTGATGATCAGCATAGCGTTGATCCGCCGGATGGTCAGGTTGAGAAAGCGCAGGCCATCGGGTGCGGCTTGCGCCGCCTCCAAAGCGTTGTCCAGCAGGTTCCCTAAAATGGTTGTCAGATCAACGCTGCGAATATTGGTATTGTGGGGATACTCGATGTTGACCTTCGTTTTGATCTGCTCCTGCTCCGCCAATGCCATTTTACTGCTGATCAAGTAGTCAAGGGCCTTATCGCCCGTCCAAACCGTTTGGGAAATCTCCCGGACAGGGGTTCTCAGATCCTCACAGTACCGGGCCGCCTCCTCCGTATCCCCTTGCAGGAGGCATTGATAAATAGCCTCGATATGATTGTGCAGATCGTGATAGAGCTTGGCGTTGCCCTCATAGGTGCGGCGCAGCGCCTGATAATCCCGCTCCACGATCTCTGCCTGCTCCTGCTTCAGCCGAGCGATTTCCGACTCCATCTCACGCTGGCGGTTGACTCGATAAAACAGGATTGCGAACATCAGCACCATGGAGAGGATGATCCAGGTCCCCACCAGGTTCTCGTCCAGCGGGAGCGTCTTTTGCTCAGACAAGGTCACCGCTCCGACCATGCCGAGGACGACAAGGACCGACAAGCTCCGCATGGCCCCGCCGCTTTGCCCACTCTGCCGGATCAGCATGACTGCGCCGCCCAGCATCAGCGCGCGCGTCAGCCAAACGCCGGCCAGGGATTCCAAGGCCGCCGGGTCAAGAAAGCTCTGTGAATGAAACAGGATGCCCAGGCCGGCTTGCAGCAGGAAATCCCACAGCCCAACCCCAACTTCATAAAAGAAGGCCAGGAACAGGCATAGATTGAGCTTATCCCGCAGGTAATACCATGAGACGGCGGTTATCACCAGCAGCTCAACGGCCAGCGGCCCAATCGTGGAATGGGACACCGTTTGCAGGGCTGTGACCAGGACACCTCCAACGCCGGCAAGCAGCATGGCAGCCCTTCTCGGCTGAAAGCCTGTCACCCTGGATACCAGGAAAAGCCCGGCAAACAATCGCAGTTCATTGGTGAAAAAATAGGAGAGCGTCAGCAGCCATGCCATCATATATGTGCCCCCCAGAACTCATTGATCTTCTGCTTTACCTCCTGCAGGTGGGAGCGGCTGATGGGCAGCTGCTCGCCATTCTTGAGCACCGCCATCCCGTCGCTGATTTTCATAATGTGAATGATATTGACAATACAGCCACGGTCAATAAAGATGAACTCCGGTGTGTTCAGTTCGTCGAATACCTGCTGCAGGCTCTTTCTGACTTTCGCAGTCCCGGCGCTTGATACAATCATGGCGTTTTTCCCATCCCGCTGGACATAGAATATATCCTTGAACGGGATCTTCTCCATGCGGCTGGCGGTCTGGATGGTGTACTCCTGTCCGGCTTCCAACTCGATCAGCCTTGCGGCGTCCAGCACCGCGGCGGGCAGCTTTGCTCCCAGGTTGTTCTTTGGAACATAGCGGAAGATGGACAATTCAAAAGCGTCGATGGCATATTCCGTGTGCGAGGTCACAAAAATGATCCTGACGTTGGGTAAAAATCCCTTGATCTGCTGCGGGAGTTCCATGCCGCTGATCCCCGGCATTTCGATATCCAGCAGGATCAAATCATAGAAAAAGGCGTCGTCGGTTATGTCATAAAGCAGATTGCGGCTCTGGGTATAGGTCGTGATCTCACAGCCAATCCCCGCCGCTTGCAGGCACTCCCTGACCATCCGCTCATGTAGGGCAACAGACTTTTCTTCGTCGTCACATATCGCAATCTTGACCAAAATCCATCCCCCTCCCTATTCTGGAATTATGTCAGTGCTCAGCGGTTCCTGGAGGCACCGATCCTATCCCCTATTATATGTTCTATTGGTTGGGAAGACAAGAGCATCCTCAAAAGGCTGCCGGCTTGACGTGTAGGACTACAATAGATATTGGACAGAAGGATAAAAAAGGATGAAGGATAAGGCCTCATCGGTTATAGTTGGAGTTGCAGACAACAACTTGACGAGAGGGGGCCATATCCTTCATGAGCAAGAGTATAACACAGGACATGGCATATCGGCAATCCCTGATGAAGTACGCGGAGAAATACGGCGTCAGCCGTGCCAGTCGGAAGTATAACAAAAGCCGATCTTATATCTACTTCTGGCGGGCTCGCTGGGATGGTAGAGCAGAATCCCTGGTCTGCCAGTCCCGGCGGCCCCACAGCCATCCAAACCAGCATACAGAAGCAGAACTAAAACTGATCCGGGATATGCGCCGCCGCAATCCAAATCTGGGTATGGTGGAGCTGTGGCACCGGCTGCGGCAGCGCGGCTACACCCGCCGCCCGGAGAGCCTGTTCCGGGTCATGAAAAAGCTGGGACTGTTCCCACCGAAAGAGAAGAAACCGGCCTACAAGCCAAAGCCCTACCAGCAGATGACCTATCCAGGACAGCGTATCCAGGTGGATGTAAAGGTGGTCCCCCGCCGCTGCATCGCAGACCCTGAGCTGCGCCTATACCAATACACTGCTATTGACGAGTTCACACGCCTGCGCTTCCTGGCTGCCTACTCAGAGCAGTCCACCTTTTCCTCTGCCGATTTTCTGAAGAAGCTGTTCAAGTGGTTTGCCCGCCGTGGAATCCGCGTGGAATGCGTCCAGACGGATAACGGCTTTGAATTTACCAATCGTTTCTCCAACAGCAAGCGGGATCTCCCTACTCTGTTTGAGACCACTGCTGTCCAACTGGGTATTCGCCACAAACTCATCCGCCCCTATACGCCTCGCCACAACGGCAAAGTGGAGCGTAGTCACCGAGAGGATCAGAAACGCTTCTATTCCTGCCACAGCTTTTACTCCCTGGATGACTTCGCCAGACAGCTCGCTGCCCACAACCGCCGCTCTAACAACTTCCCTATGAGGCCCTTAAACTACTCTTCTCCTTCCCAGTTCGCCGTCCAATTTGTTTGATAAACCTACAATCCTCAAAAGGCTGCCGGCTTGACGAAGCCGGCAGCCTTCTTTCACACGGGAAGCGCCCTCCCGTCTGGAGCCGTTCCGATGGCCTTTTTGAACAGCAGCCAAGTGCTGAGAAAATAGCAGAACAGCAGTACCAGGATACCTGTTGTCACGGCGATCTGCGCCATCAGGGCGCTGAACCCGATGTAGGCGGCGATCTCCGCGGACACGGTCTGCAGGAAATAGACGATCACCACCATTGAAACGAGAATCGCTACGGCGATGGGAAGCCCAAACCACACTCCAAGCTGCCGGAGCACCAGCCTTCCGATGCGTCCCTCCTCCACACCCAGTTTCCGCAGGACGGAGAAGCGGTAGCGGTACTGGCCCGCGTCCAGGAGCTGCTGCAGGGACAGTACCGTGAGGCAAATGACCATCAGCACTACGGCCCCGTAGAGCATGGCGGCCTGCAGGACAAAGTTCCCGGCCTTCGTGCTGTTCACCTGCAGGGTGCTCAGCCGGATGGAGTAGGATACGCCGGTGTCAGCCAGCTCCGGGTACTGGCCGGTAAAGGCCTGCTCCAGTTCCCGGGCGTTGTCATAGGAGATGGCCTCCTCTGTTGTGATGTAGCGGTTGCACATCACCGGGAGCAGTTGCTCACACACGCTGTCCGGGAAGATGTAGAGGACATCCGTGTAGGAGTTGTAGGCCGTCTCCCCGATGGAGTCCTCATAGAAGGGCTGCGCCGAGAGGGTCAGCGTACCGGCGTCGGTCTGCACCTGCGGATGCTCCCGCAGGAAGCTGTCCCGCTCTTCCTCCGTGGCGATGGCCTTCCACTGGGTCGCAAATTCTCCGTCCGCCAGGGTGATGGGCGTATAGCCCAGCATCTCCCGGATGGCGTTGTAGTCGCTCAGGGCGATGGCCGCGACGGGGAACTCGTATTTCACCCGGTTGTGGAAGTCCGCCCGCTCCGGCAGGTACAGGCTGAAGGCGCAGTCGCCGGCCACGGGGATATGGTGCCCGGCAAGGTACGCCGTGACCTCGTCATAGTTGTCGTCGGGCAGGTCCGCCTCCTCATACACGTCGTTATACCGGGAGAAGATCTGCACATCGTACATGGAGCGCTCGTCCAGGTATCCGGAGGCCCACCCCACCAGGACCGGCGCGGCGATGAACAGAAAGATGGCCAATACCAGGGTCACACAGGTCAGCGACATCGTCTTGCTGGTGGTGCTCAGCTTGGAGATGATCTGCCCAAAGAAGAACAGGTTTTCTCCCTTGTAGCGGTGCTCCGGCGCCCCCTCCTTCCACGCCACGAGAAAGCTGCTGGCGAGATAGAGCAGAGCGCAGATTAAGAAGATCAGATCCACCAGGACAAAGAGCAGGTACTGATTGACGCCCCCACCTCCCAGGGCCAGAAGATAACGGCTGTTCAGCGCCGGCACGCTGGCCGCCGCAATGGTATTCAGAAGGGCGCAGAGCAGAAGTCCGGAGAGGAGCGCCGGGAACCCGCCCTTCCTCCGCCGGAGCGCCCAGAGGACGGGCCACAGCAGGCTCATGGTCGGGAACAGGATGTTCCCCCAAAACATGAGCTGCACGGGCAGCGCAAAGCGGCTGTCCCAGTAGAACAGGACCTTCTGCACCCCGGTCACGCACATCCAGACCGAGAACACTTCAAAGAAAATCGCAAGCACCCAGATCCAGCGGCTCCTGCGAAACTCCGGCCCATTCTCCCGGTCCGCCGTGAGCATGTCGATGATCTTCATCTTCCGGATGGCCCGGGTGTTGGAGAGGCCCACCACCAGGAAACTGAGAATGAAAAATCCCGCTGTCAGCAGCACGGTGTCAGGGAACAGCGTCCAGGTGATCTCATACTGCTTTCCATAGGAGGTGAGCAGCAGCGCCGTGATAAACTGGGAGCAGAACACCCCCAGAAAGATGCCGGCGGCAATGGACACCAGCCCCATCAGGAAGGTTTCCGCGAAGAAGAGCCGGCCGATGGTCCGCTGCTCCATCCCCATGACGGACTGGAGGGCAAACTCCCGCTGTTTCCGGCGGAGCATATAGTGGTTGACGAAGCGGATCAGAAACAGCAGGATCAGAGTAACAGCGCAGATGGCCAGCTTCATGCCGTCGCTGAGCATGGTGAAGTCATACTCCGTCCCAATATCCGGCACGTAGTAGCTGCTGGAGATAGAGAGGAAGGAGTAGAACAGGGTGACACAGACGGTCATGGTCAGTAGGTAGACCAGGTAGTCCTGGATCGACCGCCGGGCGTTTCGGAGGACGAGCTTAGCATACATGGCTCTCCCCTCCTCCCAGCAGGGTCAGGACATGCAGGATCTTCTCAAAGAAGGCGCTCCGGCTGTCGCTGCCCCTATTCAATTCCGTAAAAATCTTCCCGTCCTGCAGGAACAGAATTCGGCTGGCATAACTGGCGGTGAAGGCGTCGTGGGTCACCATAAGGATCGTGGCACCCAGCTGCTCATTGACGCTCTGAATGGTGGATAGGAGCATCTGCGCCGAGTGGCTGTCCAGCGCGCCGGTGGGCTCGTCAGCCAACAGCAGCTTTGGGTGATTGATGATGGCCCGGGCGCAGGCACACCGCTGTTTCTGGCCGCCGGACACCTGGTAGGGGTACTTATCCAGGATGTCCCGGATATTCAACTTCCCGGCCATCTCCCGGATGCGGGGCTCCACCTCACCGGCGGGCGCCCCGTTGATGGCGAGGGCCAGCGCGATATTCTCGGAGATGGTCAGGGTATCCAACAAATTAAAATCCTGAAATACAAAGCCCAGGTTTTCCCGGCGGAACCGGGCCAGGGATTTGGGCCGCAGCTCCGTCACGTCCGTCCCCTCCAGATAGATGTGGCCGGCGCTGACGGTGTCAATGGTGGAGATGCAGTTGAGCAGGGTGGTCTTACCGGAGCCGGAGGCCCCCATGATCCCCAGGAACTCCCCTTCCGAGACGGAAAAGCTGATGTCCTGGATGGCCTTCGTGACATTTCCCCCGTTGCCGTAGTATTTCTGGATGTGCTCCAGCTTCAAGATAGGCTCCATGTGTCCTGCCTCCCATGTTCGTTTCTTGCCCCTATTGTACCTGCCGCGCGGCCGCTTTTGTATCAACTTTTCTTTCACAGTTCTTACAAAAATGTAAGAAGTGCAGAGCCGGTCAGCTCTGCACCCCTGTGATAAAGTCGTTGATATGGAAGGAGAGGGTGATGGTGGTCCCGCTGCCCGATGAAGATGCCGCCAGCCCGATCCCCAGCTTGTCGCACAGACGCTTGCAGAGATACAGGCCGATGCCGGTGGAGCTGTGGATGGTCCGCCCGTTCTGGCCGGTAAAGCCCTTCTCGAAGATCCGCGGCAGATCGCTCTCCGGGATGCCGAGCCCGTTGTCCGCAACAGACAGGAGCACCTGGTCCCCCGACCGCTCCGTGAAGATGTGCAGGACGGGCTGCTCCGGGGAGCGGTACTTGACTGCGTTGCTGATGATCTGATTGAGGATAAAGCGCACCCATTTATCGTCGGCATAGACGACTATCTCCAGGTCATCCACCGTGATGGCCATATCGCACTGCCGCAGCAGATACTTATTGTCGGCGATGGCCCCATGCACCACATCCGCCAGGCTCATCTCCCGGATGGAGTAGTCCTTCTCTGTGTGCTCGCTGCGGGCGTAGTAGAGGGCCTGCTCCGCACAGCGGTTGATGTTCTCCAGCTCCGCCAGCACCTCCCGGGAAAAGGGGGAGCGGTTGTTCTCACACAGCAGCTTCAGCGCGGTGATGGGCGTCTTGACCTCGTGGACCCACTGCTCGATGTAGGTCCGATATTCGCCCCGCTCCCGCTCCACCTCGCCGATCCGCTCCAGCATGGACTTCCCGGCCAGCTTCAGGAGCTGATAGTACACCTGCTCCTCCGCCTGGTCCGGCACCGGCATGACCTCGGGGAGCAGATACCGCTCCTTCAGCTGCGTGGCCATTTCCAGCAGTTTCTCCAGCCGTTTCTTTCGGGAGACATAGCCGGCGGCAAGGTACAGGGCCAGGACAAGCACCCAGGCGGCCAGGATGAACAGGATCGTCTGAATGTCGTTCCCCACCGCCAGCAGGAACATGGACAGAGCCAACGCGCCCAGCAGATTCAGCAGGATGACAGGCAGATGGTTTTTGAGAAATAATTTCCCGCTCATATGGTGTACCCCTGCCGGTGCTTGGTCTTGATAAAATCTGTCAGGCCGAGGCTGGCCAGCTTCTCCCGGATGCGGGTGATGTTGACGCTCAGGGCGTTGTCATCCACATAGAGCTGGTTGTCCCAGAGGAAGTCCACGATGTCGCTGCGGGAGCAGATCTTCCCGGCGTGTTTGAAGAGGTAGTAGAGGATCTTGACCTCGTTCTTGGTCAGTTCCGCCGCCTTCCCGCCGTATGCGATGGTGCTGTTCTCCAGGTGCAGCTCGGCGCCATTCCAGGTGAGGACCTCAGCGGCCTGGGAACTGGCTCCCGCCTTTCGCAGCAGGGAGGCGATCTTGGCCAGCAGGATCGCCGGATTGTACGGCTTTGTGATAAAGGCGTCCCCGCCCAGCATGATGCTGTTGAGCTCGTCCATGTCCGTGTTGCTGCTGGTGACAAAGATGATCGGCAGGTCGGAGAAGGCCCGGATCTGGGAGCAGATCTCAAAGCCGCTGCTCCCAGGGAGCTTGATGTCCAGGAGGACGAGGTGGGGCGCAAACGCCCGGAATTGCTCCACAGGATTCGTAAAGTCCGTGACCGCTTCCACCTCATACCCGTTTCCGGCCAGGAGGTTTTTCAGCTGTGCCTGGATGGTGGAATCATCCTCGATAATCAGAATTTTCTCTCTCATAACGACACCTCCCGGAATTTTTATTATACTGTATCCGTGAGCATTTCGCAATCAGCCAAATGACAGAGGACACACTACAAACTGAGGAGGTATAAAGTCATGATCTACACGGAAACCGAGAAAAAGGAACTGGATGAAGTCCGCAGGGTATTTGCGGAGCATCTCCGGCAGAGCCCGGATTATGAGCTGCTGTGGTCGGACAAGGTGGGTTACGTCTGGCTGGCCATCGGTCTGGAGCCGCTCTATGTGGATACCGGCCGCCGGATCGAGTCGGCGGAAGACCTCTGCCGGGAGTGCCTAGAGAGCATCGGGATGGATACCCTGTATCTCACCGACAACGACCACGGGCTGGAGAACGCCGATCCTTTGGAGCGCGCCGAGATCCGCCGGCGCTGGAAACCCTTTATGGATCAACTCCCGCAGTTTTCCTATCTCTGCGGGGAGATCCTCCCGCAAAAGGACTAATGTAAAAACCTGCCGGCTGCCCCTCATGGGACAGCCGGCAGGCTTCAGTTGAACGGCAAAACCAGTTCCGCCCTGGCGCCGTGATCGGTATTGGCCAGATTGGGCGGCAAATCCCATTCACTTGCCTTTGTCGGACTCGGCTGTGTCCTCTAATCAAATCAGTTCAATACAGCCTGATATCCATTTGTCTGATCCCCGGTGATGGTAATGCAATAGGATTCACCAAAGTGTGCCTCCCAAGAGATCGGCTCCATATACTTTGTGATGTCATCCGGATATACATTTTCATAGTTGGGCGCCACATATTCGGTTATGATTCTAAGCTGCATGGTCAGCTCGAAGGGATCGGAAGAGAGATTGAGTTCCTCCCGATTCCACACCACAATGTTATCTGAGTCGTGCTGGATCAGCGATCCGTCCGCGTTGGATATGCCGCCGCTGTATTCGTGGCCGCCTGCGCGATAATCATAAACCAGCAGCCCAACATCTTCTTCTGTGTCCAATTTTAGATGCAGGGCAATTTCATCATCAGCAAGCACATATTCGTCAGGAATGATTTGATTGTAAATAACGAGGCTCAGGCCCAGCACAATCACAGCCGCGGCAGCCATTCCGATGATCTTTTTCATTTGAGAAACACTCCTGTTGATCCATTCAATCCTTTTTGCGCGTGAAGAAGATTCCGATGAGTGCGGCGATCAAGATAACAGGCGCCACTCTGACAAACAGCCATTCAAAGGCGTGGAACGCCACTCCCAGGACAGCGGTTTCAGGGTCACTGTAATCCCAGCCCAAATAAGGACTGTTTACTATAATCAGGGCCGCAAACATCACGAGGATCATGGCGCATATAGAAATCAGCAGCCAGCGAATGATAGCTCTTTTCGTGGTCTTTCTTTGTGCCAGCTGCAAATTGATCACCTCCAATTTTTCAGAAATTGCTTGTAAGCGATCCGCCTCCGACTCCATAACTGTTTCTCCCAGCAGCGTGCTCACAGGCGTTTCCAGCGCCTGCGATAGGGCAATCAATAGATCGGCGTCTGGAACCGACAAGCCTTGCTCCCATTTTGAAACTGTTTGCCGCACAATGTTCAGCTTGACGGCAAGTTCCTGCTGGGAAAGGCCCTTTGCTTTTCTGATCGCTTTTATGTTTTCGTTGAGCATAAAGGACAGCCTCTTTTCTTTCCGTCGCTGCCGTTATTGTAGCCGAAATTGCCCGTTGCCGCAAGCAACGGGTCTTAACATCCCCAGAAAGCGGCAATAAAGCCTGCCGGCTGCCCCTCATGGAACAGCCGGCAGGCTTCAGTTGATCGGCAAAATCAGCTCCGCCCTGGCGCCGAGGCCGGTATTGGCAAGGCGCAGGGCCCCGCCGTGGCGCTTCGCGGTCTGGGCGGCGAAATAGAGGCCCATCCCCATATGGCCCTCCTGGGGCCGGCTGGCATCGCTGGTGTAGAAGGCCTGCTCCCCTCGGGCCAGGCCCTCAGCGGAAAAGCCGGGGCCGGTGTCCTCCACGGCGATGGTCAGCGTCTCGCCGTCCGCGGTTACGGACAGGGTGACGGTGCCACCTGCGGGCGTGTAGCGCGCTGCGTTGTCCAACAGATTGCTCACTGCCCGGTCCAGGTCCCCCCGGTAGACCGCCAGCTCCAGCCGGGGCACCTCCGGGCAGCGGAACGCCGCCGGCTTTGCCCCGCAGAGGCTCTGGCCCACCTCCCGCCAGCCCTCGGCCAGCACCGGGAGGGAAACCCTCTCCTTCTCCCGGCTGAGGGCGGCCTCGGAGCCGGTCATGGCCCGCAGCTGGGCCACATAGTCCTGGAGGCGGAGGGCGCTGCGGAAAATGGCGTCCACACTCTCCCGCTGGCCCTCGGTCAAGGCGTCCTCCCCCAGCAGCTCCGCGTTGCCGCTGATGACGCTGAGGGGGGTCTTGAGGTCATGGGTCAGAGCCGCCAGCTCCAGCTGGCGCTGCTGCTCCATGCCCCACTGGCTCTCCAGGGACTCCGCCAGGTTCCGCCGCAGGTCGTCCATGGCCTTTAGCGTCGCCCCGAACTCCCGCACCCTCGCCCGCCCGGTGATGGGCACGTCCAGCCGCCTCTGGGCGATGGCCTCCGTGGCGCCGGTGAGCAGGGCGGCGTCCCGCCGCAGAAGGCCGGCGAAGTGATGGGTGGAGATGGCCCCCGCCGTCAGCCAGGCAAGCAGCAGAACGATGGTGGCGCAGGTCTGGAACTCCGGCAGGCGGCGCTGAAGCACCTCGGCGCCGTAGGGCATGGAGTAGTCATATTGGATTACGCAGGTGGTCCCGTCCGGCAGCTGGGTCAGCCGGTGGTACTGGGAGTAGAACATTCCCTGGGGGTCCCGCTCCCCGGCCAGGGCGGCCTCGGCGTAGTCCAGGTGCTTCTCATCCATGTTCCCCGGGTCCCGCACCTGCCCGCCCCCGTCAAAGATGGCCCAGCGGTAAAAGTAGGGGATCTCCTCCGTGTCCAGTTCCCCGGAGGAGAGGGCCTGGGCCACCGCCTCCACCCCGCTGGCGGCGGTGTTGGCCGGATACACGATGCCATACCGCATCATGGTGGTCATGCCAAACCACCAGAGGACCGCCAGCAGGATGACCACGACGCCGGTGGTGATCAGATACCGCCAGAACAGCGCGGTGAGACCGGCGGGCCGTCTTATCCATTTTTCCACTTGTAGCCCACCCCCCAGACGGTTTCAATAGGGCTCTCCCCTGCCGGGCGCAGCTTGGCCCGGATGTTCTTGATGTGCTCCGTCACGGCCGAGGCGTCCGCCTCGCCGTCGTAGCCGAAGGCCGCCTCATAGAGCTGCTCCTTGGAGAAGGTCTGGCCCGGGTGCATGGCCAGGTACTCACAGATGGCGTACTCCCCCTTGGTCAGTTTCAAGGGCGTGTCCTTCCAGTACACCGCCCGCTCCCCCAGGTCGAAGTCCAGCGCCCCCCGGCGCAGGCGGGCATGGGGCGTGCGCTGCTCCCGGCGAAGGTGGGCCGCCACCCGGGCCCGCAGCTCCGCGACGCGGAAGGGCTTGGTGAGGTAGTCGTCCCCGCCCAGCCCCAGGCCGGTGAGCACGTCGGCCTCCTCGGTCTTGGCGGTGAGGAAGAGGATGGGGCAGTCCGCCAGCCCCCGGATGCGGCGGCAGAGGGCGAACCCGTCCTCCCCCGGCATCATCACATCCAGCAATATGCAGTCCGCCCAGAGGCAAGCGGATTCGTCCACCTCCCGGCCGCTCAGGCGGGTGGACACCTGGTGCCCGTCCCGCTCCAGGGCGGTCCTCAGCAGTGCGCAGAGATCCTTGTCATCATCCACCACCAGGATATGGGCCATCATGTCACCTCAGTTCAGCAGAAGGTACAGCCCCCAGGAGAGGGCGTAGAGAATGTAGATGTGGGCGGGATAGAAGGCATAGAACAGCAGCTTATGCCCGCCGCCCCGCCGGCCATTATACCACAGCATCAAGGGCGCCGCCAAGATGCCGTAGATCTCATAGTACTGGGTGAAGAGCTGCCACCAGACGAAGTCCGGGGCCATAGCGGAGGCTATGGCGGCCATATAGACTACGCCATAGAGGATGTAGTAGACGGAGAAGGCCGCCACCTGCACACCCCGGCGCTTTCTAAACAGGTAGAGCACCAGCCCCATCACCAGCACCGGCCAGCCGCTGTCCCCGGTGGTGCCCCATGTGGGCAGGACCGAGTAGGCGGCAAAGCCCAGCGGCGTGGCCAGAGCGGGAAAGGCCACAGACAGCTGGCTTGCCAGGATGGGCCAGGCCAGGGGGAGGATCACCGCCGCCAGGCCGGGCAGGACCTTTTTCTGTCCCAGCCAGTCGATGCCCTGCCAGATCACCATGAGCACCGCGAAGGTGGTCATCATGCCGTTCCCCGGGTAGAACCCGTCGGGCCGCACCAGGATGCCGCCGAAGGCCATGAAGAACAGCAGGGCGGACATGGCGGCGGAGAGGATGTAGACCTTGGCGAAGTACTTCTTCCGGCTGTGGGTGTGGGTGAAGCCCTCCACCAGGCAGAAGAGGAACAGGGGCGCTCCCAGCCGCCCCAACATGCTGAACCACTCCGGGATCATGCCGGTGAAGCCGAAGAAGTAGTGGATGTGGTCCATCACCATGGTGACCAAGGCGATCCACTTGAGCCCCGTCTCGGTGATGCCGCCGGTCTTAGTCAATGCGCGTGTCGTTTCCATAGCAGAAGTCTCCTTATCAGATTCTGCAGCTATGGTAATAGGCAATTCTAAGGAAAGTATCAAGAAGAATTGGAAAATCTCCAGTCGGACTCTGAAGTTACTCCCTGCTGCCGCCCCCCCTGCGTAGTCATCACCCCGGCGGCTAAACGAGTTCTCTCCGGCGGTCCCTCTATTTGATAAGTTCGGATTTTTGAATATAAAATCTATTGAAAAGTCATACTATATGCAGTATAATCCTATTGAAAAATCTGTTCATCAGGAGGTGCCGTATGCTTTACCGAAAAATAGCCTCTCTGATCGAGGCACATCTGCAATCGGACTCGAACAAGATCCTGCTCATTGACGGCGCCCGTCAGGTGGGCAAGACCTACATTGTCCGCTATGTGGGACAGAAGCTGTTTGAGAACTACATCGAGATCAACCTGGTGGAGGACGCGCTGGGTGCCGGGCTGTTTGCCAACGTCCGGACGGTGGAGGACTTCTACCTGCAGGTGAGTATGCTCGCCGGCGACAGGATGAAGGAAAAGGAGAACACGCTGATTTTCCTGGATGAGATCCAGGCCTATCCCCACCTGCTCACCATGCTCAAGTTTCTGGCTCAGGACGGCCGGTTCACCTATATCGCAAGCGGCTCGCTGCTGGGCGTCACGCTGGCGCAGACCCCCTCCATCCCCATGGGCAGCATCCGAAAGGTCCAGATGTTCCCCCTGGATTTTGAGGAGTTCCTGTATGCGAATGGGCTGAATGAATTCGCCATCACCGCTATGCGGCGGAGGTTTGAAGCATTGGAGGCGCTGGACGAGGCGACGCACAACAAGGTAATGGATCTGTTCCGCAAGTATCTGCTGGTCGGCGGGCTGCCCGATGCGGTCAACACCTATCTGGCGGAGAAGAACATCCAGACTGTGCGGGAGATCCAGCGGGAGATCCATGACTACTATGCCGCCGACGCCTCCAAATACGGCGAAGAGCGGAAGCTGATGATCCGGCGCATCTACGACCTCATCCCCTCCAATATGGAGAACAAGAAAAAGCGCGTGGTGGCCAAGAGCATCGAGGATAAGAAGGGAAAGACCTTCCGCGATTACAGCGACGAGTTTGAGTATCTGATCAGCGCCGGGATCGCCCTGCCCGTTCAGGCCATCTCCAATCCGGTTTTCCCGCTAATCGAGTCCGCAGAGAAAAACCTGCTCAAGCTCTATCTCAACGATGTGGGACTCCTGACGTGCCTTCTTTACGGGAACAATATCCGCGCCGTCCTGGATGATGAAAAGAGCATCAATCTGGGATCCGTCTATGAGACTGTCGTCGCCGGCGAACTGGCCGCCCATGGCTATAAGCTGTACTACTATGACAACCGCAGCAAGGGCGAGGTCGATTACCTGATCGACGATTACAGCAGCCTTTCCGCCGTCCCCCTTGAGGTCAAGTCCGGCAAGGACTATACCGTACACAGCGCGCTCAACACCTTTGTCCAAAATGAGGACTACCATATCAAGAAGGCATTCGTACTGTCCAATGAGCGCAATGTATCCAGCAAGGGGAAGATCACCTATCTCCCGATCTACTATGTCATGTTCTTCTCCGCGGCCTCCGGCTGAGGCATTTTTCTTGACTCTGCCGTGAGTTTCTTCCTACGGTGGCCCATAAAAACGAAAAAGGCGGGGGAGCTGCGCCATCCGGCACAGCTCCCCCGCTCTTTTCTTCGGTGAAGATCTCCTATATTACGTCCGCAGCCGGAAGGTCCGGGGCGCGAACTTATAGACCAGGATGCTGGCCACGATGGAGTACGCCACACAGAAGGCGATGCACATCGCGCCGAACATCAGGATGGGCATACGGACGTTGATCATGGCGTAGCACACCACATAGGTGAGGACCATCACGATGCGGTAGGTCCCGCTCTTCATCTCCGTGCCGGCCGTGTAGGGCTGCAGCAGGTAGTAGACGGTCAGGTAGTGGATGGAGAAGAAGGCGCTCATGGCGAGGATGGTGACCACCAGCACCACATAATTGAGGGGGTTGTCCGTCCCGCCTGAGACATAGAGGATCAGCGCCAGGCCGCACCCGATCACCAGCGCCGGCACGGCGTTGACCTTGATGATCTCCCGTAGCCGGATGCGAAACAGCCTGAGCACGAACCCCGGGCGCTTGTAGAAGGAGTAGGTCAGAAGGCTGTGGTCGCAGTTCATGAACAGGGCCTGGGTAAAGCCGGTGCCCCGGTTGATGAGATACATAATGAAGGCAAAGTACGGCAGCCACGTCATGACCATCTCGTTGATGTCCGCCTTGGCGCCGGGCTGGATCACCATGAACAGTACCGCGCCGCAGCAGAGGAACAGGCAGACATAGGCGATGCGCAGGGCGGATTTCCACAAAATCTTCCGGTGCCGTTTGACGAACAGGTCGTTGAGGAACTCAAAGCCACTCTTCCGACTGGTGATGGAGGTGTCGGCGGAGATGTTCTTCTCATTGGCCGTCTTGACCGCCGCTCTGGCCTTGTCCATCTGGCCCGGGATCTGGGCCAGCAGCTCCTGGTTCATCTCCCGGTAGTAGCGGAAGGTCAACACCCACCTAAGGCTCAGGAGCCCCAGCGGGATCCAGACCAGGAACAGCGCCGCCGAGGCCCAGAGGGGCAGGACGAAGCCCACGGCGGGCGGCACATAGGCCAGGGCCAGCAGGAGCGCCGTCAGCAGCCAGGCTATCTTCTGGAGGTTATTCTCGTTGCGGACATAGCCGTGCTTCTCATAGTCCCGCAGGGAGTCGGCGGCCACCGCCACCTTCGCGCCGGCGATGCAGAAAGGGATCAGCAGGCACAGCCACAGCGGCACGCCCCGATCCAGGCCAAAGAGGATAGTGAAAGGCAGGAACCCCACCACGACCTTCAGCAGGGCGTAGCCGTAGTTTACCAGGGTGTAAGATCGGGCGTTCATCCGCAGAAGGATCATGGCGTAGTACTTGTCCCGGGTGGGGTTGAAGAGGCTGGTGTTCATATACGAGCCGATCAGCGTCAGGAACAGCAGGATGTGCAGGAACCCGAGGCCCGCCGGCGCCCGCTCGTAGAGGAGCCCCACGCCGCAGACCATGGTGAGGACGTAGAGGAGCTTCCCCAGGAAGATGGACACGATCTCCCACAGCACCGAGAGGATGTTGGCGAAGATCTTCAGCCCCCGCACTTGATAAAGCCGGTCGGGCAGCACCCGCTTCAAAAAGGGGATCTGCTTGAGGGAGTGCAGGATGCCGTTGACCCGGTATGTATTTTTCAGGGCGAATGAGATGCGCAGTGTTTTAAGCATAGCTCTCCTCTTTCAGCGCCGCGATGATCTTCTCCTTGAAGGCGTGGTCGTCCAGGTTGGACTTCTCCACCACCTCCAGCTCCCCGTGGCTGAGCAGCACGATCTCGTCGCACAGATCCAGGGCCAGGTCCAGGATGTGGGTGGAGAAAATGGTGATCCGCCCGTCTTTCAGGGACCGGAGCAGGTTCTTCATCTCCTCGGCCACCACCACGTCCAGGCTGGTCAGCGGCTCGTCCAGGAGCAGGATGTTGGGCTGGGCGATGATGTTGACCAGCATCTGCATCTTGTTCTTCATGCCGTGGGAGTAGTCCTTCAGGAGCTTGTCCCGGTCCTCTGGGGCGATGCTCATTTCCGCAAAATACTCGTCCAGGGGTTTGGGGTCCCGGATGGAGTCAGAATTGATGTCCATGAAGAACTTGAGGAACTCCCGGCCGGTGAGGAACTCCGGCACCGTGGGCGTGGAGAGGACATACCCGATGTCCTCCGCCGCCACCTCCCGGCGCACGCCGTTTTCTTCTATGTAAAAACTGCCGCTGTCGGCCTTGATGTCCCGGTTCAGGCAGTTGAAGAGCGTCGTCTTACCGGCGCCGTTTCGGCCTAACAGGCCGTAGATCCTCCCCTCCTCAAAGGTAAAGTCGATGTCTTTCAGCACCTCTTTCTGCTCAAAGCGCTTGGACAGGTGCTCAATGATAAATTTCATGGGTTACTCCTTGCAGTCGATTTTCTCCCAGCGGCCTCTCACTGGATGCGAAAGCCGTTGGAGGTCTTCTGGAACACATATGCCAGCATGGCGTCGTGGTCGGGGAACGCCACCGGCTCAAACCCCTCCTCCGAATGGAAGGACACCACCTGGTTCGTCCAGTTGATCCAGAGCAACTGGGGCGCCTGGGCACCCGCGTCATCATCCATACTCGTTATTCTCCTTATTCCCTCTTGTTTCCCATACCGCTTAGCGATTTATCCTACATGGGCACGCTGCTGACCAGGCCCTCGATCTCCTGCCGCAGTCCGGCCCGCTCCCGCTCCGCCTGGTCCGTCATCTGCCCCAGGCGGTCCAGGACGGCGCAGATCTGCGCCCGGGTGTCCTCCACCTGGGCCTGAGCCTGGTTGATCCGGTCCAGCACCGCCCAGTCGGCGAAGATACCGTCGAACACATAGTCGGCAAATCGGAGGAAGCCGTCGATATTGACCTGGAAATCAGCGCTGATGGTCACGTCGGCCAGCTCTGTCCGGAAGGCGCGCAGCTGCGACTGCAGGTACTCCACCGCCGCCTGTGCCTCATCCAGCTTGCTGTGCTTGGCCAGGTCGGCGATGAGCCCGCCGCCGATCAGGTCCCAGGTGCCCCAGCCCTCCGCGCTGCTCAGGCTCTCCAGGATCCCATCGGCCGTCGCCAGGGCGCTCTGCCCGGCGGCGGACGCCTCCCCCAGCTCACGCTCCTGGCTCTCTAAGTAGGCCTCGCGCTCCTCCATGCGGAGGATCTGTTCCGCGGCCGCGCCGCCGGCGGCCTTGACCGCCTGGGTCTTCTCCTGGAGCAGCGCGGCGTACCACTCCTCGCAGCCGTCCAACTCCTCCAGCTCCGCATGGCACCGGGCCAGATCCTCCTCCGAGCCGGCCAGCTCCCGGGCCGCCGCGTCATACCGCACCCGGGCGGCGTAGGCCTCCTGCCGCTCCTGCGTCAGCTTTTCATCCATCTTCCCTACCACGTTGTAGAAGAAGGCGGCCAGGCTCCGGCCCTCCAGCCGGTCCACATCCGCCTGCTCCTCCCGCATGGCTTCTTTCAGCTCCTCCGCCCTGGCGGCGTAGGTATCCCGCTGGCGCCGCAGCTCCGCGGCCGAGGCCTCCAGTTTCCGCTTGCGGGCGCACTGGGCGAGCAGCTCCTTCAGCTGCTGGTCATAGCCGTTCATCTCGTTTCGCTCCTTTCCCTTCCCAAGGCATCAATTCTCTCTGCAAAAGAGGGCTTCACCCAGCTGTGAAGCCCTCAGCCGCCGCCGGATCGGGATGGGAGCCCAACCCTTCAGGCGGATCTCTTTAAGGTCACCTGGACGCCCAGTGTCTGGGCGTAAGCGGGATTTTTCCGGAGGTTCTCCATCAGGCGGATCGCCAGGAGTCTCGTTTTTGGATCCATCGCCGTCACCTCGCTGCGCAAACTTCACAGGAGCATCTGCTCTCTCTGCTTACCCGTATTCTACCATCCCGCACCAGCGGCTTCCAGCATCGGTTTGGCAAATTAGGCCCCTCTATTTCCACTGCCGCGGCAAAATACCCGGTTCAATCCCGCTCCGCACGCCGGCGCTCATATTCCTCATACCGTTCAGCGTCAATGGCGCCGGTGGCCAGCATCCGCTCCGACCACAGCTGCAGCGTCTCTACCGCGATGGAGATGCGCTCCAGCTCCTCCCGGATGCGGATGAAGTCCTCCAGCTCGTCGTCGCTGATGACGCCGTCGGCGGTGATCTCGATCAGCCGGTCCTTGCGCCGGTTCATGGAGTTGAGGGAGGCCAGCATTTCCAGGACGATCTGGGAGAGGTCCTTGATCTTCACCTCCGGCACATACTCCTGCCCGATGGGGCACTGATTGGCGCAGTAGTAGTTGCAAAGGCCCGGCTGCTTGTACTTCTCCGCCATGGTCAGCACCTCGTCCGGGTGGGGCAGGGACCGCTCGTTCTCGATCTTCTCGATGCGCTCGGGCGGAATGGACTCCAGCAGCTCGCCGGCGGCCTCCCGGGTCAGGTGCATGGCCTCCCGGGTGGTCTGATAGATGTTCTTATTCTCTCTCGTGGATGCTCTCCCCATGGCCGAAACCTCACAAACACAAAATCTAAGTGCCATTATAGGTGGTTCCGGCCGGAAAAGCAATTCCCATTTCTCACCGTCCCTTTTCAAGATAAGTAGTGATGGCCCAAACTCCGTCGGTTTCACCAAACAGCAAGCATTCCCTTTGGGCAGGCAGGACTATCATTCAGAACTGGATGGTGGTCCTATTGCTATATACTACAGTGATAACAATATGATATGATTAAAGAGAAAATTTTTTTCAAAAAAATGTGTGAGATTTGAGTTCAAAAGTTGTGTATATAGGTGAAAAGGTAAATAAGGAAGCAAGGTGAAAACCGATGGATGATGCACAGATAGTCCAATTATACTGGGATAGAAACGAGCAGGCCATCCATGCCACATCTGACAAATACGGGAACTACTGTACCTCGATTGCTAAGAATATACTGGGCAATCAGGAGGATGCTGAAGAATGTGTCAACGACACCTACTTAAACGCATGGAACGCCATGCCGCCTCACAGGCCAAGCATTCTGTCCACATTCCTTGGAAAAATTACAAGAAACCTGTCGTTTAACAGGTATAAACACAATACCTCCGACAAACGGGGCGGTGGAGAAATGCCTGCGGTTCTGAAGGAACTTTCTGACTTGGTATCTGGCAGGGATGATGTGGAACAGGCATTTGACCAAAAGGAACTCACGAAAGCCATTGATACATTTTTGGATCGTCTATCACCAAAGAAAAGAAGCATTTTTATCAGCCGATATTGGTACACCGACAGCATTTCAGAAATTGCCGTCCGGCACAATATGAATGATGGAGCTGTATCAATGACTCTTAACCGCATCCGCCTAAAACTACACAACTACCTTTTAGAAAGGGGCTTTGAACTATGACGAATGAAAAACTGTATGAAGTCCTCGGTGACATCAATGAGAATCATATCAACGAGGCAAGGGCATATCACAAAGCAAAGAAGCCCGGCTGGGTAAAGTGGGGAGCTATTGCGGCTTGTTTGTGCTTGATGGTACCATTAACCGCATTTGCTATTGATACAATTCAATATAATGCGGCAGTCGATTATCTGAATTCCCTCGGTATTCCTGTTGAAGATTTGGGCGACTACTCCCACAAAGAAATAAAAGAAGCAGTAAAAACCATCGATGCTGGAGAAAGTAGTCCATTAACCGAAGAAATCCTTAACCTATTGCCAGGTAACGAAGAGCAGATTGACGTGCCGACACAAGTAACATCTGAACAGATAAGAGAATTAGAGCCAGCTATGACAAGAGAAGAAGTCCTTTCCCTTTTGGGCAATACACAAGATATTGGTTCTGGCATCTATATTTATGTTTATGAAGTAGACGGAGAATATTTGTTGCACATTCCATTTGCAAGTGATGGTGCTCAGTTAGGTGTTACAGGCGAAGATTTATTAAAGGCATTGACCCCTATTTCTGGGGATATAGGTTCTAATGGAACCATTGAATTTAATGGACAGTCATTTAGCAAATCTGACTTGACCGAAGAAACTCTTGAATGGCTTGAATGGTATAATTCCTTGTCGCCAGAAGAACAACTTGCTGTTAGTTCAATCCCTGCCGACCTATATACCGATGACGGTGCAGGAACACTTGATTCAAACGCAGAAGAATAACTTTGTTTCCCCACAAGGGCAGCCGAGAAAATCGACTGTCCTTTTTCTATGCCGACAGACAGAGAGAAATTTTAATAAGCTGTCGGGATTTCCGTCAATTTGACGGGAATTTTCAATTTTCTTTGAAATCACTACTATTACAATAAATTTGGACAGGAAAGCCGGACAGCCAGTCCGGCTTTCCCTCCATCTCGTGCCTAAGCTACAATGAGAGGAGCAACTGGCTGACCAATCACTCCTTGGGCTTGTATGT
>NZ_NFHC01000023.1:0-61854 GCF_002161245.1 Flavonifractor sp. An9
TTTCGCCCATCGAAGTCGCTCCACATGAGGCCACAGATCTCACCCAGCCGCAGACCGGTGGTGAGTTCCGTGTAGAAGAAGTCCCGCCAAATCGGGTCCCGATCCGTCGCCTCCAGAAATACTTCACCCTGGTTGATGGCCAGCCCCAGATTGCAGAGGAGTTCCTGCTGCCCAAAGTGGAGCACTACAACTACGACTTCTACGCCGGGCTCTCCTACACCTTCGATCTGCGCCGGCCCGTGGGCAGTCGGGTGATCCACCTGGCAAAACTGGACGGCTCCCCACTGGGAGACGGGACCTTCCGTCTGTGCACCAGCAACTACCGGGCCACGGGCACGGGTGGATACGAGATCTTGAGGGAGTGCCCCGTCCTGTGGCGGGGCGGTGTGGAAATGCCGGATCTCACCGCCCGCTACATCCAGACCCACAGCCCGATGCCTCAGTTGCATAACGTGGAGATGCGGGTGATCTGGTGAAGCGTTCTTGACAAGTCACAAGGAATGTGGTTTTATAAATCAGACAGAGGAAAGAAGGTGGAGAATGGGCAGATTCAATGTTGCTGTGGAAGTTGTTCAAAATGCCGGAGATCTTCTGCGGCAGTGCCGTCTGGAAGATGCGGAGATTTGCCAGAAAACGAGCCATCAGGATCTGGTCACCCGTTGGGATCGGAAAATCGAGCAGTTATTGCGAAATGAAATACTGACAGCCTTCCCCCAGGACTCCATTGTAGGTGAAGAGTATCCGCCGGAAGCGCATCGCACCGGGTCGGTGACTTGGTATATTGATCCCATCGACGGGACCACAAATTTCATCAATCAGCATCAGAACTACGCCATCTCCGTGGGGTGCTGGGAGGGAAGTACCCCGCTGTTCGGCCTGGTGCTGGACGTGGAACGCGAGACGCTCTACTGGGCAAAGCGCGGAGGCGGCGCATGGCAGAATCAGACGCCGATCCACACCTCCGGCCGGCGGGAGCTTTCGGAACTGCTGCTGACAACGCCGGGCCTGCAATATACCTTTCTGGAGCCTCATCCGTACCAAGAGCGGATGATTCGGCTCTCCCGGAAGGTTCGGGGTGTCCGCTGTCTGGGTTCCGTGGCCTTGGAATTGTGTGAAGTGGCCGCAGGCCGGGCAGATCTGTTTGTAACCATGCGATCCTCTCCATGGGATCACAACGCTGCGCGGATCATCCTGGAGGAGGCCGGCGGGGCGGTCTTCACAGTGGATGGGGATGAACTGCCCCTGGATCAGAAAAGCACGGTGCTTGCTTTCAATGCCATGGAACTGAAAGATTGCATCCTCTGTGTATGAGAACAGCCCGTTGTAAGAGATTTGAGGGACACTTTTGGAACATAGCGATAGGTAGGCACTCTCATTGTTTACAGCCCCGCAAATCTTGAGGTATACCCATCAGCACACTCGCACGATGGACAGATCAATAACAGCAAAACCCCATTCCGTACAGCTCAGATATCTTCTGAGTGGACAGGATGGGGTTTTTATTCGCCATGGCTGGGAGCGCTATGCAGGCCGCCTCTACGACAGAGCGGCAATGATCTTCTCCATGGCGGCGTAGCTGGGCATGGCGGCCACCTGGGTGATCTCCGCGGCCAGGTGGGGGACGCCGAAGTGGTCTTCGTCGGCGCCCGTCCCGGATACCTCGGTACGGAAACCGTGGTTTTCCCAGGCCAGGCGCTGGATCTCCTCGTCCATCAGGGCGTCGATGCCCGCCTCCCCCGCCTCGTCCAGGGCGATGTAGATATGGGAGGACCAGACGGTGGGTGTGGGATAGATCAGCACGATGTCATCCTTCAGCTGTTCCCAGTCCTCCGGGTTCTCCACGGCGAACTCCAGCAGTTGGTTTTCATAGCCGGCGATCATGGGCTTGGCCCCCATGCCGGTCTTGAGGAACTGGTCGAAGAGGTCGGAGGAGGACGCCTCCATATAGCCCAACTTCTCGAAGATGGCCTGCAAGCGGGGCAACACCGCCTCCACGCTGTCCTCATCCGCCACCCCGCCGCACAGCACATTGGCCAGCAGCCCCGCGAACATATTCCCGGAGTTGGAGCGCACGGGGTCGGTAGTGTTGACAGCCACGGTGCCGTAGAGCTCCGGGAGCCCCAGGTCCGCCCAGGCGGTGCCCGCCTCGATCTCCGCCACCAGGCCGGCCATATCCATATAGTACACCCCATCCCGCTCCGTCACCAGCCCCTCTTTCTGGAACGCCTCCAGGATGGGCCGGTGGGTATAGAGGACGATGGGGGTGTTGAACACGATCTGGCTCCTGTCCGGCGCGCCGTAGAGCTGCTGGTAATACTCCAGGGCGGTCTGGCTGGAGGGAAAGAGGAAATTCCGGCCCTCGTGATCCGCCGTTACCATGTCCAGGGAACCTGCCTTGGCATAGTCCAGGGTGAGCCCGTAGTTCCGATCCAGGATGTCCTGTACCGCCTCGTCCTCCAGCAGGCCGATCTTCTCGCCCCCCACATAGCCCCGCAGGACAGCGGGCTCCGGCTGGGGGCCGCCTCCCAGCAACAGATAGACCGCCGCCGCCCCGATGACGGCCAGCAGGATGATCAGACCGATCCATTTTGATTTGCTTCCCATTGGAATCCCTCCGTGTTCAGCAGGCCCTCCATGACCTTCATATCCGCCTCCGCGTCAAACCGCTCCGAGGCCATCAGCTGACTGAGCTGTGCCTCGAATCCAGTTTTCAGCTTGGGCAGGATGGCCCGCACCTTCCGCTGGAACTCCCGCACCTCGGAAGTCCCCAGCCCGGCCTCCTGGAACTTCACATACTGCCCCAAGATCCGGCCCACCGTGTCCAGGTAGTAGGTGAGGAAGCGGTTGGCCGACGGGATCTTCTCCGGATGCTCCCGGAGATACCGGTAGAGGCGATCCCCCGTCTCCGTGAGGGCCAGGGCGTCCTCATGGGTCCGGACGTCTGTGATGCGGCCGGCGGCCGACCGGATGGCTCTCAGATCCCGCGCCGCCTCCTCCATCAGGGCCTGCATCTCGCCGCCGTCTGGCCGCTTGGCGAAATAGAGGGTGACGGGGTCTGCCTTGGGGGTCAGCAGAAACCACAGGCCCAGATAGATTCCCACCCCCAGCGCGGCGCTGAAGAGGAAACTCCATCGGAGGGCCAGTGCCAGAACCAGAAAGACCGCGATTCCCGCCCCCAGCGACAGTACCAGCTGCCGCAGCTGTCCTTTTTTCATCTCAGTTGTACCCCTTCACACTGCGGAAGGCCCCGATCAGATCCTCCCGTCCGTCAAAGACCCGCGCGTGAGTCAGCTCTGCCAGCTCCTCCAGCTGGGTGGGGTCGGCGGAGCCGAACATGATGGAGAACACCGGTACGTCTGCTCCGAATGCCTCATAGGCGGTTTGGAAAGCGTCGATGCTGCCATCAGATACCCCGTCCGTCAATAGTATGATGGCGGGGGTGTACTGGCTCAGATCGTAGTTTCCCAGCTGCCGCAGGCTCTCTGTAGCTGCGGCGTAAATATCTGTGCCGCCGGTGGCCTCCTCCGCCTCCACTTTGGTGTAGAGGGATTCCAGTTCGCTTCCATTTCCGACGGCGGTGTAGATGTCCCGCGGGTAGCCCTCAAAGGGGATGAGGATATTGACCTCATGCTCCGAGGCCTGGAGCAGATTCTTCTCCGCGTTCTCCTGGATCAGGATCTGGCTCATGGCCTCTACCATTTGCTCCCGGCCGGTTCCCTCCATACTGCCGGAGTAGTCCAGACAATATATGGTGAGAGAGGGCTTGCGGAACTCTGTCTGGTACAGGTTCAGGCACTCCATCAGCACCTCGGTGGACGGCATCCGGATGGGGGAGAGTACCCGGTCGGGCTGGATGCCCCAGTCGGCGCGGAATACGTCCGCGTTCTCCGCCGACACCCCCTCGTAGCCGGTGCGGCGGCCGGTGCGCTGGATCTCGTTTTGCACCTCGTCGGACAGGAGGTACTCCTGCAGATCCAGGAATGCCTGTTCCTTCTCGGCATCCCCGTTGTCCACATAGCCCAGGGGAGAATCGGCAATGGAGAGACCGTCATAGGGGTAGACGGCATACAGGGTCTCCTCCCCACGGGCCTCCAGTTCCTGATTGGCGCTGATGATAAGGCACTCATAGTTCACCATGGCGTCATAGCCGCCGGTGAGAAACAGATCCTTCAGCCAGTCAGAGCTGCCGGAGGACCGGTCTACGCCGGAGAGCAGCTGGGTGATCTGTTCCGAGAGGCCGGGAGTCTGGAGGCTCTCCGACGTGATCACATCCGGATTGCCCAGTAGAGCATAAAGAAAACCAATGTAGGCGCTGCACCCGGAGTTGGACTGGGTGGCGGAGGTCATGCAGAAGTTCAGCTTCCCGGACTGGATGGCGGAGAGGAGGTCGCTGACCGACACTTCCGTGCCTACAAAGCCCAGCTCCTCCGCCAAGCTCTGGCGGATGCCAAAGACCACCGGGGTAATGGAGATGGACTGGGTATGTTTGACACGGTACTGGGTGTCCCCGGCGGTGAGCCACAGGCTGCTGGCAGGCCACACCGCGTCGTAGTCGATGCTCTCTCCCTGGAGGGTGCGCATGATGTCCAGGGAGCCTCGGTAGTCCATTTCGATGTTCACACCCCGTTCCCGGGCAAAGTCATCCAGGATGCCCTCCAGCTCCTGGTTCTCCGAGCCGGAGAGGATGCGCAGGGTCACATCTCCGCCATAATTGAAAGTGTGTTCTCCGCCGGAGGAATTGTCGGCGGAGGCTGTGCTGTCAGACAGCGTCGGACTGCAGGCCGTCAGAATCAATGCCAATGCCAGGATACATACGGATAAAACCGTGCGTTTCATAGCAACAGATCCTTCCTTTCCCAATGTGGCGCGCAGGCAGCGAAAACCCGCCCACGAAATATATAAAATAAGCCTAATTTACCATATCACAGCTGGTCTATGTCTACTACCACAGCACAGTAAAATGCGTGTAAAATCCGTGAGACATCCCGGAAAATGAACGCATCCCCCATGTGTGCGTATGGGGGATGCGTTCATCCGTCTGGGAAATAATCCTTTTTCATTTGGTGCAGCGCCTGGAGACGATTTGTGCCCTCGAAGCCTAACCGTTCTGCCACCGCCACGGCCAAGGCGTCCAGCAGGGCGGCGGGAGCCGCCATGGAGTGGTATTCTTTTTCTCTACCCCGGTAAGCGAACAGGCTGATATCCGCCCGCTCCTCTGCAGGAAGACAGGTGCGGCCCACAAAAGCCAGGGTCCGATAGCCGGCGGCCCGGCTATGATTCAGAAGAACGTGGCCCTCCCGGGAGAGCTTGGAAAAGCTGAACAGCACCACCAGGTCCTCCGGCCCGGCCTGGATCAGCCCCTCCAGCAGCTCCGCGCCCCCGGAGGGCAGCAGCGACACGCGCACGCCCACTCGGCGCAGACGGAAGTGGAGGAGCTGCGCCAGGGCGGCCGAGGCGTTTTTCCCGTGGAGAAATACCGTCCGGGCCGAGCAGATGGCCTCCACCGCTGTCTTAAACTCCTGGGTGGAGAGGAGCTGAGCGGTCTTTTCCAGATACTCCTGCTGGCGCGTCAGCCAGCTCTGGGGGGAAAAGCTCTCCTCCTGCTGCAGGGTCCCCGCCATTTTCACTGCGGGGCCGGAAGCCTGTTCCATCACCAGAGCCTTCAGGGCCTTGAAGTCCCGGCAGCCCACGTGCCGGGCAAACCGGGAGACGGTGGCGTCAGACAGCTCCAGCTGCTGGGCCAGCTGCCCGATGGAAGAAAACAGAAAGGCGTCGGTGTTGGTGTTGATATAGTCCAAGATCTTCTGCTCCGCCCGGGTCAGCTCCCCGGCCGGGGTGGAAAGGCGCAGGTCCATATGGGTGTCCTCACTTCAAGAGAGATTGCATGGCGGTGTGCAGCCTGCCGTTGGTGGCCAGCAGGGGCCCGCCCTGACACAGGGAGAGGGGGCTTCCGTCCGGGGCGGTGACCCGCCCTCCTGCCTCCTCCACCAGCAGAAGCCCGGCGGCATAGTCCCACGGCTGGAGCATAAGCTCCACATAGCTGTCCAGGCGGCCGCAGGCCACCCAGCACAGATCCAGGCTGGCACAGCCTGTCCGCCGGATGTCCTGGCAGGCGTCGTACAAGTCCCGCATCTGGCGAAACGCCGTGTCGGCCAGCTCCCGGCAGCCCGGGACTGTCCCCACCGAGAGGAGGCTGTCCCCCAGGCGATCTGTGCCGCTTACACGAATGGGACTGCCATTGCAAAAGGCGCCCAGCCCCCGCCTGGCGGTAAAGCACTCGCCGCTGTATGGATTATATACCACACCGAGGCGGATTTGTCCACCCTCCGCCAGGGCCAGAGAGACGGCGCTGTGCCGGAAGCGGTGGATCAGGTTGGTGGTGCCGTCCACCGGGTCCAAGATCCAGCAGGGGCGGCTCCAGTCCAGGGGGCGGTTGTCTTGTTCCTCCCCCATGAACTGGATGTCCGGGGCCAGGGCCGCCAGGCGCTCCCGCAGAAACTCCTGTACCGCCACATCCACATTGGTGACATAGTCCGTCTTGCTTTTGGCCCGGATGCTGCGGACGGCGGCGGGGTCGGCCAGGAGGGCTCCCGCCTCCCGCACTGCCTGAACGGCCTGTTCCTCCAGCGTTACGATTTGGTCATTCATACGGCAGCCCCCTGGGTCAGGATGGACACATAGTCGCCCCCCAGGGCGTGGATCTCCTTTAACGACCGCTTCAGCAGGCAGGCGGTGCGCACCTGGAAGGGGGCGGTGTCCGCCAGGCGGATGGCATAGCGGCCCTCCCGCATCTCCTCATAGAGGGCCGGGATGGTGTTGCACTCCCGCTCAAACACGGTGGTGACGCAGCCGTACTGCACCGCCTGGTGGGTGTCGCTGCCGGACACCACGGGGATGTCCAGCCTTCTCCCCAGGGCGTAGGTGAGCCGCTCGGTGCGCGCCTGGTCCAGGGCCAGGTCCTTGCCGTTCAGGTCCAGAAATTTCAGGCGGCGCAGCTGCTCCTCCGGCAGCTCGGGCACATGGCCAGGGGCGCGGAAGGGGTGGCCGCAGCCCACCACCACCGGGAACTCCTCAAACAGGTCCATCAGCCGCTGGAAGGGGAGGAAGGAGCCCTTCTCCTTGTTGGGCTCCAGCCGGCGGTTCAGCTCCAGAATGGCCTCCAGGGGTCCGACGGACAGGATGTGGCCGCCTTCCGCCACATCCGTCTCCATGCCGGGGAAAATTTTCAGGCCGTTTTCCAGCTCCAGGGTGTCCCCCGTTCTGCGGCTCACCGAGGCGATGTAGCCATATACGTCGGCGAACTGGAGGGTGTTGAAGTGCTCCGTCAGGCACAGGGCGTCCAGGCCGGCAGCTCTGGCCTCGCCGAAGAGCCAGTCGGTGTAGGCGGTGGAAAACGGGAGCTTTTTGGCCAGCTTCCCGTGAGTGTGAAAATCCAGGCGCAAGAGAAACCCTTCTTTCTTACAGCAATGTAGAGATCAGAACCGCCACCGCCACCACCAGCAGGGAAACCGCAAGGAAGATCCCGTCATTGCAGGATACTTTCAGGGATGCCAGCTTGATCTTCTTCACCGCCTTATTGACGGCGGCATATCGGTATCCCCGCAGCTCCAGGGCCTCCACCGTGGTGCGGGAGCGCTTGGCGGTGTTGAGCATCAGGGGGTAGAAGGACTGCATGATGATCTTCACCTGATAGATCAGGTACTTGACCTTGCCCCCGAAGGTCTCGTGGGCGGGGGGATTGCCCCGCAGCCGGTAGGAGAGCAGCACATTCTGAAACTCCTCCATGAGCATGGGCAGCATCCGGTAGGCGTAGGAGATGGAGAAGCTCAGCCGCTCCGGGCAGCCGTACCACATCAGGCCGTTGGACAGCTTATCCGGATCCAGGCCGGAGAACACAGTCACCGAGGCCAGAGAGATGGTGGCCACCTTCAGGGTGAGCACCAACAGCGGAGCAATGGCGGAGGCGTCGCCCCCAAAGAGGAGGGTCACCAGGAACAGATACCCCGTCTGGGAGAAGACCCCCAGGGCGAACAGGAACAGCACCAGACCCGCCACCCGGGCCAGGATGGTGGTGGCCATCACCAGCAGGAAGCACCCCAGCAGAAAGGGAATGTCGTTCACAAACCAGGGCACCAGGCCGAAAAACAGGTACCAGGCCAGCAGAATCCGGGGGTCCAGGGCGGCGATCACAGTGTCGTCGTTGCCGTAGGCGTTCTTCAGCACCTGATTGCGAAGGAAGTCCATGGAGAATTTGTCCAGGATGCTCTCTGAGAGTTTGGCAGTCAATTTTTCCACAGCAGTCAAGCCTCCTGAAAGGACGATAAAAATTCCTCGACGGTATAGCACAGGGCCCGGCGGTCCAGAGCCTGGGCCATAGAGAAGATCTCCGGCGGGCGGATGCCCACCTGCTCCACCACATCGGCCCGGGCAAAGATCTCATCCCGGGATCCATCCGCCACCACGCGCCCGCCGCACAGCACGATGATCCGCTCCGCCCACTGGCACACCAGCTGCATGTCGTGGGTGGCGATGACGGCGGTCTGGATCACGTCCTTCATGTCCTCCAGCACCGCCATGATTTCCCGCCGGGTGGCAATGTCCAGATTGGCGGTGGGCTCGTCCAGCAGCAGGATGCCGGGATTCAGGGCGATGCCGATGGCCAGGCTGGCCCGGCGCATCTGCCCGCCGGACATGAGGCGACCGTCCCGGTCTGCCAGCTCTGTCAGCCGGAACCGCTCCAGCAGCTCCCCGGTGCGTTTCTCCCACTCCGGGACGTTCCGCACCTCCATGGCGTAGGCGATGTCGGCGCGGATGGAGTCCTTGATGAACATCTCCTCCGGGTTTTGATACACCAGGGAGATCTGCCGGGACAGATCCTCGGCCTTTTTGTCCCCAATGGCCTCCTCAAAGAGGGAAACTGTGCCGGAATTGGGCTTCAGCAGACCCACCATCAGCTTCATGAGGGTGGACTTGCCCGCCCCGTTGGAGCCGATGAGGGCCACCTTCTCCCCCCTACGGATGGTCAGATTCAAATCCTGAAAGACCGTGCGAGGCTCTCCCTTCACCGAGCGGTAGGAGAGAGACACGTTCTGAAAGGATACCGCCGCCTCACTGGTGGCCTCCGGCGTCCGCCGGGGCGCACCCGGCACATACCGCAGCTGGGAGAAGGCGGTCTTTCCTTCTTCCACGGTGGTGGGCAGAGGGACATCCGCCGGGAGAACACCGCCCTTCCGCAGGCCATAGGCCGCCTGGGTCACCTGGGGCGGGAAGATGTTGCATTCCTCCAGCTCCTCCACCCGCTGGAGGGCATTCTCCGTGGGCAGTATCCAGCGCACCTGGCCGTCCCTCATCAGCATCACATGCTTGCAGTAGTCGGCGATGTACTCGGTATGGTGTTCAATGACGAGGATGGTCTTGCCGTGGTTCTCATTCAAGTCCCGGAGGACCTCATAGATCCGGTCGGCGTGCATGGGGTCCAACTGGGCGATGGGCTCGTCCAGGATCAGAATGTCCGGCTGGAGGGACACCGCGCCGGCCAGGGCCAGCAGGTGGGTCTGACCGCCGGAGAGTTGCCAGACGTACTCCTCCTCCCGGCCCTCCAGACCGCACTGCCGCAAAGCAGTCCTGCCCCGCGCCAGGTAGTCGGGGAAGGCGTAGTTCAGGCAGGCATAGGAGGCGTCGTCCAGCACGGTGGGCCGGACGATCTGGTTTTCAAAGTCCTGATATACATAGCCCACCTTCTGGGCCAGGACGCCCACGTCGCTCTCCCGGGTGTCAAGCCCCTCCACCCGCACGCTTCCCTCCATGGTCCCCGTGATAAAGTGGGGGATCAGGCCGTTGAGGGCCTTACACAAAGTGGACTTCCCGCAGCCGTTGTTGCCAACGACCGCCAGGAAGTCCCCTTTCTCGATCTGAAGGGAGATCTCTTTCAGGGTGGGCTGAGGGGCGCCTGGGTAGGTATAGGTCAGGCCGTCGATCTCAACCGCGTTCATGTCAGTTCACCGCGGCCTTTTTCCCGGCGTTCTTTTTGATGACCAGCAGGGCGATGATGGCCACCGCGGCGGCCGCTACCATGCCCACGGCCATGGCGGTGCCGCTCTCCGCCCACTCGGCCTCCCAGTCGATGAGGGACATGCCGGCGGTGGCGGCCAGCTCGGCCACGATGGCGCACACAAAGCCGACGGCGCACACGGCCAGGGCCTTGGGGCTGATGCCGCTGACGGCGCTGTCCGGGGTGCGGGGAGCCATGCCCAGCAGGGGCTCGATCTTGCCGTACAGCTTGGGTACCAGGTACAGAGTGGGCAGCAGGCAGAACAGGATGCCGGAGAACAGCAGGTCATTGAGGAAGGCGAAGCCCTCGGTGGCGAACACGCTCTCAGGCAGGCCGGCCACAGCCTCGAAGTCCTCCACCGCCAGCTGGACCTTCAGGATGTCCACCGCGGTTCCCATCAGCAGCTGCGCGGCGGTGCCGGTGATGGCGGCCACGCCCACCAGGGCGCGGTTCCTGGGGTCCTTCACCAGCCGGCCGGCGATGTACACGCCGATGGTGACGGTAAGGAACTTCTCCAGCTCGCCCAGGCCGCCGAACTGGCCCAGCATGATCTCGCTGAACACCAGCTCGCCGGTGGCGGCGCCCAGGGCGGCGGACAGGGGGTCGAACAGCATGGCCAGGGTCAGGGGAATGAACAGGAAGTACTCCACGGAGAACTCCACGACCCCCACTTGGAACTTGGGGATCAGCTCCGTGAACAGGGTGGCCAGCCCGTACAGGGACATGGACAGGACAAAGATCATCAGCTTCTGGGACTGTGTGGCAGTCTGCTTCTGTGCGATACTCATAGCATATTTTCCTCCCTATGATGGTGTGTTTCTCGCTCACACAGGCACAGTGTACCACCGGGATGTAAATTCTTCCCCCAAAGTCCTGTAAAATGTAAATAAATTTTCTTATCTGCCGTGTTATGTAAGTTCTGCCCTCATTTACATCCGCATCGCCGCGTCCAGAGCCAAAGAGGAACGCTCGCACTCGTCAGGGAGCATGGTCAGCTGGACGCACAGGGGACTGCCCTTCATGCGGGCGCTGGCATAGGTCAATCCGTTGCTCCGGGTGTCCAGCAGGGGGTGGTCGATCTGGGCCGGGTCCCCCAGCAGCACTACCTTGGTGCCCTTTCCCACCCGGGTGATGATGCCCTTGACCTGCCGGGGGGTGAGGTTCTGGGCCTCGTCGATGATGAGCCAGGTATCGGTGATGGAGCGGCCCCGCATGAAGTTCATGGCCTCGGCAGCGATGACGCCGGTGTCAAAGAGGTAGTCAATGCGCCCCCGCAGCTCCTCCTCGCTGCGCCGCTCCTTTTTCTTCCCCTCCAGGTCCAGCAAGATCTCCAGGTTGTCCACAATGGGCCGCATGAGGGGGGAGATCTTTTCCTGCTCACTGCCCGGGAGAAAACCGATGTCCGCGTCAAACTGGGCATTGGGGCGGCACACCAGAATCTTCCGATAGGGCCGTTCCTCCGCCTCCAGCACCTGCTCCAGCCCTGCAGCCAGGGCGTAAAAGGTCTTGGCGGTGCCCGCCGGCCCTTGGATGATGGCCAGGGGCGCCTCCGCCACCGGCAGCAGCAGGGCCTCCTGCAGGAATTGCTGCCCCACGCTCCGGGGCTTGACGCCGAATGGGCGGACGCCGCCAAAGCGCAGGGCGGTGACCTTCCCCTCCCGGAAACGGCCCAGCATGGTCTTTTTCGGCTCGGTATCCGAGTGCAGAAGGACAAACTGGTTCTCGGTCAAGGAAACCGGCTTCCGCTCCCCCGCGCCGTCCACGGTATAGAGTTCTTCCGCCGGAGCTCCCTTTTTCTTGAACGCTGTGAGCAGGCTGTCCGAGATGTAGACCTCCGCCCGGCCGGTGTAGGGCTGGGCTCCATCCGGCAGCCGGTCGGTGGTGAAGTCCTCCGCCGGCACCTCCATCATCTGGGCCCGGATGCGAGCGACCATGTCCCGGCTCACCAGCGTCACCGGCGCTCCCTCGTCCATGAGGCCCCGACACACCTTCAGCACCCTTCCCGCCCGGCTGCCGGGTTCTATCCCTTGGGGAAGGGCCGCGTCCACATGGTTGACCTCCAGGCGCACGGTGCCTCCACTGGGCAGGGTCACGCCTTTTACCAGGTCTCCTTGGAGCCGTAATCTCTCCAGGAAGCGGAGCACATGTCGGGCGTTGTTTCCCGCTTCACCGTCAGCTCCCTTCCGATCATCCAACTCCTCCAGCACCGCCAGTGGCAGCACGATGTGGTTGTCCTCGAAGGACTCCAGAGCGTAGGGGGCCTGGAGGAGGACATTGGCGTCCAGCACATAGGTCTTCTGCATACGTTGCGCCTGCCTTTCTTCTTTGCTGTCTTATGACCATTGGGCGCGGCATCCACAAAAACAGCGCCGGTCCGCCCTGTAAGGGCGCAAACCGGCGCTGATCATACTCTGTCGATTTTGATCGGGCTGTCTGAAACCGTACTCCATACTGCCGCTCCCAACCGATGCCTACCGCATCTGTGTTCAGTATAGCAGACGCCTTTCCCAGCGTGCGACGGTATTTCAGTAAAGAAACCGTCAAATCCATGTGAAGCGCGTTTGCTATGAACCCGGTTTCGTTCCAGACCTCCTCTGCCTACAAGAAATTTACACATTCCCTTTTTCGGATTTTACAGTCGTGGGATTATACTAAATCAAATAGGGAGAACGTACCGCTCCCTTTCCAAAACAAAATCGCAGGAGGAAACAGCATGAGAAAAGCAAGACGGCCGGCAGCCATTGCCATGGCCCTCGCCCTGGCGCTTCAGCTGGGCACTGTGGTGCCAGCGGCGGCAGCGGGCATCAACTCGACCGCTGGGTATGAAAACGGCAATTCCCCCCTGAATCTGAACCTGATTGCCCGGTACGCCTCCGGCCAGTACAACGTGGACGGCGGCGTCATGGAGATCGTGGCCTACAGCCAGAGCAATGGCTATGCTTACGCCATCAACGGCCAGAGCGGCCTGCTGGCGGCAATCCCCCTGGGGGATCTCACCGCCGGGATCTCCGTCGCCCGGCTCAGCGGCACGGACATCGACGTGAAGGCCCTGGTGGAGGCGGCGGACAGCTCATTCCGCTATGGGGACATGACCTCCGTGGCCATCTCTCCGGACAACACCATCCTGGCCGCCGCCCTCCAGGCGGAGGGATATCATGACGCCGGCCGGGTAGCCCTGTTCGCCTGCAATGCCGACGGCTCCTTGACCCTGAGGGGACTGGTGGAAACCGGTGTGCAGCCGGATATGGTGACCTTTGCCGGCAGCAGCACCGTCCTCACCGCAGACGAGGGGGAGCCTCGGGAGGGCTACGGCGACGGAATCGTTGATCCCAGGGGCTCGGTTACTGTGGCAGATGTGTCAACCCTCACCAGCGAGGTGGTGGGCTTTGACGCTTTCGACGCCCGCCGTGACGAGCTGGCCTCAGCCGGGATCGTGCTGAAGAAGGGAGTCGATCCCTCCACGGACCTGGAGCCGGAGTATATCGCCGTATCCGGCGGCAAGGCCTATGTCACCCTGCAGGAGAACAATGCCATCGCCGTGCTGGATCTGGCCTCCCGTACCTTTGACGGGATCTACTCCGCAGGTTTTGAGGACTACAGCGTCACCCCCATTGATATCGACAAGAAGGATGACGCCTATGCGCCCAGGACCTACGGCAGCCTCATGGGCATCCGGATGCCCGACGGCATCGCCGCCTTCCAGGTGGACGGCAAAACCTATCTGGTCACCGCCAACGAGGGCGACGCCCGAGAGTGGGGCGACGAGGATCTGGGCACCTTCTACCTCAGCGAGGACGAGCAGGACTTCGGCGAGGAGGGCGTGACCTCCCCCACTGGAGCCATCACCGGGGAGAACTCCGGCCTGGAGGGCAAGGTGGTCTTCTTCAAGGTGGAGGACTTTGACGGCTTGGACAGCGGCAAGGACTACCTCTTCGGCGGCCGCACCTTTACCATTTATGAGGCCGGGGAGAACGGCGTCACCGAGGTGTTCACCAGCGGCAACGACTTTGAGACCCTCACCGCCCGGTACCTGACCGATTACTACAACTGCTCCAACGACAACACCGTGGTGGATGACCGCTCTGGCAAGAAGGGACCGGAGGCGGAGAGCGTCACGGTTGGTACGGTGGACGGCCGCACCTATGCCTTCGTGGCCCTGGAGCGCACCGGCGGCGTCATGGTCTATGACGTGACCGAGCTTGCCTCCGCCCAGTACGTGAACTACATTAACACCCGGGATTTCGCCTCCATAGTGGAGGGCTCCGAGGAGTATGAGGACGGGGAGCTGGACAAGTGGGTCACCGGCGGCGATGTGGCCCCCGAGGGTCTGCTGTTCCTGAGTGATGCCGTCAGCCCCACCGGAGAGGCCCTGCTGCTGGCAGCCTGTGAGGTATCCGGCACGGTGGCTGTCTATCAGGTGGGCGGCGAGCCCCTGTCCGTCCTGCCCTTCACCGATGTGGAGGCCCGGGATGCCCAGGCGGTGCGCTATGTCTGTGAGAACGGCCTGATGGCCGGCGTCAGCGCGGACCGCTTTGAGCCCAATGGGACGCTGACCCGGGGCGAGGCGGTCACGGCCCTGTGGGCGCTGGAGGGCCGCCCGGTGGTGAATTATCTGATGGACTTCTCCGATGTGGACCCGGCGGCCTCCTATGGCGAGGCCGTCCGCTGGGCCGTCTCCGAGGGGATCGCCGGCGGCTACGGCGGCGGCCTGTTCGGCCCGGACGATCCCATCACCCGGGAGCAGCTGGCGGTCATGCTCTACCGCTACGCCCGGCATGAGGGCTATGACACCGCCCAGGGCGGCATGGCCGTCCGGGAGTTCGCCGACTATGACCAGATCGCCGGCTACGCTGCGGAGGCCATGACCTGGGCGGTGGAGACCGGCGTGCTCACCGCGACCTCCTTGGACACGCTGGCCCCCGGCCAGGCAGCCACTCGGGTGCAGACTGCCCAGGCGCTGCTGGCCCTGTCCCAATTCACCAAATAACCAGGCGAATTGGGGTGTGAAGACCATGAAGCGTTTGGATAAGGAACGCCGGAAGCTGGAAAAGGTCGGATTCTCCGGGCAAACGTTGGAGCGGGCGATGGAGCTGCTGGAGCGGACGAATGCGTCCATCCTGAGCGAGCTCCTGGTCAAGATGGTGACCAGGCAGGAAAAAACGCCCTCCATGGCGCTGTACGAGATGGAGACCAAAACGCGGGAACTGGAGGCCAAACTGGGACTCTCGCCCAAGGAGCCATTCTAAACATCAGCAAAATAAAGCAGCGGGGAGTAGGCAGATGTGCCTTCTCCCCGCTGCTTTTCTGTGCCGGTCAGTCCCTCAGATCGGCGGTCCAGTCGAAGATCCGCCCCGTCCGGGGGTCCAGTTCAAACTCGTACTTCATGCCGTCCAGGAACAGCTCCCCTTCGTAACGTCCCCGGCCGTCGCCGGACTCTTCCCAGACAGATACGTCCGCCGCACTGGCGCCGGAAACCTTGCCGGCCACGATGGAAGTGGCCTCCTCCGCTGTGACAGGGCTGCCGTCCAGAGCGTCCAGCCACTCCTCGTCCACCTCGTAGTCCGCACCAACGATGCGACCGTCGGCCATGGCCACCTCAAAGTCGTAGTCGCCGTAGTCGGTCTCGAACTCGATGTCATAGATGGGGATGCCATTGTCGCTGTCGGTCTCGTTTTTGATGTTGTAGGCGTCGCCCTCCGGCACGTCCGCATTGTCCAGGGCGATGGCCAGGGCCTCCTCCCGGCTGATCTCCCCGGCGGCGACTCCCCTCTCCGGGTCGGGGGACACAGGCGGCGTCTGCCCCTGGCCGGCGGGCGTTTCCGGAACGGAGGACGCCGGGGGAGTCTGGCCGCCGGAGGGGGCCGTCCCGCCGGGCGCGGCGCCGCCCGCCTGTCCGCCGCAGCCGGTCAGGCAGGCCAGCAAAAGCGCCGCTGTCAAACCGAAAGAAAAGATCTGTTTCATCCCGCGCGCTCCTTTCTGTGTGCGTGCCTCCATCCTACCACGAAGAACCCTGGCGCGCAACCCATCCAAGGGAACACAAAACCGCCCCATCCGTTTCTTTGCATACATTTGACAAAGATTTGACATCCAGACGGTCGCGCCTCCGTTTCGCAGCCGCTAAACTTTACAATAGTGTTTTCTACCCTTTGAAAATTTCTGCTGTGACCCCGAAAATCCGGCGGCGTGTCCGTATCCTACTGCCGGAGGGGGATGGAGGGATGGCAATGGTGCGCACAGAGCACGACATCGTTTCCCAGGTACGATCGGCCAAGACGGACTCGGAGGCGGCGGACGCCCTCATCCGTCAGTACATGGGCTTTATCCGCTCGGAGACGGTGAAGTTTCTTCATACCGCCCCGGAAAACGGCCATGAGGACGAACTGAGCATCGCCATGCTGGCCTTCTATGAGGCGGTGCTGGCCTATGAGAAGAGCCGGGGCGCTTTTCTGCCCTACGCCGCCCGTGCTATTAAAAACCGGCTCATCGACCACTACCGGACGGAGAAGCGCCACGGCAACGTGATCTCCCTCCACACCCCCCTGGGCGGGGAGGAGGACGGCGGCGAGCTGCTGGACACCATCCCCGACACCGTGGACCACGCCGGGGACTATGCGGTGCGCACCGCCAGCCGGCGGGAGATCCAGGAGTTTTCCGAGAAGCTGGCCCAGTTTGGCCTGACCTTCTCCGATGTGGCGGACAACTGCCCCCGGCAGGAGCGGACCTTCGTCGCCTGCCGCCGGGTGCTGGACTTCGCCCGGACCCAGCCGGAGCTGCTGAAACGGGTGGAGGACACGGGCAAGCTGCCCATGGGGGAGCTGTCCGCCGGCTCCGGCACCGACAGGAAGACCATGGAGCGGCACCGGAAGTACCTGGTGGCCATCCTGCTGGCCTTCACCAACGGCTATGAGATCATCCGGGGCCACCTGTGCCAGGTGGGCCCCAAGAGAGGGGGCGACGAGGCGTGAGCTATCTGGTCATGGAGGTGCATCCGGCCTACGCGGTGGTGCTGGACGAGGAGGGCCGCTTTTTGAAGGCCGCCAACCTGCGCTATCAGGTGGGGGACACAGTGCGGGACATCGTGGAGCTGCGGCACCCCAGGGAAAAACGCCCCGCCCTGTGGAAGCCCCTGTCCGGCGTGGCTGGCCTGGCCGCCTGTCTGTGCTTGGTGTTCTTTGGCTACTACCAGCCAAACTTCACCCCCTACGGCGCCCTGCGCATCCAGATCAACCCGGATGTGGAGCTCACCCTCAGCCGCACCGACCGGGTGCTGGAGCTGGAGGGGCTCAATGAGGACGGCCAGAGCCTGATTGCGGGCTACGAATACAGCGGCAAGGACCGGGAGGACGTGACCGGGGAGCTGGTGGAGCGGGCCATCGATATGGGCTACCTCTCCGGCGGGGAGACGGTGTCCATCACGGTCACCAGCGCCGACGCCGACTGGCAGGCCCGGGAGGAACAGGCGGCCCGGGAGGATCTGGAGGAGCGGTACGGGGAGACCATCGTGATCCAAATCGGCCCCGCGCCGGAGGAGGAACCGGCCACCGAGGTGGTGATCCCGGTGGCGCCGCCCAGCCCCACGCCGTCCCCCACCTCGGACCTCACGCCGGAGCCTGTGCCGGAGCCCACGCCGGCGCCCTCCGCGCCCCCTGTCCCCTCTGCCGACCCGGGGATCACGGACTACGATGACACGGACTACGGCCCCAACGCCGACGGGGTCACCGATTATGAGGATACGGATTACGGTCCTTACAGCGACGGCGTCACCGACTATGAACCTCCCGACGACGGCCCTTATGTGGACGGTGACACCGACTATGAGGACCGGGATGACGGCGATGACCGGGACGACGATGACGACGACTGGGACGGCGATGACGATGATGATGGCGACGATGACGGAGAGCGGGATGACGACGATTAACGCAGAAAAATTTCCGCCGCGGCCCCGGTTTTGGAGACCGGCCGCCGTATCCTCCCTGTGTCAGCCGAAGAAGAGGAAAAAAGTTTTTCCCAGGCCCCGGTTTTTCGGCAGCGGCTCCGTAATCTAAAAGCAGAACACACAAACCAAACACCCTTTTCAAGGAGATGAATGAAATGAAACGGAACATCCGCACCAAATGGTTTGCCCTGACCCTGACCGCCGCCCTGGCCCTGACCACTCTGACCGCCTGCGGGAACGGCGCCGGCACGGCGTCCCTCCCCGAGACCCCCGGCACCAGCGCCCCCCTCCTGGAAGAGAGCGGCGGCGTGGCCGGCACCGTCCTGCTGAGCGTGAACCCGGAGATCGAGATGGACTATGACGATCTGGGCAACGTGGTGGCCCTCACCGGCCGCAACCAGGAGGCCCAGACCCTGCTGGCCTCCTACACCGGCTATGAGGGCCGGCCCTGTACCCAGGTGGTGGGAGAGCTGGTGGACGAGATCAATGCCCTGGGCTACTTCGACGCCACCGTGGGCGGCCACGAGAAGAACATCATCCTGAAGCTGGAGCGGGGCTCCGTCTACCCCAATGACCAGTTCCTGAACGAACTGGCCGAGGCGGTCCGGCTGGTGGTGGAGACCGACCAGATCGGCTCCCAGGCCGTGACCCTGGACCAAGACGACTACGACGACGCCTACGGGGACAAGGGGTACATCAACGCCTCCGCCGCTCAGAGCATCCTCTCCACCCAGCTGGGCCGGGACGATCTGCAGTTTGTGGAGAAGGAGTACGACCTGGACGACGGGGAGTACGAGGTGGAATTCGTCCTGGACGGCGTGGAGTACGAGTATGAGGTGAACGCCTACACCGGCAAGGTCACCGAGATGGACGCGGAGTTCCAGGACTATGACGACACCGACTATGGCCCGGGCAGCGACGGGATCACCGATTACGGCGTGACTGACTACGACGACACCGACTACGGCCCCAATGCCGACGGAATCACCGACTACGACGACACCGACTACGGCCCCAATGCCGACGGGATCACCGACTATGACGACACGGACTATGGCCCCAACAATGATGGAATCACCGATTACGACGACACCGACTACGGTCCCAACGCCGACGGCATCACCGATTACGACGACACGGACTACGGCCCCAATGCCGACGGCATCACCGATTATGACGACACGGACTACGGCCCCAACGCCGACGGCATCACCGATTACGACGACACCGACTACGGCCCCAATGCCGATGGCATCACCGACTACGACGACTGGGGCGATGACGACGACTGGTACGGCGACCCCACCGGCGAGGACCACTGGGACGACGATGACGACGGCTGGGACGACACGGACTACGACGACCGGGACGACGATGACGACTGGGACGACGATTGGGACGACTGAGCCCCTCCGCCTGCGCCACGAGGTCAAGCACCAGATCTCTCCCCAGGAGGATCTGGTGCTCGCCTCCAGGCTGGGGAAGCTCTTTCCCCGGGACGGCCACGCCGGGCCGGACGGCTCCTACCGGGTGACCAGCCTGTATTTCGACACCCCCTACGATACCGCCCTCCGGGAGAAGCTGGACGGGGTGGACCGGCGGGAGAAGTTCCGCCTGCGGTACTACGGGGAGAGCCCGGATTTTCTCAAGCTGGAGAAAAAATTTAAGATGAACGGCCTGTGCGGCAAGCGGTCCGCCCGCCTGACCTGGTCGGAGGCGGAGCGGCTGCTCTCCGGGGAGGACGCCTTCCTTCTGGAGCGGGGGGAGCCCCTGCTGTCGGAGCTGTACCACAAGCTCCGGGGGACGCTGCTGCGGCCCAGGACGGTGGTGTGCTATGACCGGGAGGCATTCCTGTACGCCCCCGGAAACGTCCGGGTGACCCTGGACCGGGACCTGCGCACCTGCGGGGACAGCGTCGGCTTCCTGTCCCCAGGAGCCTTTCCCCTCAGGCCCCTGGAGGGGGTGACGGTACTGGAGGTCAAGTACGATGCCTTTCTCCCCGACCTGGTGCGGCTGGCCGTCCAGACGCCGGGCCGCCGGGCGGGAGCCTGTTCCAAATACGCCCTGTGCCGGCGGTTTGACTGAGAACGAAGAAAAGAGGTGTGGCTGCCATGCCCACGTTCACCTTTCAGGACATCTTCAAATCCAGCTTTCTGGAGCGGCTGGACGCGGTCTCCCTGCCGGACGCCGCCATCGCCCTGGCGCTGGCCTTCTGCCTGGGCCTGTTCATCTTCCTGGTCTATAAAAAATGCTACGCCGGGGTCATGTACGCCCCCAGCTTCGGGGTGACCCTCATCGCCCTCACCCTCATCACAACCCTGCTGATCCTGGCGGTGACCAGCAACATCGTCCTCTCCCTGGGCATGGTGGGCGCCCTGTCCATCGTCCGCTTCCGTACCGCCATCAAGGAGCCCATGGATATCGCCTTCCTGTTCTGGGCCATCGCGGCGGGCATCGTGCTGGCGGCGGGGCTGATCCCCCTGGCGGTGGTGGGCAGCCTATTTGTGGGGGTGGTGCTGCTGGTGTTCTCCCGGCAGAAGAACGGGGAGTCCCCCTACATCCTGGTGGTCCACTGCGCCGACCAGGATGTGGAGGGGCAGGTGCGCGCCCTGGTGGAGGCCCGGGTGCGGCGGCTGAATCTGAAGAGCAAGAGCGTGGCCCCGGGCCAGATCGAGCTGAACTACGAGGTGCGCCTGCGGGATGCCGACACGGAGTTCGTCAATGAGCTGGGGGCCATGGAGGGCGTGGGGAACGTGGTGCTGGTCTCCTACAACGGGGACTACATGGGGTGAGGCCATGATCCGCCACCGGCATATCGATCTTATCTGCGGCGGGGCCATCCTATTGGCCCTGGTCCTCACCGGTCTGCTCTGCTTCGGGGAGGCTCTGGGCCTCCGGCCCGCCAGCGCCGCGCCCGGGTACGCCTCCCGCCTCTTTGACGATGGCCGGGTCCACACCGTGGACCTGCGGGTGGAGGACTGGGCGGCTTTCCTCGAAAACGCCCCGGCGGAGGAGTATATCCCCTGCACCGCAGTCATCGACGGGGAGGAATTTTACCAGGTGGGCCTGCGGGCCAAGGGGAACAACTCCCTCCGGCTGACGGAGGAGTACGGCCTGTCCCGGTACAGCCTGAAACTGGAATTCGACCACTATGTGGACGGCGGGAATTACCACGGCCTGGACAAGCTCTCCCTGGACGCCTCCTTCCAGGACAACAGCTACCTCAAAACCTGGCTGGTCTACCACATGATGGCCTACATGGAGGTGCCCGCCCCGCTGTGCAGCTATGCCTGGGTGACGGTGAACGGCGCCCCCTGGGGACTGTTTCTGGCCATCGAGGAGCCGGAGGAGGCCTTTGCCCGGCGGAACTTCGGCCCGGATCACGGTCAGCTCTACAAGCCGGACTACCGCTCCCTGAATGCGGAGAACGCCGACGTGGCCCTGCGGTACGTGGGCGATGACCCCGCCGGCTACCCAAACATCTTTGACAACGCCAAGTTTGACACGGACGTGGCGGACCGGGAGCGGCTGATCCAGGCCCTGCGGGTGCTGTCCACCGGGGAAGATCTGGAGACGGCAATCAACGTGGATGAGGTGCTGCGGTATTTTACCGTCCAGGTGTTCGTCATGAACTGGGACAGCTACCTGGGCCACACCGGCCACAACTACTTCCTCTATGAGGAGGACGGGGTGATCTCCATCCTGCCCTGGGACTACAACTTGGCCTTCAGCACCTACGCCCTGGGCATGACCGATCCCATCCGGGACCCCAATGTGCTGATCAACTGGCCCATCAACACCCCCGCCCGGGGGGAGACCATGCTGAAACGGCCCCTCTATCACAATCTGATGAAACACGACGGTTATTTCGCCCAATATCACGCCTATTTCGACCAGTTGATCACGGAGTATTTCGAGAGCGGCCGGTATGAGGCGGTCATCCGGCAGACCCAGGCCATGATCGCCCCCTATGTCCAGGCCGACCCCACCGCCTTCTGCTCCTATGAGGACCACCTGCTGGCGGTGGACACCCTGCTGGAGGTGTGCCGCCTGCGCTCCGAGAGCATTCGGGGACAACTGGAGGGGGACTATCCCATCACCCTGGCCCAGCAGGGGTCGCAGCCGGGGGCGGGGGTGGACGCCTCCCATGTGGATCTGCGGGCCCTGGGGGATTTCGACGACCTGGAGGCGGCAAAGGAGCGGCAGGATGAGGCCGCGGCAATTGCGGGGGTGGAATAAGAGGGTAGCTCATATTGTTTACTGTCCCGTAAATTTTGAGTTGCCTCCGGCATAAATGGATTACATTATTTCCCTCCAAAAATTACAACGCAGACGGGCAGAAAATGCCTCCCCACTTTGTCGGCGGACGTGCCGCCGGCAAAAGAGGGGAGGCGCTTTTGACCACATTTTCAGCCACAGCGCGATGTGGAGTATACGGAAACAGGATGCTCAAAAAGTGGCGGAAAGCAAGCAGATCGGAGTGTATATCGCTATAAAGTACGAAAAATAGTTAGAAAAAAGTTCCAAAGCCGCTTGGCAAGGATGAGGTCGCCAGTTCAAATCTGGCTAGCAGCTCCAAAAACCCTTGAAAGCTTCGGCTTTCAAGGGTTTTTTGTTGTAATTTTAATTATTATAAAATTTTGGTATGCTGCCGCTCCCTGTCCGGGAACGACAACATACCAAAATTTTTGTGGATAGCATTGTACAGTAACGGTCAGGCTGACATATTGTGAAAAGGTCGAAATCAACATAGAAGGATGGATATAAGGAGGAAAGCTATGAGCAGAGAGGTTCCGTTTCTCGATATGCGCAGATCATCCGGAGATCCTATCAACTGCTGGATCGTCTATCTGATGCCTTTTGATGCGGAAGAGCGGGGAAACTATGACAAGGTTGATGCTTTCCAGCGGATGTGTGTTGACAACAATATCTTCGGTATGGGCTGGGATCTTCCCAAAGATGCCATGCTTCCCTTTGAAACCACCATCCAAAAGGGGGCAGAGATATATCGGGAGATACATCAAACACGCTATGGCGACGATTCTGGTATGAAGAACGCTTTGCTCGACTATCAGAAGATCCAAAAAGGCGATTATGTTGTGATGAGATTGAAAAACGGCCATTATTATGTGGGGAAGACAGCGGAGTCACCGGTCTATTTACAGCAAGAGCAGGAGCCCTTCTCCTATCTCTCCTGGGGCTGCCGGGTGGAGCGGTGGGAAGAATATGTATCGGAAGAAGATATCCCATCAGAACTTCGGGGACGGCTTTCTCAGCGGCGCCATACCACGATCCAGCGAATCGCTGGCTATAGGCTTCGCCTGCTGATCATGAAACTCTATGAAGATCGAACCGCTGCGCCCCAGTTCCAAATTCCGCCCCTCCGCATTACCCGGGATAATTTCATTCGGTGCTTGGATTACTTGCAGTTGGAGGATCTGGTGGCCCTGCACATTTGGAAACAGCATGGGAGCAGTGGATATATGCTCCTCCCATCATCCGGCAAGGTTAGCCAGGCAAAATATGAATTTCGATTTATCAATGTAGAGCATCCGGAGCGGAAAGCGATTACCTGTCAGGTCAAAAATCAGGCGGACATTCAAATTGAGCAGTATAAAGGCGAAACTGGGTACGAATGGATTTATCTGTTTAGTGGCCTGTGGAGTGATGAGGAGGCAGTAAATAAACAGGTCAAGTGCGATTCCAATGTGGTTGTCATCAGCCCATCGGAGCTGTTTGAAACATTGCGCTACCACCCTGCTTTCGACAGCCGGTTCTATCAGGTAGAGAATAAAGCCGTAATCTCTATTGGAGAGATTGCGGCGGGGCTACAAGAATTGAGTTACACGGATGCAGGGAAGAAACTTAGAGTAAGGGGAAGCCGGCAATATGCTTGGGCCGGGCCTGACTTTCTCTGCTTTGTGGTCTCCGATGGGCTGTTCTATTCTGAAGAGTTTGGCGCATTGATCTGTGCTTGGGGGAATTACACAGAGGAAGAAATCGGCACCCTTCGGAATGATCTTAGCCGATGCCTGTCCAACACCGCCATCTGTCAACCCTCCTAATTGTCGATGAAGACAATGGGATAGCCACCTACTTTGGTTTTCAAGGGTTTTTTGTTGTAAAAATTGAAGCGCACTGGACAGGAAGCATTTCCTTTCCAGTGCGCTTTTTTTGATCCGCCGCGTGGGCTTACATTGCAGTATGGATCTGGAAGGTGATGCCCAGCTGCCGGAGCATGGACTCCACGTGGCAGGCGGTGCAGCCCCCTTCCGCCCAGTCTGCTAGGGCCTCCGGCAGGGTGCGGTTTGGATTCAGGGACTTTTGAAGCCGCTCTCCCTGGGACGCCTCCAATCCATAGTGATACTCCTTCTCAGCCTCCACGTCGATGCTGTAGCGCTCCACTGTGCCGCGCTGGTCATAGAACACAGAGAGGAAGAAAGGGTGCTCCAGGGAGAGGGGAAGGCGCTTGTGGAACAGACCCAGGGAGGCATGGAACCGGTCGTCCTCCAGCATGGCCTGGGCCATGCGGTACTTGAGAACCCGCCGTCTGTCCCGGGCGGTGACTACGTTCAGACGAGTGGTGTCGCTGTTGTGGGTCAGGTCTGCCAGCTTCACCCGGCGGGCGATGGGATTGCTGCGCAGCCGGACCACATACTCCAGATAGGGGGTGTGTTCGTCATGGGTCAGAAGCCCAAGGGCCTCCAGTACCGCCTCCGGGAACCCCTCATCCCGCAGATCGGAGATGGTATAGTGGGAGTCCTCCACCACGTCGTGGAGCAGAGCTGTGCACACCTCCTCCTCCGTTTCCAGCTGCTCGGCCAAATGGAGGGGGTGGATCACATAGGGCAGCCCGCTTTTGTCCGTCTGGCCGTTGTGGGCCGCGAAGCAGATCAGCAGGGCCTTTTTCGTCAGAGGCGTATACATCAGCCCTACAGGGCGCAGAGGCGCCATGGGCGCGCTTTCCAGGGGACTGGTGATGCTGTTGGAGTCGTGGTTTATGCTCATGTAGCAGCCCTTCTTTTTTTGCTTGAATTTTGTGTAACCACTGTAACAGTTTTGCAGGTCACGGGTATATATAGGCAGAACAGGCAAAGCAATACATAAATACAATTTATAAGGAGGACACAGAGATGGAGATGCAGAAGAATTTTTCCGAGCAGGACGTGAAGGACCTGGAACTGTTTGCTGACAAGCTGGAGCAGGCGGAGGACGAGGCTGCTGTAAACAGCATCCTGAAGGAGTACGGCTATGATACCGGTGCCAAGTCCGGCGATGAGCTGGGAGAGGCCGATCTGGAGAATGTCACCGGAGGTGTGACCGAGTTTTCCGCGCTGAAGTGGCTGCTGAAAAATACTGACTGGGGCAAGCTGACCTGGAAAGGCACCAAGATGGCTGCCAGATGCCTGTACGACGCCGTCAGATATGGCGATCCGTACCGGACTTACAGTGAGAAGGAAGTCCAAAAGGTCAGCAAAGACCTGGATGAGGCCATTCCCAATTGGATCAAGAAGTTCAGCTGATCCGGAACGCCGGTCTCTGTTGGGGCGGGGCTGTTTGCCCCGCCCCTTCTGCTGCGGTCTGGTTTGGACGGCGCAGGTGGTTAAATGGAGGTGTTGTAAGATACAACACCTCCATTTTGTGTCTGTCTGGGATCACCACCACGCAGTATACTCGCAGAATGTGCGGTCCGGCGATCCTTTTTTCTCCAGGAAGAAGGGATCATCTTCGATGAGAGACTGCAGCTCTTCCAGATATTCCTCCATACGGCCGCCGGTAAAGATCCCGCCGCCTGTGACATAGCCGGGCAGGATGCTGCCGGTGCCGTAGGTTTTGCTGAACCAGATGCGCGCCCGCTCTTTCAGCACGTCATTTTCGTCGATAAAATAGAGATACAGGCCGTCGGCGGGGGAGTGCTCCAAATCAGACTGCTCATATAAGGCCTTGGTCAGCGCTACTACCTGGGAGGCGAAGTTCTTGCCTGTGTTCATGTGCAGATAGACCCGGATGTTCATTCCGTCGCTGACCACTTCCATCTGCTCGTACTGAGCTGCGGCATCACAGTTCTCAATGTTGTCCCGCACCTGCTTGGTCAGGTCGCCGTACTGCATGGAGAAGTTGGCATCGTCAAAGGCAACGCCGTTCTCGTCCTCGTTGCACTGGTACTGGGCCGTACTTGCCCCGGAGGGCAGATTGACGTCCTGGGAAATGGCAGTCAGCAGCTGCACCAGCCAGCGTTGCTCCTCTCCGATGGGCTGATTGTCCCAGAAGCAGCCCTGATCCAGGGTCACCACCGTGCCGTCGGCCCCATCCTCCAGGTCGCAGGCAAGCCAGGGAATGTTGTTGACCTTGAGATAGATCTTGTCATACCCGGCGTCCTGAGCCAGCTGGAGGAAGTTTGCCAGGTCCTCCTCACTGCTGCCTGCCGTGGCCTCCAGGGCGTAGGTGCCGTCCGGGCGGCTGATCCAGTCCAGCTGCCGGACATATAGATTGTTTAAGCCGGCGCTGAGATAAAAGGTAACCTGCCTGAATTCCAGCAGCTGAAGCAGCGGGATACTCATATGTTCAGCGCCGGTTTTTACCACCATCTGATAGGTATCCCCGGAGCAGATGGTACCAAATGCGTATTCCTCACCCAGAAGGTCCAGGCGGCGCTTCATGGCGGCGCAGGCGTCGGCCCACCGGCCTTCCCCGGGGAGGGCATCGCTGTCCACCCAGGGATAGAGCAGGGTGACGGTCTGGCCGGTCACCTGGTCAGGGGAGCGCTGGAAGGTTTCGGCCTGATTGCCGGTGTCCGGAGTCTCCCACGCTGCCTCGTAGTTTACATCCAGCTGGTAGTAGAAGGGGTTTGGCAGGGGCTCCTGGGACAGGTTGTGCTGAAGCAGCCGGGCAAATGCCGCGCCGTCCGTATTGGTGATGTAGAAGGTCCGTCCGTCCCCCGCTGAATAGAGATAGGTGTACCAGAGATTGGAGGAACTCTCAATATCCTGGGCCAGGACCATATTGGTGCCCCATTGGGCCATTTTATCCCGGTTTTTCTGGACAAATTCCTCGGTGAATACCAGCTTCTCCAGGCCGCCCTTCTCCAGGGCCTCCGCCAGATCGGGCGGGCTGCAATCCTCCGGCGCCTGGGTCTCAATGGTGATGGATTCCACATCGGAGGGGGTCACCCGGATGGAATCACTGCGGTCTGTTTGGAATTCCTGGAAGTTGATCAGACTGAATTCTATGGGCCGGCTGATGTAGCACTGCATGGTCTTTTCCAGCCCCAGCGGCTCGATCACCGAGCGGGGCAGGAACAGCTTGATCTGATCGTCCTCCACCGCAAAATCGTAGGGCTGGCCGTCGCAGAGAAGATCGATCCGTGCCTCCACCGTATCCGCCGCCTGAGCAAAATCGTGGACGGGCATCTCCTCGTGGGCGGTCAAAATGATCCGCATATAGTTGCCCGAATCGATATCCGCCTGGCTGACGCCGCCATTGCGTCCGGTTCCCTGGGGGATGAACCGGCTGGCCCCCCAGATCCCTGCGGCCAGCACCGCCACGGCCAGCACCGCGGCCAGCGGCCGCAGCCATTTTTTTCGGGCTTTTGGTTCCGGGACCGGCTGAGGTTCCGGCGGGGTGTGGTGGGGGTCGGGCTCTGCGCGGCGGGGAATGGGACGGGTCACATCGTCGTCGTCATCCAGCTCCAGCGCATGATTTTCCCCTGTGGGCCGGAAGAGCATCTCCTTCATCTCACCGATGCTCTGGAACCGGTCCTCCGCCCGGACGGCCATTCCCTTTTTCAATACCGCCTCCTGCAGGGCGCTGATCTCTACCCCCAGTTCGGAGGGCCACTTCAATTCATCCAGCTGGGCCCGTTCCAGGGCGTCGTCCGGCTTCAGACCGGTGATACAGCAGTAGATGGTGGCGCACAGCGCGTAGACGTCGGTCCACGGCCCCTGATGGCCTTTGCTGCGGTACTGTTCCTCCGGGGCGAAGCCCGTCTTGAGGATCACCGACACGCTGGTGTTGCCGCTGAGATCCAGCTGCCTGGCGGCGCCGAAGTCCATCAGTTTGACGGTGCCGCTCTTCAGCAGCATGATGTTGTCCGGGCTGATATCCCGGTGAATGATGCCCACCTGGTGGATCTTTTCCAGAGCGTCCATGACGGGCCGCATCCGTTCAAAGATATCGTCGGCAGAAAAGCGGGTCAGTCTCAGGATGGAGCGCAGGTCATGTCCGTCCAGGTACTCCATGACGATATAGGCGGTGTTGTTGGCTTCAAAAAAGTCCCGGACCGTAACCACGCCCGGGTCATCTGCAAACTGCGCCAATGCCCGGGCCTCGCTGAGAAATTTTCGTTTTCCTTCCTCGATGGAATCCACCTGTCGTTTATCAGAGATGGTGATCTCAGGGGAAAAAGCCACGTTTCGGCTGGCGACCCCACTGGGGTAATATTCCTTGATGGCTACCCGGGTATCCAACAGCAGATCCCGGCCAATGTAGGTAATGCCGAATCCACCCTGACCCAGCGAACGTCCCACCAGATATCTGCCGTTCAGTTTGCTGCCGGGGCGAAGGTGGTGGAGCAGCTCCGTATCCCCGCCCTGATATCCGCAGTGGGGACACACATCCGCTCCACCGGTGGGCAGCATACAGTGTAAGCAGTAATCTGTCATATCCTGTATTCTCCTTCTCTTAACACGGTTGCTCCCGCGCTCACCGGATGAGCATGGCGATGGCGGAATGGTTGTCTCCGGTGTGGGCGCCCCGGACGGCAAGGCGGGCGCGCATGGCCTCCAGCCATTGCAGGGCGGTGGAGGCGCCGGAGAGGTCGTATGCCATCTCCGACTCCTGGATCTTCTCCCAGAAACCGTCGCTGCACAGGAGCAGCCCGTCCCCCGGAGCCAGCTCCAGATGGGCAATGTCTACCGTCACATCATCCTGTGCGCCCAGGGCGCGGGTGAGCCGGTGGCGGTCCTTGCAGGTGCGCAGCTCGGCCGGGGTGATGTCGCCGGCCCACAGGGCCAGCTGGGCGGTGCTGTGGTCCCGGGACTGATACAGGATACTGCCTTCCCGGAACTGATAGATCCGGGTATCGCCCACATTGGCGGCCAAAGCGGCCCGGCCGTCAAACCACACGGCAGCCAGGGTGCTTTTCATGCCGGAGGTCTGACGCTGGTCCCAAATGAGGCTGTTGGCCTGCTCCACAGCCCCCCTGAGGGCGACCACCGAGACAGGCTTGCCCATGATACTGCCCCCCACCGTCTGGACGGCCAGCTGGGCCGCGGCCTTGCCGCCCTTATGCCCGCCCAGACCATCTGCGATCAGGCCTGCCATGGTGTCGCCGCTCTCCAGCAGCGCAACGGCGTCTTCATTTTCCTTCCTGCCGCCGATATCCGAATAATAGGATGCGCTGACGTTCATGGGGAGGCCTCCTTACTCTATGACGTCCACAATAAAGGTTTCCGTACCCAACTCCAGCACATCCCCGCTCTTGATTTGGAACTGCTCCTCCTCATCCAACTCCCGGTCGTTGACATAGACCTTGTTGGTGGAATGATGGTCCATCACGGTACAGATCCCGTTTTTCAGATGAAACACCGCATGGATGCGGCTGATGCTCTCATTGTCCGGAATGGCGTAGCTGCAGGTGAGCTTTCTTCCCACGGTAAACTCGTCCTTGGAGATCTGGATGGCTTCTCCCGTAGACCGCCGTTTCAGGTAATATTTTTTGATGCTGGCCTTGGGGATTTGGATGGTCTTGCCCTCCTCCAGGCAGGGCTTCATCGCGGGCAGCTGCAGCAGGGCAAGACAGCAGGCGCCGTCGGTGTGGCAGACGGCGTAGTCCACCGCCGCCACCTGCTCCAGCTCCAGCTGGGCCTTCATGACGGGGGAGAGCTCCACCGCTTCAAGGAGCACCGCCGCCACCGGTTTGCCGCCCAGAATGCTGCGGTTGAAGCGGCTGCGAAAGCTGTGGTCCTCCACCGACTGCCGGGATAAGAAGGCCAGCATGACCTCGGCGTTTTGGGGGACAAGGGCGTTTCCGGCGGCGGAGGGCTGGTCCCAACAGAGCCGGCAGTCATTCTTTTGCAGGATCTCCAGCAGGGGGGACACCCGCCCCCAGTCGGCCGGGCAGCAGAGCGCGTAAACAAAGGGAAGGTTCTCTGTATAGTCCTCTTGCATCAACATCCACGTTCACCTCAGCTCTCAATCTCAAACAGTTCGTCAAACCCGATCTCTGCAAAGGTGGCGTGGACCGCAGAGCTCATGGCGCACAGCTTCAGCATGGAGCCGGGACGTTGGTCCAGCAGCCGCTGGACGGTGAGCAGGGCCTTCAGGCCCCCGCTGGAAATGACTTGCAAGCCGGAAAAATCCACGGCAATCCTGCTGCGGACGCAGGCCGCAGCCATCAGCTCATCCTCAAAGGCGGGCGCCACAACCGAGGAGAGTGTGCCCGACAAACTTAGGGTTACGGTATCTCCTGATAGGGTTTCTGTGATGGAAAACAGCAGTTTCCCATCGTCCTCCTCCCAGCGCACGCAGTCCTGCTCTATGTGCCTGTTCATGTTACTAGCCCCTTCCCGCCGGCTGTCTTATTTGCCCACAATGCCGCAGACAGACTGCGGCCCCTCAGCGCTGGCGCTCAATGGTTTTTGTTGTCGATTTGCTTGATAAAATCTTTGTATGGGTTGGAACTGCCTGCAGCTGTGACCAGTTCCAGCTCGTCCTCTCCCAGTTCATCGGAGCATCCGTCAAAACACTGGAGATCGGACACCCGCTTCAGCCGCTGGTCGATGGCTTTCAGTTCCTCCGGGATCTCCTCCGGCATATGGTTGATGTTTTTGATTTGATCTGGCTCCATCAGATTACCTCCCCGGGTATATGTTCTGGTCGGGCCGGTCCGGCATGGATCGCTCTGCGGCCAATCAACTGCTATGGTTATTCTAAACTGATATACACGCCAAAACCGGACTTGTTACAAGGAATGCGAATCCTTACAGGATCTGACGGCTGGCCAGCTCATGGAAGAGCCCGCCCTGGGCCATCAGCTGTTCATAATTTCCCTCTTCCACAATATCTCCATGGTCCATCACCAGGATGCGGTCACAGCTCTGTATGGTGCTGAGCCGGTGGGCGATGACCACCCGGGTGCTGCCCATTTCCTCCAGCGCTTTGCACACCTGGGCCTGTGTCAGGTTATCCAGTGCGCTGGTGGCCTCGTCAAAGAAGAGAATGTTGGGCCTGTTGATGATGGCCCTGGCAATGAGAATGCGCTGCTTCTGGCCGCCGGAGATGGTGTTGCAGTGTTCGCTGACCATGGTCTCCAGCCCCATGGGCATCTCCTGGATATCTCTGGCCAGGCCTACCGCCTCCACCACCTGCTCCACCCGGGTTCGTCCGGCGTTGGGGGCGGTAAGGGTGATGTTCTCAAAGATGCTCCCTGAGATGAGCTCGCCGTCCTGCAGCACCACGCCGAAGTGTTTTCTCAGCTCCTGCAGGTCCAGCTCGTCCATATCCTGGTCGTCATAGTAGATCCGGCCTGAGGTGGCCTTCTCAAATCCCAGCAGAAGCTTGAGCAGGGTGGATTTTCCGCAGCCGGAAGCGCCCACGATCCCCACATATTCGCCGGGCCGGATGTGAAGGGAGAGGTCCCGAAACACAGGCGGGGTTTCCGGGTCGTAGGAGAAGGCCACGTGATCCAAGTCGATGCTGCCGGTGAGCTGGCCGGGCAGACGCTTGTCGCCGCCCCCTTCCGGCACCGTCTCCAGAATGGCCTTCACCCGCCGGTAGGTGGGTTTCAGCAGCTGATAGGAGATCAGCGCGCTGAACAGGCTGCTGATGGCGCCGGAGACCATGCCGAACGCCGAGTTAAAACCGACGAAGCTGCCCATGGTGATGGAAGCGGACTGGGCTGCGATCCAATAGATCAATACCAGAAAGATCCCGCTGCTGGCGGAGGAGAGCAGGGCGCTGAGGTTGGACAGCCGGCCCAGCCGTGTTTCCAGCCGGCGCTGCTCCATAAAAGCGCGCATATATTCAAAAATAGTCCGCTCCTCCACGCCGGCGGTTCTGATCTTCTCGATCCCCAGCAAAAACTGGAACAGGAGAGAGCTGCTCTTTCCGTCCATCTCCATGACCTGGGCCTGATAGACCATACGGCGGCGCGTCAGAAGATAGCTGATCAAGGAGAACAGCAGCGTGACCGACAGGGACACCAGAGAGAGCTGGGGGGAATAGGTAAACATCCGTATGCCGTAGAACAGGGCGGAGATCAGGCTGAGCCCCAGCCCCAGCAGCATTCCGGACACAGAGCTGACCAGGCTGCCCAGTTCCATAACCCGCTGGGCCAGATCGGCGCTCTCGTAGTTGCGGAAGAAGTTTTCCGGCAATTCAAAGATCCGGTGGTAGACCGCGTTTTGCACATCGTACTGGATTCGGCTGTCCAAACGGAAGGTGGCCAGACTTTTTACCACGGAAAAGAGCAGATTGCCCACCATAAACGCGCCTACCAGACAGCAAATCTGAAACACCATTCCCATCTGTCCGGAGGGAATGAAGCGGTCGTAGAGCATCTGATTCAAGGTGGGGATCAGCAGGCCGATGAGGGCGGACAGGATGGTCAGCCCGATGATGACCGCCAGATCGGCCCGGGACAGGCAGGACCAGCAGTAGGCCGCCAGGTCCTTCGCCGTCATTCCCTGAAGGGGGAAGGGGCGGTAGATGATATAGGCCTGGGGATCGCACTGCTCCGCCAGCGCTCGGGTCAGAGGGACCGCCTTTTCCCCGCTGCGGCAGAGCAGATATTTGCCCCGCCCTCTGGGAATGCAGGCGGCCGGTTCCCTTTCCCGGCCAAATTGTACCATAATGGGCCCGGCATCCGCCTTATGCCAGTTTTCCTCCAGCAGAATCTTCCGGCAGGGAATGTGAGAAATGCGGGCCACTTCCTCCACGGAGATCTCCTGCCGGCAGCAGGCTGTGATCTTTTCGTAGGGGGCGATGGGGATGCGCATACGGTGGCACAGCTCTGCCATGAGCTGATAGACCGGGTGCTCCCCGTTTTCCCTGGGTATGTCCTTTTCCTTGGAAAAGAAGGAGGCGATCATCTCATCGGTGCGGGCCCGCACATCCTCTTTTTCCTTGTCCGTGCGGATCAGGTAGCCGTCCTCCTGCACCAGGTTCAGTCGGTAGCGGTCCACCAGCAGATTGCCGTAAGTCTCCCGGCCGGGGTTCTCGATCCCCGCTCTGCCCAGGAATTTTTTTTGCAGGGGTCCGGTGGAGAGCCCCTCCAGACGCTCCAGCTGGGCGTGCTCCTCCGCCGGTGTCACCAGAAAGCGCCACAGGCCGCCCTCGGCGTCCGTGTGAGAAAAGGCGGGAAAAATGGTATTTTGCTCTGCGGTGCAGATCAGGGAGCGGCGTCCCGGCTGGCCCTCCGTCCAGGGCACCACATAGATGTGAACGCGGCCTGACAGCACCCGGTATGCGTCTGTGGGAGTTTCGGTGATGTAATATGCGCCGCCGGTCAATCCAATGAGATTGGCGGTTTCCGTCTGCATGATGCAGCCTCCTTTCAGTTCATTGACATGAACCGGCAGTAGAGTCCGTCCAGAGCCGCCAGCTGAGCATGGGAACCCCGCTCCACAATGCTGCCGCTATCCATCACCAGAATCTCATCGCTGTTGCGTACGGCGCTGAGCCGGTGGGCCACAATGATGCAGGTACACCCGCGGCGCTTGATGTTCTCAATGATCTGTTTTTCGGTGATGGGGTCCAGGGCGCTGGTGGCTTCATCCATGATGAGCACCGTGGGGTTGGTCGCCAGGGCACGGGCAATTTCCAGGCGCTGACGCTGTCCGCCGGAGAGGTTGCCTCCTCCCTCGGTCAGCCTGAACTCATATGCGCCCGGCTTTTGGGTAATCAATTCGTGGATGCAGGCGTCCTTTGCGGCGTTAATCATGTCCCGCTCCAGAACGGCGTGATTCCACATGGTCAGATTGTCCCGGATGGTACCGGAAAAGAGGGTAATATTCTGGCTTACGGTGGACACGCTGGCATGGAGCACGTCCGACGGGATCTCTTCCAGCGGGACTCCGTCCAGCAGGACCCTGCCTGCCCAGGGGCGATACAGCCCGCTGACGATTTTGGCAATGGTGGACTTTCCGCAGCCAGAGCCGCCCACCAGGGCCACCGAACTGCCGGGCTCCAGAGAAAAGGAAAAGTCGGTGACCAGGGGTTTGGCCAGATGGCTGTACCCAAAGGAGACCTCCTCCAGGGCCACCCGGCCGGAGAGCTTGGCCTGAGAAAATTTCTGCACCGTGGTTTCCTGGAATTTCTCATCCACCGGATGGCGCAGGATGTCGTCTACCCGGGCGATATCGGCTTTCAGCGTCTGAATCTGCTGAATAAAGGCCACCAGCGTCTCCACAGGTGCTGAGAAGGAGGCAAACAGGGAGGTAAACGCCGACAGCATACCCAGGGTCATGTGGCCCTGGATGACAAAGACAGCGCCCACCAGCAAAAGCAGAATATCGATCAGGTTGTCCACCATTCCGGGCAGCGCCCCTGTCACGGACTGGGTCTGGCTGATGGCCTGCTCTGTGGAGGCCGCCTTGGCCTGGTAGCCCAGGACACGGGAGCTGTAGGCGCTCTCCGCGCCCGACGCTTTCAGGGTAGAGGTAACGCTGAGACCGGCGCACACCACGCCGGTCAGTTTGCCGCTGTCCTGCTGCAGCTTCTGCACCCGGTTGGAGATCCGGCTGGCGGTAATTCTGGCGATCACAACATTGAACAGAATCCCCACCAGTCCGATGGCGGTCATCAGGGGGTTGTAGAAAAGCAGCAGCACCAGATAAAAGGCAGCCACAAAAATGTCCAGGAAAATGTTTGCCAGATCGCCGGCGATGAAGTTGTTGACGTTGTCGTTGTTGCCCACCCGGCCCAGGAGGTCGCCGGGGGAGCGCTGGGCAAAGAAGCCCACCGGGAGGCGGAACAGGTGCTCCAGCAATTCCCGGGAGGAGAGCAGCATCAGTTTGTTCTGCATCTTCAACAGGAGTTTGGCGCTGTATGCCTCCAACAGAAGCCGGAACAGGAGGGTCAGGATGAGAAAACCGATGAACTGGAAAAACCAGGGGACGGCGCCCGCCCCCAGGACCCGGTCCAGAAACACCTGGGAAAAGACAGGGAGGATGAGGCCGGGGAGGATCATCAGCAGCCCCAGACACAGCATCTGGGCCAGGGCGCCCTTCTGCCCCCGGATGCGCTGTTTGATCAGAGGAAACAGGGTGTTTTCCCGTTTGGCCTTTTCAAACTGGGGGGTGGGGTGGAAGGTGAGCACCACGCCGGTAAACCCCTCGTCCAGGTCCTCCATGGTCAGCTTGCGCCGGCCCAGGGCCGGGTCGTTGAGGTAGACAAAGGACCCCTTAAAGCCCTCCAGCACCACAAAATGGTTGAAGTTCCAGTGGATCAGACAGGGCATCTCCAGCTGCTTCAAAGCCTCCGGCTCCTTGCGGTAGCCGTGGCATTCCAGCCCGAATTTGCGGGCGGCGTACATGATGTTGCGGGCGTTGCAGCCGTCCCGTGATACGCCTGTCTCCACCCGCATCTGCTCCAGCGGCACATATTTGCCCCAATAGGCACAGATCATGGCCAGAGAGGCGGCGCCGCACTCCGTTCCTTCCATTTGAAAGATGGTGGGGGTTTTGCAGTATAATCTGCTCATGAGGCCTCCCCTCCAAACATGGGAAAGACCCAGGCGATGGGGGCGCTCTGTCCCAGCGTGATCTGCACCGAGGCGGAGGAGCCTCCGTACAGGACCTGCTCAGCCCCGGCGGCGCCGGAAAAATAATATCCGCTGGCGGTGGTGCTGTCCTCCCGAAGGGTACAGGTCACCGCCACCACAGGCCCTGCGCTCATCAGCATTTCGATGGTCTGGGCGTCGTTTCCCACCACGGCGGCCATGGACTCGGCGGTGGTGTGGACCCGGTCCACACAGGCCACCTGGCCTTCCATCCAGCCGCAGGCATCCCCCACGCCGTCCAGATAGATCACCGCCTCCATGCCGGGTTCCAGCTGAAGGGCGGTTTCCTGACTCACATAGCAGACCACCGACAGCCCGCTGTCACTGTCCGGAGAGATGCGGAACAGGGCCTGATTGGGCACCACATACTCCCCGGGCGCCACCAGATCCTCCCGGATGACGCCGGACTGGTCCGCCGGTACCACAACGGTCTGTCCGGTGGAAGTCAGGATCTCCGCCACCGGCGTTCCTGTCTCTACACAGTCGCCGCTGTGTACCAGCAGGGAGGACACCTCTCCGGCCGCTGTATTGTACAGGGAGTTGGCGCCGTAGTCATAGGTCAAAAAGCCGTATGTATCCACCGTTGTGGGGATGCGCCCCACAAAAGACCAGATGACCACGCTGGCCGCAAGGACGGCCGCCGCGGCAATGCCCAGCCAGGACATGGGGCTTGTGAGCTTGAGCATACCATCCAGCCGGTCGGGGGAGCTGAGCCGCTCCAACGCGGTTTTGCGAAATACGCTTGTCATGGGATCATGCACCTCACAGTCCTTGGGCTTCAAAGTATTTCCGGATCTTTTCCAGGGCCCGCTTGAGGGTCACCCGGACATTGACGTCCGTCATCTTCAGGATACCGGCAATCTCCCCCGAGGTCTTTTTATGGAAATACCGCTCTGCAATGATGGTGCGTTCACGCTCAGACAGAATGTTCATGGCAGAGGACAGGGCCCGCCGCTCCTCCTCCAGCAGGATGGCCTGGGCCACAGAGGTGTCCCCGGGCAGTTCCGGGATGTTCTCATCGTCCAGAGACAGGAACTCCTTCTTGTCCCGGTAGTAGTTTTTCAGGCGGTTTTTCATTATGACATAAACCCAGGTCCCCACAGAGGCCTTTTGGGGGTCAAAGCTGTCAAAATGCCGGTAACAAGCCACAAAGACCTCCTGGGTCAGATCTTCTGCGTCCTGGCGGGATTGCGTATGCTGTTTTATATAGCGGAATACTTTGAGATAATATTCGCGATATACTTGTTCAAAGCTCACCCGATCCACGCTCCCAGTTTCTTCAAATGATCGCTCTATGCAAAAGCTGGATATTTTGTATATTATTATAGCATTGCCCTTTTTCCATTGCAATGCAGAAACCCACCGATAAGGAAAGGGCCTGCTGTCTGCGATACGCAGACAGCAGGCCCTTGTTCGTCCAGATGGCAATCAGTCGGTTTGGCTGTGTGTCTATCAATATGGGTTACCCTTCCGGATCAAGGATGGCGTTGGACAAATCAATGGGATGGTCACACTGGTTGTCCACGTCGGTGTCGTTGCCGGAAAACACGGTGCCCGCAAAGTCCAGGGGGATGTCGGTGGGCACGTTCTCCAACAGCACGGCGGTGCCGTTGTTCACAAACTGGTTGTCGTGGTAGCGGCTGTCCGAGGCGGACTGGCCGGTGGCGTTGAAGTGGAGGCCCACCTGGTTCTCCATGAAGGTACACTCGGTCACATTGATCCAGGCCTCCCCCTGGGACTGGAAGCCGGTCTTGTAGCCGGTGAAGGAGCAGCCGATGGCCCAGGCCTTGGTGGGAGCGATGATGCCGGTATCGGCGCCGTTACCCACGAAATCTATGTCGTAGAAGTAGTTGATCCAGTAGAAGCTGGCGCTGCCGTCCATGGTCACCGAGCCTTTGAGGGTGGTGCGGTCCGCCCCCTGGTCGGTGCAGCCGTAGAACTCATAGGAGCGGCTCAGGGTCAGATCCCCTTCGTAGGTCACCGGGGGCAGGTAGATGTACACCAGATCGGAGGGGGCGATCTCCCTGGCGGTCTGATCCAGCAGGGCCTGGAGGTCCTCCACGGTGTCCATGGGGGTGTCCTCCCAGTGGTACTCGTGGGTGATGATGGCGGTAACATGGATGTTCTGGCGGACCCGGATCACGTCCCCATTCTTCATCTGGACGGTCCAGACGATCTGGGACTCCCCGGAATTGCCCGTAAAGTCCAGGGAGCAGATCATGGCGGCGTCGGGGGAGTAGTCCTCGTCATGACGGGGCTCCCCGGCGGTGAGGGGACCGGCGGCGTTCTCGTCCTGGACCACCTTCACGGTGACGGCCTCCACCAGGGGCTCAAATTCCGCCCAGGCGTCGGCGCCGGTGGCGGCGTCGTTGACGTACCAACGGGAGGGCCAGCGGTACTGCTCGTCGGGGGAGCCCTGCTGGTAGATGTCGGGGGCGGGGGCGCAGCGGTCGTTGGGCCAGGCCACCAGCAACTGGTAGGTCTTCTCCCCGCTCTCGTAGTACACCTCTCCCAGGGCGTCAAATTCCTGGGGCTCATAGGGGCGGTTGAAGTACCAGATTGCTCCGCCCACGGCGGCGGCGGCCGCCAGGATCAGCAGGCCCACCAGCAGCTTTTTCAGCAGGGGGTTGGCGGTTTTTGCCTGTTTTCGGGGATGGATATCCTTCGCGCAGTGGGGACAGAAGGCGGCGTTTTCCGGTATGGGCGCGCCGCAGAGGGGGCATTTGTGTTCCATGGTGGGATTCTCCTTTACTCAAAGGTGGCCTGGGACAGATCCAGGGGTTGGTCGCAGAGGTTGAGGATGCTTTGGGCGTTGGCCCGGAAGATGGAGCCCTGGAAGTTGAGGGTTATGTCGGTGGGTACGTTGTCCAACCGCACCGCCACATCGTTGCCAAAAAAGCGGTTGTCGTTGTACATGGAGTGGTTGGCGTAGTCTCCCGTGCTGTCGAAGTGGAAGCCGATGCCGTTGCTTTGGAAGGAGCAGCCGATGACGTTGACCCAGCTGGTGCCGTAGGCATAAACCCCGGTGTCCCAGCCGGTGAAGGTGCAGTTGGTGGCCCGGAAGGGAGCGGAGCCGGAGAGACCGGTGCCGCTGCCCCTCCCCACAAAATCGATGTCCTGGAGATAGGCAATCTCGCCGTCGGGGGCCACCACCTGAACAGGGCCGGTGAAGGTGGTGCGGCTTCCGCCTTCGTCAGCGGAGCCGTACAGGTTCAGGCTCCGGTCCCGGATGGTGATCCCACCCTCATAGGTCACCGGGGGCAGGTGGAGGTTGATCACCGCCACCGGGTCGTTCGCCTGGCCGCCGATGGTGTCGATGAGGGCCTGGAGCTCCTCAGCCGTGTCCATGGGGTAGTCCTCCGGGTGGTAGTCATATACCGGGATGGGAACCACCTCATAGGTCTGCCGGAGGTAAATGGTGTCTCCGTTTTTCATTTGGAAGGTCCATACCAACTCTGCCGTGCCGCTCTCCCCGGTGAAGTCGATGAGGGAGATAAGGGGGCACTCAGGCGCTCCCTCGTTGTAGGCGGGCTGGGAGCACAGGTAGGGGGAGGAGCTGTCCTCCTGACCGATGAAGGCCGCGCTGACCTCCTCCACCTCCGCCAGGAAGGCGTCGGAGACGTCGTTGCCGGTGCTGTCGTTGATAAACAGCCGGGAGGGCACCCGGTACTGGCCCTCCGGCTCCCCCGGAATGGTCATCTCCGGCACGGGGGTGTAGCGGTCCGCGTGCTGGGTGAGCAGGAGCTGATAGTCCCCGTAGCGGACCTCCCCATAGCCGTCGTAGGTCTTGGGGGCGAAGGCCAGCCACAGCCCGAACCCCACGGCGGCCAGCACCGCCAGAGCCAGCAGTCCAAGCAGCAGTTTTTTCAGCAGGGGAGTGGCGGTTTTCGCCTGTTTTCGGGGATGAATGTCGGTGGCGCAGTGGGGGCAGAAGGAGGACTCCGCCGGCAAAGGTGCGCCGCAGTGGGGGCATTTGTGCGCCATGACTTATCCTCCGTTCCCCTGGTAATCCAGCATGGTGTAGCCCAGCAGGTTGTAGTCCTGATCCAGCAGCAGGTAGCACATCCACCGGTCCTTACGGGGCAGGAACTCCTCCAGCCGCTGGATCTCCCGGCACTGGCGCCCCGGCTCCGGGCCGTGGAGGGTGTGCCACAGGGCGTAGATCTGGGCGTCGTCCTCCCGCAGCACCGGACCACGGCCGGTGTTGTAACCGTTTAAGAACCACACCGCCCCGGAGGACTCGATCTCCTCCGGCGGGATGTAGGTGGAGAAATCCTCCTCCCAGTTGCCCTCAAAGGCGGCCAGCTCCGCCTCGTAGAGGTGGGTGAAGTCGTAGTCGCAGTTCACCACGTCCATCTGCCACTTGCCGCCCCCCAGGTTGGTGGGGGAGCCGATGAAATAGCCCATCAGGTGGGTGTTGTCGTCAAAGATCATCAGAGCCACCCGATTATTGGAGTCGCTGCCGGCGTTGTACATCCCCCGTTCCCCCACGGCGTTCTGGGCGCCCCGGGAGGACACCAGAGTGGCCATCTGGAAGCTGTCCACCAGATAGTCGTCGATGTTGTCGCTGGTCTTGATGGTGGTGCGGAAGTCGATGCAGGTGAGGGTGGGGAAGAACTCCTCCAGATATTCGGGAGTGGCCGTCACCATGCCGTCCTCGTCCTCCTGAAAGACCACCGGTGTGGTCTCCCCGGCGGGGAGACCGGTGGGATGCTCATGGAGCAGCGCCCAGCCCACCAGGGCGGCCGCCGCCACGATGGCCAGAGCCAGCACCCATTTCAGACCCTTCCGCCACAGATGGGTGGGGACGGGGGCCGCCTCCCGGGTGCGGATGCTCCGGGCGCAGTGGGGGCAGAAGGAGGACTCCTCCGGGAGAACTGCGCCGCAGTGGGGGCATTTGTGTTCCATAGGGATCATCCCTTTCATTCAAAGGTAGCGCCTCCGGTATCAATGGCATGGTTGTTGGGGTTGAGGATGGTCGCCACGTTGCTGTCAAACAGGCAGAACTTAAAGTCAATGGTCCTGAGGCCGGGCACCCGCAAAAGGTCCACCGCCACCGTGTTGTTCCGGAAGGTGTTGTTGGTAAAGTCAGTGTAATTGCAGTAAGTTCCGCCGCTGTCGAAGCGGAAGCCGATGTCGTTGTCGGTAAAGAGGCAGTCTTTTGGGTTGGCCCAGGCCTCCCCGCCCACCAGCAGGCCGATCTCCCAGCCGGTGAAGGAGCAGTCCAGCACCCGGTACTGGGCGGCCACGGTGAGGCCGGTGCCGGTGCCGTTCCCCACAAAGTCGATGTGTTCGATGTCGCACAGAGGGTCCTCCTCCGGCGCAAGCACCACCGGCCCTAAGAAGGTGGTGCGCCGGCCCTGCCCGTCGGTGGAGCCGGAGAGGTTGATCCCCCGCCGGTCAATGGTGAGGCCTCCCTCATAGGTCACCGGCGGCAGGTGGATCCGCACCACCGTGGGCAGGGGGACCTCCGCCTGAATCTGATCCACCAGGGCCTGGAGGTCCTCAATGGTGTCCATGGGGTAGTCCTCCGGGTAGTAGTGGGCGGTGTCCACCCTCTGGAAGTCGATCTTCTGGCGGAGGAAGATGGTGTCCCCGTTTTTCATGGTGATGGTCCACTCTACCTCCACCGGCCCCTGACTGCGGCCGGTAAAATCCAGGGTGGTCAGGGCCAGACCGTCGTAGGGATTCAGAGGCTTCAGGGGCAGAGAGCAGCTCACCGGGGAAGGGCTGTCCGGCGGCTGGATCACCCGGACCTGAACCTCAGACGTCTGGTTGAGGAAGGCCCGTCCTGCGTCTTCGCCGGAGTCCACATGGGCGACAAACAGCCGGGAGACCCGGTCGTAGACCCCGCCCTCCTCCACCTGCATGGTGTGGGCCGCCTCGGGGACTATGTCGGTGCGGCAGGTAAGGAACAGGTGGTAGTCGCTGCCATTCAGGGTATAGGTCAGCTCCCCCCAGGCCTCATATACGTTGGGGGCAAGGGCGTCGGATACCAGCCAGCCCGCCCAGCCAAAGACGGCCAGCACCAGCAGCAGGAGGGCCCGCCGCAGCGGTTTCAGCCACCAGCGGACGGGTGTGTCCACCTCATGTCGGGTGCGGAGGTTTTGGGCGCAGTGGGGGCAGAAGGAGGCTTCCGCTGGAAGGGGCGTGCCGCAGTGGGGGCAGCGTAAATTCATAGCACTCGCCTCCCTCATTCAAAGGTGGCACGGGTGAGGTCGGTGGGGTGGTCGGCGGGGTTGGAGAGGTTCAGGCCGTTGCCGGAGAAGGCGCAGCCGTTGAAGTAGAAGGTCTTGCTCCCGGGTACCCGGAGCAGCTCCACGGCGGTGCCGTTGTTCCGGAAGGTGTTGCCCTCCAGCATATTGCCGTTGACGTAGTCCCCCACGCTGTCAAAGCGGAAGCCCACGCCGTTGTCCTCAAACCAGCACCCGGTGGGGTCGGCCCAGTCGTCTCCGCCCACCAGCAGGCCGGTGTCCCAGCCGGTGAAGAGGCAGTCCTGCACCCGGCCGTCGGCCTCCACGGTGAGGCCGGTGCCCGAGCCGCTGCCCCGGAAATCGATATTCTCGATAAAGCACTGGGAGCCCCGGCCCACGTCCACCGTCACCGGACCCAGAAAAGCGGTGCGCATCTTCTTGTCATCCACGGTGCCGTACAGGTTGATGGGACGCCCGGTGATGGTGAGACCCCCTTCGTAGTGGACGGGGGGCAGATTGATCCGTACTACCGTGGGCAGGGGGACCTCCGCCTGGATCTGATCCACCAGGGCCTGGAGGTCCTCAATGGTGTCCATGTCGTACTCCTCCGGGGTGTAGTCCACTACATCCACCGGCTCGATCACCATCTTGTGCCGCAGAAGGATGGTGTCCCCGTTTTTCATGCGGATGTCCCACCGAACCTCTGCCTCCCCCCGGCTCTGACCGTCAAAATAGAGTGGCGAGAGGGCCATTCCCTCGGCGGCAGGATCGCCCTGATAGGTGGGCTGCTGCCAGGTGATGGGGGAGGGGTTGTCCTGGGGCTGGGTCACCTGGACCTGGATAGTCTCGACCTGCTGGCGGAAGACCTGCCCGGCGTCGGCGCCGGTGTCCACATGGGTCACAAAGAGCTTGGCCGCCCGGTCATAGTCCCAGTCTTCGATGGTCTGCACGGTGTATTCCGGCTCCGGGGCGCTGTCGTTACGGAAGGTGGCCGCTAAATGGTAATCGTTGCCGTTCAGACGGTAGGTCAGCTCCCCCCAGGCGTCGTATGTGTCGGGGGTAACGGCGTCATAGAGCAAACAGACCGCCGCAGCCAAGGTGGCCAGCGCCAGCAGAAAAAGGACCCGCCTCAGTGGCCGGAGCCACCGGCGGACCGGTGCCTTCGCCTCCCGCCGGGGGCGGAGAGCTTCCATGCAGTAGGGACAGAAGGAGGCCTCGCTGGGGAGGGTGGCGCCGCAGACAGGGCAGGGCCTGGTCCCGCCGGTCATGTCACAAGACCTCCATCAGCCGCAGCACATTGCGGTAGCGGTGCTGGGGGTTGACGTGGGTACACCGGTCCACAATACGGCCCATTTTGCCCCCCGCCAGCTTTTTGGAGGGGTGCTGGCCGGTGAGCATCACGTTGATGAGTACCCCCAGGGAGTAGATGTCGGTGCGGATGTCCGACTGGGACAGGCCGTACTGCTCCGGGGCGGCAAAGCCGGTGGTGCCCAGGATCTGGGTGTCATTGTCATGTTCCGGTTTATGTAAACGGGCGGCGTCAAAATCAATGAGTACCGCCTCATCCCCCCGGAGGATGATGTTCTCCGGCTTCACGTCCCGGTGGACGGCGCCGATGGAGTGGAGGACCCACAGGGCCTTGCACACCTGCCGGACGATCTTTCGGGTCTCCTCCGGTGAAAAGAGGGCCTCCTGCAGCAGGAAGCCCATGGTGTCGCCCTCCACAAATTCCTCCAGCGTCAGGACCTTGCTTCCCTCTACCGCCACCTCGTACACGGTGGGCAGGTTGGGGCAGGTGTAGTCCAGCAGCTTTCGGTAGACTTCCGGATTGCCGGTGAAACGGCGCAGGATCAGACGCCTGCCGGTGGCGTTGTGCCGGATGAGCTGTACGCTGCCCCGGGGGCTTTCCTTTAAGATCCGGACCAGCTCATACTCTTCCTGAAGCGCATTTGACAGCCAGGTATAAATAGAAATCACCCCTGAAAAACCTTGTACACTATGCAGTGGGCATATTGTATCCAGGTACAAATTGTTGTAAATTTAGTATAAACGATTTCCATTTGAAAGTAAAGGGAGTGATAGGATTGGAAAATAAGACCACGGGCGATCTGAGCCATGATCTGATGAGCGAGGCCAACATTGACTCTTATCTCCACGACAATCAGCCCTTCTTTGCCAACCAGAGCATTGCGGAGCTGCTGGCGGAGTTATATGAGAAGAAGGACTTTTCCAAGGCGGCCCTGGCCCGGAGGGCGGGGATGAGCGAGGTCTATCTCCACCAGGTTTTTGCCGGCCGGCGCAATCCCTCCCGGGACCGGCTGCTCTGCCTGTGCGTGGGCCTGGAGACCACCCTGGAGGAGGCCCAGCGGCTGCTGAAGCAGGCCGGCTACGCCCCCCTCTATCCTCGGCTGAAGCGGGATGCCATCATCAGCTTCGGCATCGTACATCACATGGAGTTGGGAGAGATCAACGACAAGCTGTTTTCGGAAAATGAAAAGACCCTGTATTGATATCATCCACCAAATGAGAGGAGCAAAGCACATGAGATTCATTGGAAAAAAGATCTGCGCCGGGGCGCTGGCCCTGGCGCTGTCTGTGTCCCTGCTGCCCGGGGCGGCCCTGGCGGCGGAGAGCCTGGATAACTTTCAGAGAGTCAATGCCTATGCTGCCGGGACCTTTACCGATGTGGCCGCCGACAGCTGGTATGCCGGCAGCGTAAAGGATGCCTATGAGCTGGACCTGGTGAAGGGGAGCAGCGCCACCACCTTCTCTCCCAACCAGAACATCACCATCGGCTCCGCCCTGGCGCTGGCCTGCCGCCTGCACAGCATCTACCACACCGGCAAGGCCGACTTCCAGCAGGGGGAGCCCTGGTACCAGGTGTATGTGGACTACGCCATCTCAAACGATATCATCGCCAGTGACGAGTTTACCGATTATAACGCCAACGCCACCCGCCGCCAGTTCGCCGGCATCCTGGCTAAGTCTCTGCCCTCTGACGCGCTGAAGGTCATCAACCAGATTGAGCCGGGGGACATCCCCGATGTGGATATTGGCTCCTCCTACGGGGCGCTTATCTATTTCCTGTACGGGGCGGGCATCCTCACCGGCAGCGACAAGTACGGCACCTTCCAGCCGGAGACGCCCATTGACCGGGCGTCGGTAGCCACCATCGTTTCCCGTATGGCTCTGCCCGGCCAGCGCAAGCAGCTGACCCTGGAGGAGAAGGAGCCGGAGCCCACCCCCGGCACCCCGGCGCTCACCCCCGGACAGCTGAGCAGCCTGAAGAATGACATCGACAAGGCTGGTGAGGCCATTGCCGGCGGACAGAGATCGGCCAAGATCGTGGAGGACTCTTCCATGCCCAATCTGGTGGGTCCCACATCCACCCTTTTGATCATGACCAATGGTGTGACGGCTGTGGGATTTTTGGATCTGGCCCGGGATGTGCTGAAGAATGTGGATGCCATTCCCATCTCCTATGACGGATACACCAGCCTTCAGGAGCTGATCAAAGTGACCCGGGATGACCTGTGGAATGAGTGCAGCGGGCACCAGAACAAGATCAACAAATATACCTGGAGTCTCTATTTTGATCAGGGCTGCGCGTCCATGGACAAAGCTGAGAGGCGGATCGCCGCCATACAGGAGATTATTGCCACCCTGGGATAACAAGCCCGCAAGTCAATGACAAGGAGGAACTGAGATGAAACGCAAACTGCTGAGCCTGCTGATGGCCCTTGCCCTCATGGCGGGCCTGATGCCGGCGGCTCTGGCGGCAGACAACATGGACCACTTCAAAAAGGTCAACGACTATCCCGCCGGGAAATTTACCGACGTGGCTGCCTCCAGCTGGTACGCCGAGAGCGTGCAGAAGGCCTACGAGCTGGACCTGGTGAAGGGAAGCAGCGGCAACACCTTCTCTCCCACCCAGAATCTGACCATCAGCTCCACCCTGGCCCTGGCCTGCCGCCTGCACAGCATCTACCACACCGGCAAGGCCGACTTCCAGCAGGGTGAGCCCTGGTATCAGGTGTATGTGGACTACGCGGTGGAAAACGGCATCATCACCGCCGGCCAGTTCACCGACTACAACGCTAACGCCACCCGCCGCCAGTTCGCCGGTATCCTGGTGAAGGCCCTGCCCGCTGAGGAGCTGAAGGCCATCAACACCATCGAGGACGGGGACATCCCCGATCTGGCCGCCGGTTCTGCCAACTATGAGGATATCTACACCCTCTACCGGGCGGGCATCCTCACCGGCAGCGACAAGTACGGCACCTTCCTGCCTGAGACCCCCATCGACCGTGCCTCGGTGGCCACCATTGTCTCCCGTATGGCGCTGCCCGACCAGCGCCGCCAGGTGACCCTGGAGGAGAAGCCGGTGACCATTACCGCCATCACCCTGGATAAGACCACCCTGGCCATTCAGCAGGGCGAGAGCGGCAAGCTCACCGCCTCCGTTACCCCCGCCAACTCCACTGAGGCTCTGACCTGGACCAGCTCCAACAAGAGCGTGGCCACCGTGGCCGCCGACGGTACCGTCACCGCCGTGGCCCCCGGCACCGCCGTTATCACCGCCGCCGCCTCCAGCGGCGTCAAGGCCACCTGCACCGTCACCGTGTCCAAGCGGGCCCTGTCCACCCAGCCCCTCTATGAGGACTCCAACGTGAAGATCTCCTTTGTCCGCATAGAGAGGGATAAGTATGATGCTGACGAGGCCGTGCTTTATCTGGACGTGACCAACAAGATGAGCAGCAAGATCACCTTCCAGTGTGTTGCACTGAACCTCAACGGCTACACCTTCAATAAGCTGGTCATGAGCGACGATGTGTCCGCCAACTCCACCGGCAGAGTGAGTCTCACCATCCAGGATTTTACCGCCTCCCCGGTGAACCTGAACGGCGTGGAGACGGTGGGCGGCCAGTTCCACATCATCCCCGGCGGCGTGATCGGCGACTTCGATATCATTAACATCCGCTTTGATGCCACCAATCTGTACACCAACAAGACCGACAACACCATCCCCACGGTCAGCGACAAGGAAAAGCTGTACAGCGATGACAACGTGGAATTCTACTACGGCTATGCCGAGCGCTACCCCTACAGCAGCGACAACAGCGAGATCGAGGTCTATCTGCTGGTGCGCAACAAGACAGACATTACAATAGAGATCCAGAACGAGACCCTCATCGTGGACGGGCGCAGCTACAACAACACCATTATGTCCGACCCTGTTTTGCCGCACTCCACCGGATATGTCAACATCAGCGTGCGGGATTACAGCGGCCCGGCTCCCGCTTCCATCACTACAGTGGGGGGCGACTTCCGAATCCTTGACGAGCAGGGCAACCGGGACTACTATACCATCACCCTGGGCGGCGGCTCCAGCGGCGCCTGGGAAGGCGGCGGCAGCACCACCGATCCTGATCCCGACACCGACACCGATACCGGGGACGATGACGGCGACCGCAAGATCACCTATACCGACGTCAAAAACCTGAATGAGTACGCCAGTACCATCAGCAAGACCCTCAACAACGGCACGAAGGTCATGAATACCTTTATGGATAACAGAGTGCCTGCCTACCAGGTGCTCTGTCTGAAGCAGACGATCAGCTACGCCCAGTCTGCCGCCCGCAACGTCAAGTACGCCATGGATCTGCTGGATGATCTGCCCGATGTCACCCTGACGGACGGCAGCACCCTGCAGGAATACGTCAAAGAACTCTATGATGTGCTGGGTCAGCTGGACGACATCACCATTACGGAGGACAATGTGACCGAGGCATATAAGGAGATCTCGACCCTCATGCTTCGGGCCTCCGCCAAGGCCGTTACCTTCCAGAAGCTGACGGTGGATATGATGAGTGTATTTGTCTGATCCCCAAACCATATAAAAGAAGCCCGGCTCCCAAAGGGAGCCGGGCTTCTTTGTGCTGTAGGGAATGTGTTGTATGGAATCAGATGGTGGCGCCGTAGTCCACCACCAGGGTCTCGCCGTTGATGGCCTTGGACTCGTCGCTGGCGAAGAAGAGAATGGCGTTGGCCTGATCCTCGGGCTGGGTGCGGGGCAGGGAGCCGTCAAAGTGCTTGCCGCACAGGTGGCAGAACTCGTTGTCGAAGGTGGCCAGATTGGCGGGATCAAAGATGTCGGTCTGGGTGGGGCCGGGGCAGACGGCGTTGACCCGGATGCCCTTGCCAGCAAACTGGATGGCCACGTTCTTGGTCATGCCGATGACGGCCATCTTGGCGGCGGTGTAGGACACACCGGCGTTGGAGCGGGTGGCGCCGATGGAGGAGATGTTGACAATGGAACCGGAACCGGCGGGAGCCATGTACCGCAGAGCCTCACGCATCATGTAGTACACAGAGGTCTGATCCACGGCGATGACCTTGTTCCACAGCTCCTCGCCGCAGTTGGTGATGGACATATTCTTGTCGTCGATACCGGCGTTGTTCACCAGAATATCCACCCGGCCGAAGGTCTCCACGCAGGTCTCCACCAGACGGCGGCAGTCGGCGGACACGCTGACGTCGGTGGACACGGAGATGGCCTTCACACCCAGAGAGGCGGCGTACTCCTCCACTTCCTTCAGCTTGTCCAGCCGGCGGGCAGCCAGAACCAGGTTGGCGCCCTCCCGGGCAAAGAGCGCTGCGGTAGCCTTGCCGATACCGGCGTTGGCGCCGGTAATAATAGCGACTTTTCCTTCCAGACGTTTCATGCTGATGTTCATCCTTCCTATGTTGTGGGCGGCCCTACCGCCGTTAATCAGAACAGACCTGAGTCATACAAAATAGGTATAGAGAAAGTCCCCTCTGTTCCGCTGTGATACCTTTAGTATAGCGGAACAGAGGGGACTTTCAAAATGCCCCTTGCGGCGCAGTATTATGCTCTTGAAGTTATACCTGCGGCAGTCATCCGAACCTTCTCCTGCACCAGCCAGTCGGTGGCAAACTGGATGAAGGCGTTGGCCGCATCAGTGAGGGGATAGCCTTTGTGGTAGGATACCCCCAGGCTGGCGGGGGGAATCCCTTCCTCCAGAGGAATAACTAGGATAGGGCTGTGGGGGAAGAGAGCCCGCAGCCGCAGCATCTGGGACACCGGCATCAGAGCCACCCCGGCTTTTTGCTCCAGCAGGCGGTAGACCAGGTTGGTGCTCTCCACCTCGTAGGCCAGGGTGGGCTCAAAGCCCCGGGCCCGGCAGGCGGAGCGGAGGGTCTTGGCGTCCAGCCGGGAGGCGTCGCAGATCAGAGGCTGACCGGCCAGGGCCTTCAGCTCCACCATGGCTTGCGTTGCCAGGGGGTGGTCCCGGTGGACAAACAGGCCGTAGTCCATCTCCCCCAGCAGGCGGAAGGTAAGCAGATTGTGGTTGAGCGGGTAGGGGGTGACCGCCAGGGTGAGGGTGCGCTCCACCAGCTGCTGGGCCAGCCGGGAGGCGTCCCCCTGGTACTGGCGGATGCCGATCTCCGGGTGGGCCCGGGAGAAGGGCTGGAGGATGTCGGGGAGAAAGCCGTCGATGGAGCAGCCCAGAGAGAGGATATTCTGGTTGTTTTCATATAACCGCTGTACCGTCTGGATGCAGGCGTTCAGCTCCCCGAAGGCGTTCTCCACCCCGGAGAGAAAGATCCGGCCATATTCGTTGAGCACCACCTTGCCCTTCCGGTGCTCAAAGAGGGGGACCCCCAGCTCCCCCTCCAGCCGGGCAATGGAGCGGCTCAGGTTGGGCTGGGTGACAAACAGCTCCCGGGCCGCCTGGGAGATATTTCCCGTGCGGGCCACGGTGCGGAAGTAGTTGAGTTGGGAAAACTCCATTGACTCACGCCCTTTCCCCCGTATTATACCGGATTCCGGCAAAAAAGGAAAGAAATCATCCCGGGCCGACCCGGTCACTCCGCTATTTACACCGGCGGGTTTTGGGAGTACAATACACTTGTAGAAAATGCACAAGGAGGTGCCCCATGAAACTGACCTTTTTCGGCGCAGCCCGTGCCGTGACCGGCAGCTGCCACTGTGTGGAGTGCGGCGGGAAGAAGATTCTGGTGGACTGCGGCCTGCAGCAGGGCAGGGACGAGCGGGACAACCAGGAGCTGGACTTCAATGCCGGGTACATCGATGCGGTGGTGGTTACCCACGCCCACATCGACCACTCCGGCCGCATCCCCCTGCTGGTGAAGCAGGGCTTTGAAGGCAACATCTACTGCACCCGTCTCACGGGGCAGTTGCTGAGCATTATGCTGCGGGACTCGGCTCACATCCAGGAGAGCGACGCCCAGTGGCAGAACCAGAAGGGCAAGCGCGCCGGCGCCGAGCCGGTGGAGCCCCTGTATACCGTGGCCGATGCCGAGGCCGCCATCAAGCATATCGTCACCTGTGAGTACGGCACCCGCCTCCAGATCGAGGACGGGGTAAAGGTGCGCTTTGTGGACGCGGGCCATCTGCTGGGCTCGGCCAGTGTGGAGATGTGGCTCACCGAAGGGGAGGAGACCCGGAAGGTGGTATTCTCCGGCGATATCGGCAACCGGGACCAGCCCATTATCCGGGACCCGGAGTATATCCGGGAGGCCGACTATGTTTTGACGGAAAGTACTTACGGCGACCGGCTCCACGACATGGACAAGAACCCGGATTACACCGGAGACCTGGCTGCCATCATCGACGAGACCCTGGGCAAGGGGGGCAACGTCATCATCCCCTCCTTCGCCGTGGGCCGCACCCAGGAGCTGCTCTATTTCATGCGGGAGATGAAGGAGCAGGGGCTGGTGAAGAGCGTGCCCGACTTCCAGGTGGTGGTAGACTCCCCCCTGGCGGGCGAGGCCACCCGCATCTTCTCCGGCGATCTCCACGGCTATCTGGACGAAGAGGCCATCGCCGCCCTGAAGGGGGGCGCCTTGTTCCAGTTCCCCGGCCTCACCATCACCGAATCCAGCGAGGAGTCCCGGGCCCTTAATCAGGACAAGACCCCCCGGGTCATCATCTCCGCTTCCGGTATGTGCGACGCGGGCCGCATCCGGCACCATCTGAAACACAATCTCTGGCGGCCCGAGTGTACCGTGGTCTTTGTGGGTTTCCAGGCCGAGGGCAGCCTGGGCCGGCGGCTCATCAACGGGGTTACGTCGGTGAAGCTCTTCGGTGAGGAGATCGCCGTCCGAGCCAAGATCGTCAACTTCCACGGCCTGTCCTCCCACGCCGACAGGGACGGCCTGCTGCGGTGGATCGAGAGCTACAATCCCAAGCCCCGGCAGGTCTTTGTGGTCCACGGCGACGCGGAGGTCACCGAGATCTACGCCAACACCCTGCGCCAGATGGGGCTGGCCGCCCACGCCCCCAACTATGAGGAGGTCTACGACCTGCTGTCCAACAAGATGCTGGCGCCTGGCCTGCCGCCAGAGCAGAAGCCCGCAGCCGCCCCCGGCGCCTCCCCCGCCTACCAGCGGCTGGAGGAAGTGGGCCGCAAGCTGATGGAGGTCATCTCCCACAACAAGGGCGGCACCAACAAGGACCTGGGCAAGTTTGCCGATCAGCTGCGGGCCCTCATCGAGAAGTGGGACCGCTAAACGACAGAAACAAAGGCCGCCCGATTGGGCGGCCTTTGTTGTCAGGCTTGGATGGCCCCGTAGCCGAATTTGGTCCGGTAGTGCCACAGAAAACCGATGGACAGCAGGCAGGAGACAGCCTCTGCCACCGGCACCGCGATCCACACGCCGGTGACCCCGATGATCCGGGGCAGCAGGAGCAGCCCGGCCATGAGGAAGCCGAAGGTGCGGGCGAAGGAGATAATGGCGGAGGTCCGCCCGTCGGACAGAGCGGTGAAGAGGGCGGAGGCAAAGATGTTTACCCCGGCGAAGAGGAAGGAGGGAGCAAAGAGGTGGAAACCCTCCAGGGCCAGGGCATTGACCTGGGTACCGGCAGGGGAGAACACCCCCACGATGACCGGGGCCAGCAGCAGGGCGGCGGCCAGGATGCCCACGGCGGTGCACAGGATGAACCGGGAACAGTGGCGGAAGGTGGAGCGCAGCCGGTCATACCGCTCCGCACCCTGGTTGAAGCTGAACACCGGGGCTACGCCCATGGAGAAGCCCAGGAACAGGGCCACCAGCAGGAACTGGGCGTAGAGCACGATGGTGATGGCGGATACGCCGGGCTCTCCCAGCAGTTCCATCATGATGGCGTTGAAGAAAAAGGTGGTGACGGCGGTGGACAGGTTGGTTACCATCTCGGAAGAGCCGTTAAAGCAGGCCTTGCCCAGCAGCCGCCAGTTGGGCCGGGGGCGGGAGAAGCGCAGCCCCTCCTTCCGGGTGAGGAAGAAGAGCACGCCGCACACCGCCGGAATGCAGTAGCCGGTGACGGTGGCCACGGCGGCCCCGGCGATGCCCATGCCCAGAGGCCCCATGTACAGCCAGTCCAGCACGCCGTTGGTGACGCCGGCGGCGATGGTGAGCCACAGCCCCAGGCCGGGCTTGCCCGCCGCCACAAAAAAGCTCTCAAAGAGCAGTTGGAGCATGGCCATGGGGGCAAACATCAGCAGAATCCGCAGATAGCAGGCGGCGTCCGCCAGCAGCAGATCGCTGGCCCCCAGCAGCCGGGCCAGAGGCTCCGCCCCAAAAACGGCCAGCAGGGCGAATATCACTCCGGCGCATACCGCCGCCAGGGTCAGAAAACCAAAGGTGCGGCGGGCGCCTTCCAGGTCCCCCGCGCCCATCCGGTGGGATACCACGGCGCTGCCGCCGGTACCCAGCATAATACCCACCGCCAGCACAATGCTGACAGCGGGATAGGCGATGTTGATGGCGGCCAGGGCGTTCTCTCCCACCAGCCGGGAGGTGAGCACCCCGTCCACAATGGTGTACAGGGAGGTCACCAGCATCATGATGGTGGTGGGCAGGGCAAAGCGGAGCAGTCCGCCCAGGGTAAAGTCCTGATCCAACCGGTTTTTCATAGCCTGTGCCTCCTTTTTTCTAAAGCATTTACAAACAGCATTGAACATGATAAGCTATCGGGTAACCCGATAGTCAAGAGGGAGGTTTGCGCCATGGATCAAACAGAGATGCGCTTTACCACCGGGGAGTTTGCGGCCCTGTGCGGCGTCACCAAGCACACCCTGTTTCACTACGATGAGACCGGCATCTTCTCTCCCGCCATCCGGGGGGAGAACGGTTACCGCTACTATGCTCCCGCGCAGATCGAGGTGTTCCAGGTCATTTCCAGCCTCAAGGAACTGGGGATGCCCCTGTCCGACATCAAGGCCTACCTGGACCGGCGCAGCCCGGAGACCCTGCTGGAACTGCTGAAGGAGGAGGAGGCCGCCCTGACCGAGAAGCTGTCCCGGCTGCGGCGGCTGCGGACCCTGATCCGGCGGAAAGCAGAGCTGACCCGGCAGGCTCTGGCCGTCCAGCCCGGCGAGGTAAGGTTGGAGGAGTGGCCCCAGCGGTGGTATGTGGCCACCGCCGCCCCCGGCATTACCGACGCGGGCAAATATGCCCGCATTCTGGCCCGCCACCTGGAATACTGCGAGGCCCATCAGGTGGCCAGCCCCTACGCCCTGGGGGCCATCCTGCCGGTGGAGGCTACCCGGCGGGGAGACTGGGAGGGTTATACCTACTGCTATACCCAGGTGGACAGACCAATCCGAGGGGTGCAGATGCTCACCGCCCCGGCGGGACGCTATTTGACCTACTTCCACGCCGGCAGCTTCGACACCGTGCGGGAGGGCTACCAGCGGCTGCTGGACTGGGCCCAGACCTGCGGAATGACCCTGGGAGAGCTGTTCTGGGAGGATGTGCTGCTGGACGAGCTGGCGGGCAAGGGCTACGACCAGTACCTGCTGCGGCTGTCGGTGCACCTGTCCGGGGAGAATTTTGAGCAAATTTAGAACAAATGTTTGCAATATTGAGGGGATTATGGTATACTGAGGTCGGATAAAACTGACCAAAGGAGGGTCTGCCATGAAAACGCTCTCGCCCAAGCAGCAGCAGATTTACGATTATATTATTTCCTTTTCGGCGGAGCACGGCTATCCCCCCTCCGTCCGGGAGATCGGGGCCTATGTAGGGCTGAAATCCCCCTCCACCGTCCACTTCCACCTGAAGGGGCTGGAGTCGGCGGGCCTCATCACCAAGGCGGAGGGTAAGACCCGCTCCATCACCGTGGCCCAGCCGGAGACTCCGGCAGTCCCGGAGGACAAGGTACCGGTGGTGGGCAGCGTGGCCGCCGGGTCGCCCATCCTGGCCCAGGAGTGCATCGAGGACTATCTGACGTTTGACACCGGCGGGCGGCCCGGGGAGTATTTTGCCCTGAAGGTGCGGGGGGAGTCCATGAAGTATGCCGGTATCCTGCCCGGGGACCTGGTGATCGTCCACCAGCAGGCCGACGCCCACAGCGGGGAGATCGTGGTGGCCCTCTTTGAGGACGAGGCTACGGTGAAGACCCTCCGCCGGAAGGACGGCCATGTGTGGCTCATGCCCGAGAACCCGGACTACGAGCCCATCGACGGCGAAGGATGCGCCATCCTGGGCAAGGTCACCGCCGTGGTGCGGCGGTACTGAGATGAACCGGGTGGTCTTTGATACCCCCGTGGGGCCCATGGCCCTGGAGGAGGACGGGGGCGGGCTTACCGCCCTGTATTTGCCCAATTCCCCCATGTCTCCGGTGGGGGAGGAGACGCCCCTGCTCTCCCGAGGCAAGGAGGAGCTGCTGGCCTATCTGGCGGGGGAGCGGCGGGACTTCGATCTGCCCCTTGCCCTCCGGGGTACTCCCTTTCAGCACAAGGTGTGGTCCGCCCTGGCGGACATCCCCTACGGGCAGACCATCACCTATGGGGAGCTGGCCCGCCGGGTGGGCCGTCCCAAGGGGAGCCGGGCGGTGGGCCAGGCCAACCACCGCAATCCCCTGCCCATCCTTTTGCCCTGCCACCGGGTGGTGGGGGCCAACGGGACCCTTACCGGCTACGGGGGCGGGCTGGAATTGAAGGAATGGCTGCTGCGGCTGGAGGGAATCTTATGAAAAGACTGTTTTCTGCCGCCGATGCCTATATCGCCAAAATGAACTGGAAGGACCTGGCCCTGGTGAAGCTGTGCCTGTGCGCCGCCGGGGTCATGCTGGGCCTGGCCGCTCCCAAACGGGTACGGAAGTGGGCTGCACTGGGGGCAGTGGCCGTCTTTGTGGCTACCTATCTGCCTATTATGCTGAAATTCCTCCCCCATCTGGAGGGTGAGATGCGAAAGGAATAAAGGAGCGTGTCTATGGGAAAGGATAAGCGCTTTCAGGTGATCTACACCCAGGGTGTGGCCGATGCCACCCGGGTTCTGCTGGATACCAAGACCGGTATGCTCTACCTGGAGATGCACGACGGATATGCCGGCGGTATTACCCCGCTGCTGGACAGCGACGGAAAACCCATGAAATGGAAGGCGGAGGACTGGGAATGAAGCTGATCACCTGGAACGTCAACGGCCTGCGGGCCTGCCTGGGCAAGGGCTTTCTGGACTTCTTCAAGGAGATGGACGCCGACGCCGTCTGCCTCCAGGAGACCAAGCTCCAGCCCCACCAGATCGAGCTGGACCTGCCGGGCTACCACATCTACTGGAACAGCGCCGAGAAGAAAGGCTACTCCGGCACCGCCCTCATCACCAAAACCGAGCCTCTGGCCGTGACTTACGGCCTGGGCATCCCGGAGCACGACACCGAGGGCCGGGTGATCACGGCGGAGTATGAGGACTTCTATCTGGTGTGCTGTTACACCCCCAACGCCAAGGAGGGGCTGGCCCGCATCGACTACCGGATGCAGTGGGAGGACGATTTCCGCGCCTACCTGATGGCTCTGGACCAGAAAAAGCCAGTGGTGCTGTGCGGCGATTTGAACGTGGCCCATGAGGAGATCGACCTGAAGAACCCCAGGACCAACCGGGGCAACGCAGGCTTCTCCGACCAGGAGCGGGAGAAAATGACCGTCCTGCTGGGCAGCGGCTTTGCCGACAGCTTCCGGGCCCTCTATCCGGACAAGACCGGGGCCTATACCTGGTGGAGCTACCGCTTCAACGCCCGGAAGAACAACGCCGGGTGGCGCATCGACTACTTCATCGTGTCGGAGCGTCTGCTGCCCCGGGTGAAGGACCAGATCATCCACGCCGACGTCACCGGCAGCGACCACTGCCCGGTGGAGCTGGATCTGGAATAAGACAAAAAACAGGACTGCCGCACAGTTTGCGGCAGTCCTGTTTATTTATTTCCCTTCCCGGGTCAGCAGGCTCTGCTTCAGATCCCACAGCTTCTGGGACAGGTCCACATAGTAGTTGTGGGGATTCTCAAACCGCTTTACCTCGTCCCACAGCAGGTCGATCTGCCCGGCGCACCAGGCCCGCATCTCGGCGATGGGAGGGGAGTCGTACACCCGCTTGCCGCCCTGGAACACCGGCACCAGCAGCTCCTTGGCGGTAAAGTTGGTGAACACGCTGCGCTTCCAGGTGGCGTCCGGGTCGAAGAGCTCCAGGGGCTTGCTCTCGTCCACCGTCTCGTCCCACAGAGTGATGAGATCGGCAAAGGCCTTCCCCGTCTCGTTGTCGAAGAGGCGGTACACTTTCTTGAAGCCGGGGTTGGTGATCTTGTCCGGGTTGGCGCTGATTTTGATCTTGGGGATAATATTCCCCTCTTTGTCCTCGATGGCGGCCAGCTTGTACACGCCGCCGAACACCGGCTCGCTCTTGGAGGTGATGAGCCGCTCGCCCACGCCGAAGGAGTCGATCTGGGCCCCCTGGAGCAGCAGGTCCCGGATGATATACTCGTCCAGGGAGTTGGAGGCCACGATCTTGCACTCGGTGAGCCCCGCCGCGTCCAGCATCCGCCGGGCCTTCCGGGACAGATAGGTCAAATCGCCCGAGTCCAGCCGGATGGCGCAGTTGGTGATGCCCTGGGGGAGCAGCACTTCCTTGAAGGCGCGGATGGCGTTGGGCACGCCGGACTTCAGCACGTTGTAGGTGTCCACCAGCAGGGTGGCGGAGTGGGGGTAGAGCTGGCAGTAGGTCTTAAAGGCGGTATACTCGTCGGGGAACATCTGGACCCAGGAGTGGGCCATGGTGCCGCCAGCGGGGGAGCCGTACACCTCGTCGGCCAGGGTGCAGGCGGTGCCTGCGCAGCCGGCGATATAGGAGGCCCGGGCGCCCAGAATGGCGGCGTCGGGACCCTGGGCTCGGCGGGAGCCGAACTCGCTCACCGGCCGCCCGTCCGCCGCCCGCACAATGCGGTTGGTCTTGGTGGCGATGAGGGACTGGTGGTTCAGGGTGAGCAGCAGGAAGGTCTCAATAAACTGAGCCTCAATGGCGGGGGCCCGGACGGTGAGGAAGGGCTCCCGGGGGAAGATGGGGGTGCCCTCGGGCACCGCCCAGATGTCGCCGGTGAACTTGAAGTTCTTCAGATACTCCAAAAAGCCCTCGCAGAAGCAGCCCTTGCCCCGCAGGTAGGCAATGTCCTCCTCATCGAAGTGGAGCCGCTCCACATAGTCGATGACCTGCTCCAGCCCGGCGGCAATGGCGAAGCCGCCCCCGTCGGGTACGTTGCGGAAAAAGACGTCGAAATAGCAGATCTGCTCGGTGTAGCCCGGCGTCTGGAAATAGCCGTTGCCCATGGTGAGCTCGTAAAAGTCACAGAGCAGGGTGTAATTCATGTGTTGCTTCATGGCGTTCAAACCTCCCGGTTTATGGCTCACCATGGGGCCCCGCAAGGCGGGGCGCCGCGGTAAGCGGCGCAGGGCGGCGGAATTCAGTTTCGCCGCCCGCATATTAAATGGGATTGGGACCCCAGGTGAATGGGACATTCACCTGGGAGAGAGCTCGTAGAAATCACAGAGCAGGGTGTAGTTCATATGTTCCTTCATGGTGTTGTAACCTCCCGGTTGATGACCGTGATCTGCAGGGCCTCCATCAGGTCCAGCACGTTGTGGTGGAGGACGGGGTCGGGACCGGCAGTGCAGGCGGCGTCCACCACCAGCTCCGCCTCGGGCAGGGCGGCCTTGGCCATAATGGCGTTGGACAGCACGCACAGGTAGGACACCAGCCCCACCAGCTCAATGCGGTCATACCCCTGGCTTTTGAGCCAGTTGCCCAGCCACAGGGAGGGGAAGGCGGGCTTGCATACCACCATGTCCCGGCTCCTGTCTATGGCCTGTCCGGTTTTGCCGTAGAGCTGCCAGCCCTCCGAATTCATCAGACAGTGGGGCACCGGCAGCTTCCGCCCCTCCTGGGTGTCCAGGTAGTTTTCCTGGTGGGTGTCCAGGGTAAAGGCCACGTCGTCACCGGCGGCGTAATAGGCGGCAATTTTCTGCGCAATGGGGCCGTCCAGGGTTTCCGCCCCGGCAAAGCCCAGGGCGCCGTCCACAAAGTCCTTCTGGTAGTCCACCACCAGCAGCAGTTTTTTCATGGCTGTTCCTCCTGATGCAGATCCTTCTCAAAGCAGGGGTAGGTGAGGGGTCGGCCGTGAAGGTGGATCTCCCCCACCTTGGAAAAGCCCATCTTGCGGATCAGAGCCTGCATCCGGTCATTGAGGGAATAGGTGTCGATGCGCATGGCGGCAATGCCCCGGCGGCGGGCTTCCTCCTCGGCAAAGGCGAAGAGGGCGGAGCCCACCCCATGACGCTGGAAGGTAGGATCAATGGCCATGCGGTGGATCACCACGGCGGGGCGGCTGGTGGTCCAGGGCAGGGGATCGTACTCGGGAGATTCGCTGGTGTTGACGCAGGCCACACCGGCCAACTTGCCGCCGAGGAAGGCGGCGTAGAGCTCCCCCCGGTTCATGTCCCCGGCGTAGAAGTCCCGGGTGGGGTAGTCCTCCCCCCACTGGGGGTTGCCCAGCTGATTCATGTGGACCACCGCCCGGCCCACCATGGCCCAGATCTCCTCCAGCTCCTCCCGGCGGGCGGGACGGATGGTCATCTCCCCGGTCATTCGGCGACGGGGGTGGGGCCCATGGCCTCGTGGAGGGTGTTGGTCACGGCGCCCCGGAAGAGGCAGACGGCGAAGCGGTGCATTTTCTCCAGCTTCTCAGGCACGGCGTCGGCATTGACCTGACCGGCAGCGGAGAAGTCCCCGTCCAGAATGAACCGGGTCTCCTTGGGCTGGTTGGCGTTCTGGGGATTGTTGGCCCCCACCAGGCCGGGACCGGCATGGAGCTTCATGCGGTAGCCGCCCACCAGGGGGGTCTCCACATCCAAGGCGCACTTGACGATCTCGCTCTCCTCCACGTCGGGCTCGCCCAGGATGCCCAGATACTGGCTCTGGATCAGATCGTCCCACAGCTGGTCCTCCAGGCCCAGGGCCTTCCGGGACACCGCGTTGACGTACCGCAGGCCGATGCGCTCAAAGTAGGCGGGCTGATAGATCTGGATGAACTGGGCCAGAGCCTGGTCCAGCCGGATGGCAAAGTCCTCCCACCGCTGATAGGACAGGGTGGACAGGGCGATAAAGTTCTGGGTCAGGTTGATCTTCCAACGGCCGTCCTCCGAGATGAAGTGGTAGTTGATGATGGGCTTCTGAGGCTCCAGGGCGGTGGCGTTGCCCTTCTTCACCACCTTGGGGGGCAGCTGCTCCTGCCGGGTCATATACTTGGGGAAGTCCTTCCGGATGGCCTCCTGGAAGGCGGCGGGCTCATTGGCGCCGATGGACAGAATGGTGGGGAAGCGAAGCTGACAGATGACCTCCACCAGAGGGGAACGGACATAATGGAACCGCTCATATGGGGCAAACAGCATAGTGGCTGCTCCTTCCTATTATAAAGTCTCTCCTATTTTATCCCCGAACCGGCCATATGTCAAACACCGCGGCCTTGCATTGGAGGAAAAGGGCCGGTATAATGCAGGTAGCAACACAAGGAGGCGTATGTGATGGAACTGGAACTGAAACGGGGCGGGCGGACCGCAAGGGTGGCCACTCACGGCGGCGAGCTGGTGTCCTATCGGGACGAAAACGGCCTGGAATATATCTGGACGGGAGATCCGGCCTACTGGCCGGGGCGCAATCCCCTGTTGTTCCCCATTGTGGGCGGCCTGAAGGACGGCAAGGTCCACATTGAGGGGAAAGAGGTCTCCATGAACCGCCACGGCTTTGCCCGCACCAGCGAGTTTGCGGTGGCCGGGCAGGGGGAGGACTGGGCGGAGCTGGAGCTGCGGGAGAGCGGCGACACTCTGGCGGTCTATCCCTATCCCTTCCGGCTGGTGGTGCGCCAGCAGCTCACCGACACCGGCTTTACCACCTCTGTGACGGTGACCAACACCGGGGACAAGCCCATGCCCTTCTGCCTGGGGGCCCACACCGGCTTCCGCTGCCCCCTGGAGGAGGGGGAGGCCTTTACCGACTACGAGGTGCGCTTTGAGCAGAAAGAGACCTGTCCCACCCTGGTGCCCGACGCCAACGGGGTGGACCTGAACCGTACCCGGCCCTGTCTGGAGGACACCGACGTGCTGCCTCTGGACTACAAATACTTTGACGAGATGGATACCCTGATTTTCCGGGGCCTCAAGTCCCGGCAGGTGGAGCTGCACAGCAAAAAGTCCGGCAAGGGCGTGCGGGTGCGCTTCCACGACTTCCCGCTGCTGGCTCTGTGGTCCATGCCGGGCAAGGCGGCGCCCTATGTGTGCATCGAGCCCTGGCACGGAATGTCCGCCGAGGCGGGAGAGGGCCCGGAGCTGGGTGACAAGGCATTCTGCATCACCCTGGCCCCCGGCGAGAGCCGTACCCTGGGCTATCAGGTGGATACCCTGTGAGCCGGCCTGAGAGGAAGGAGGTTCTGCGCCATGTTTTGTAAATACTGCGGGGCGGAGCTGGCGGATACCGCCGCCTTCTGCAACAAATGCGGCAAGCCCACCACCAAGCCCGAGAACCGTCCGCCCCAGCCTGCTCAGCCCGCCCCACAGGCTCCCGTGGAGCCTCCCAGGTACGAGCCGCCCAAGGGGCCGCCCCGGCAGCCCTCTGTAGAGATGGCCGGGCCGGAGCAGGAGCCGCCCCGCCGGAAGGGGGGCTACATTGCCCTGGCGGTGATTCTGTGTGTGCTGGTGATCGGCGCGATTGTGGTCCTGGTGATGGCTATGGGCATTCTGAAGCCCACTTCTTCCGATGCTGAGGCCAGCCCCAGCCCCTCCGACGTCATGGAGACGCAGCCCATTGAGAGTGAGCCGCCGGAGGAGGACGGCAAGCCCACCCAGACCCCCGATCAGGAGCAGAGCAGCTATCCCATTCAGCTGGATATGGACCAGCTGCTCACTAGCCGGATCAATGGAACCACCTTCCGGGAGGCCTGGGAGCAGGGCTGGCTGGATGAGTGGATGAACCTCTATGTCAACGGCAGCTCCGACGGATCTTCCCCCTATGAGGCCTACTGGTACGACGACGGCCTGCGGGAGTGGACCTACTACGGCATCACCTACAGCCAGGCCGCATCGGCGGGCTGGGGTGACATCTGGCTGGAGCTGCTGGGCAGCCGGGACGACGACGATCCGGACACCATGGACGGCGACTATCTGCTGCCCACCGACAGCCAGTACATCGATAAGAGCGATCTGGCCCCCTTCACCAAGGAGGAGGTAAGCCTGATCCGCAACGAGATCTATGCCCGGTATGGCTATCAGTTCTCCAGCCAGGAGATCCAGGACTATTTTGACCGCCAGAACTGGTACACCCCGGTGGAGGGGCTCAACGCCTCCACCTTTGACACCAGCGTATTCAATGCCTACGAGCAGGCCAACCTGGAGACCATCCTGGCCTACGAGCGGGAGATGGGGTGGCGGCAGTGAGACGACTGTGCTGCCTGGCGCTGATGGCGGCGCTGCTGTGTACCGGCTGCGCCGGACAGAGTGGGGAACAGGCCGCCGCCACGCCCACCCCGGTGGTGACGCCCTCCGCCGAGCCC
>NZ_NFHC01000024.1:0-51688 GCF_002161245.1 Flavonifractor sp. An9
GGGGACCCTCTGCGTGACCTCCGGCCCGGATGCACTGGGCTGCGCCAGCTCGCGGCGGGAGACCAGCACCTTGGGGGGGGGGGCGGGATCTGGCGCGGAGGGAGGCTCTGGAACATTGGTGGGCGCTTCATATACCACCGCTTCGGTAATGGTAACCTCCAGCGTCTGATAGGAACTGGCATCGCCAGCGGTACCCACCTGGAGCTTCAGACTTTGGCCAACTCCCTTGTAAGTCAGGCCGGTGAGCCGGACGGCATAGACCAGAGGGGCGGAGTCAGAGGAGGTCTTTTCCACCGAGAGGGAGCCGCCGGTAAAGCTGTCGTCCAGCTTTGTAATGTCCAGGGTTTTGGGATCGCCGGCCCCGGTGCCGTCGCCGGTATCCTTGACGGACACGGTGATGTTGACCGTATTGCCTTTGCTGATGCTGCCCACCGAGCGGCCGGAGGAATCGGTGACCTGGTAGCCGGTGATGTACAGATTGCTGCCCTCGGCGGCAAAGACTGCGGGCAGTGTCGCCGCCAGCATGGCCAGCAGCAGGAGCAGAGAAACGCCGGTGCGGAATAGGTTATGTTTCATGGGAAGATCTCTCCTTTGGATTGACTTTGTTGCTGACGATCTCGCCGTCGATGAGGGTGACGATCCGATTGGCGTAGGCCGCCATTTCCGGATCGTGGGTGACCAGAATGATGGTCTGGTGGTAGTCACGGGCAAAGGTGCAGATCATGTTCATGATCTCTACCGTGGTTTTGGAGTCCAGGTTGCCGGTGGGCTCGTCGGCAAAGACCACGTCGGGCCGGGCAATAAAGGCCCGGGCGATGCCCGCACGCTGCTGCTGACCGCCCGACATTTGGCGGGGAAAGTGGTCCAGCCGGTGGGCCAGCCCTACCCGGGTGAGTAGCTTGCGGGCGGCGGCCTCCCGCTGGGCTTTGGGTACCCCCCGGAACATCAGGGGGAGGGCCACATTTTCTGTGGCGGTCAGATTGGGCAGCAGGTTGTAGGATTGGAACACAAAGCCCAGATGCTGCTGCCGGAAGGCTGCCAGCTGGTTCTCGTTCAGCCGGGAGATGGGTACCCCGCCGATGAGGACCTCCCCACGGGTGGGCTTCTCCATACCGGCCAGCTGGTTGAGGAGGGTACTTTTGCCCGAGCCGGAGGTGCCGAAGATGCAGCAGATCTCCCCACGGGACACGCTTAAATTGATGCGCTTGAGTGCCACCACCGTCTCGTCGCCGATGGGGTACTCTTTGCGGACATTTTTCACTTCAATGATGGGGCGGCTGCGCAAATCAGGCCCATTCATAGGTGTTGCCCCCTTTCTGAATGGGAGTATACCCGACCACTCTTTATCCCTCGTGTGGGTTTGTTTAAGATTTGTAAAGGTAGGAGAAAGAAAAAAGACGCTCCGGACTGTTTCCAGTCCAGAGCGTCAAAAATTAGGTGGAGGTGGGCGGCTGCCACAGGGGAAGGGTGAGGAGAAATTCGGTGCCCTTCCCGGCGGCAGGACGGGTAGAGAGGGTAATAGAGCCGCCGTGCAGCTCCATGATACGGCGGGTGATGGACAGGCCCAGGCCGCTGCCCTGGCCGGAACGGGCATCGCTGCCCACCACAAAGGGCTCAAAAATAGATTTCATCCGCTGCGGGGGAATCCCTGCGCCGTTGTCCGCCACAGTGAGCAGAGCCTTGCCCTCGGTCTCGGTCAGCCGGAAGAAGAGCATGGTGCCCAGCCGGTTGTGGCGCAGAGCGTTGGACAGCAGATTATCCAGCACCCGGCGGAATTGCAGGGGGTCCAACTGGCAGCGCAGGGCCCGGTCGGGCAGATCAATGTCCAGCCCGAAGCCCGCCAGATCGATCTCGTCATATTTGTCTGCCAGATAGGCCCGCAGAAATTCGCACAGGTCGGTGGGCTCGGTGTGGAGCACAAACTCCGGATGCTCCACCTTGCTGTATTCATGGAAGGCGTCCACCAGCTCAGTGAGGGCGGCCGCCTTCCCCTGAATGGCCCGCAGATAGCGCTCCTGCTCCTCGGGGGGCACCTTGCCGTCGCAGATGGCGTCAATGTAGCCGGCAATGACGGTGATGGGAGTTTTGAGGTCGTGGGAGATGTCGGCAATCAGCTTCTGCCTGCCCTGATCCAGCCGCTGGCGCTCCGCTTCACTCTCGGCCAGCCGGTCGGAAAAACGGTCAAAGCTCTCCCCAATACGCCGGATCTCCCGGGTTCCGCCGCAGTCCCCCACCCGGACCATCCGGCCCTCGGACTGGGAGACCACCGCGTCGTTGAGCCTGCGCAGAGGCCGGCCGATCCGGCGGCTGAGCCACCAGATGAAGAGCCCTGCGCTGAGCAGGAACAGGGGGATAAAGAGGAGCCAAACCTTCCAGGAATCCTGATAGCGTTTCATGTAATCGGCGTCGCTGATCACCGCCTCACGCAGCAGAACGGTCATGGGCTCGTTGTCCTGATTGACAAAGACACCACGGGTAAGAAAGGCGTCGGAAAACCGCTTGCCGGACAGGTAGAGAAATTCCTGGGGCGTATAGACGGTCTTGCCCTCCTTCAGGCCGCCAAATATGACCTCATAGGAGCCATTCAGCACCATGGTGTCCACCGATCCGTCGCTCATGGACTGACGGATCACCAGATAGCGGGATTCTTTGTTCGCGTTGGACAACGCAAAGGTGGTAACGGCGGCATCTGCATCCCAGAGCTGGACGCAGTCCAGTTCACTGGGAGTGCAGAGCGGGTCAAACCCGAGATCGGAGGAGTAGACCAGCAGACCATCCCCGTCATAGACGGCAAAGGCGCTGCCTGTGTCGCCGGTATAGCGGGTCAGGCTCTGGTAATTGCCGGATAACAAGGCGCTGTCGGCCATCAGACCGGCCCAGTCCGCCGGTTGATAGAGCCGGGTCAGCCACTGATCCCACAGAGAAAAGATCCCGCCCACAATGACCAGCAGGGTGAGGGTAAACAGCAGGTAATTGCGTACCAGCAGGCCGAACAGGCTGCCGGGAACCGGTTTATTTTTCAAGCTTATACCCCAATCCTCTCACGGTAATGATATAGCGGGGGTCCTTCGGGTCGTCCTCCAGCTTGTCCCGCAGTTTGGAGATGTGGACCATCATGGTGTTGTCGTCCCCCTCAAAGTAGGGGCCCACCGCCCCCTCATACAGCTGGATCTTGGTGAAGATCCGGCCGGGGGAGCGCATGAGCAGGGCCAGGATCTTATATTCCATGGGGGTGAGAGCCACGGGGACGCCCCGTTTGGACAGCTGGCAGGTAACGGTATCCAGCGCCAGATCCCGGACCGTGAGCACATCCTGACCTGTCCGGCCTGCCCGGCGCAGCTGGGCCTTTACCCGGGCCACGATCTCCACCGGGTTAAAGGGCTTGGCGATGTAGTCGTCGGCTCCCAGATTCAGGCCCAGGATCTTGTCATTGTCCTGGCTTTTGGCGGACAGGATCAAAATGGGCAGCTGGCTGTACTGGCGCAGGGCGCGAGTCAGTTCAAACCCATTGAGGCCGGGCATCATGATATCCAGAATGGCCATGTCAGGGCTGTGGGTTCGGGCCAGCTCCAGCGCCTTGCTGCCGTCGTCCGCCTCCAGAACCCGAAAGCCTTCGCCCTCCAGATAGAGCCGCAGCAGGCCCCGGATATCCGCGTCGTCCTCGGCAATGAGAATTATAGGTGTCATGGACAGCGCCTCCTCGTGCTGTATTGTGCTCCCATTGTAACAGAGGAAGGCGGATTGGGAAAGTCCGGCCCGCGAAAAAAGCGGAGTCTTTACGAATCTTAAGACGTGAGGAACGAATAGAGCCCAGCGCCCAAAGAAATTTGCGGTTTTGTTGCAGTAGCAACAGACAAAATACCTAAAATCATATATGATTTAGACAACACAAGGAAAGCTGCAAAAAGCACAGGCCGTGGAGTGATCCACGGAACATAGAGAGGTGTATATGATGAAAAAGACCATCGTCAATCCCCGCAAAGCTGCCATCGTCGGCTGCGGTTTTGTAGGCTCCGCCACGGCCTTTGCCCTGATGCAGAGCCATCTGTTTTCCGAACTGGTGCTGCTGGACGTGAACTTCGACAAGGCCGATGGTGAGGCCAAGGACATTGCTCACGGCATCCCCTTTGCGGGGGCTATGAAAATCTATGCCGGTACCTATGACGATGTGGCGGATGCCGCTGTGGTCATTGTGACGGCGGGAGCCAATCAGAAGCCCAACGAGACCCGGCTGGATCTGGTCCACAAGAATGTAGCGATCTTCAAGAGCATCATCCCTGAGATCGCAAAGCGGGATTTCCAGGGCATCCTGCTCATTGTCTCCAATCCGGTTGATATCCTGACCTATACAGCCCTTAAGCTCAGCGGGCTGCCGGAGCACCGTGTGATTGGTTCTGGTACTGTGCTGGATACCGCCCGGCTCAAGTACCAGCTGGGGCAGCACCTCCATGTGGACAGCCGCAGTGTCCACGCCTTCATCATCGGTGAACACGGCGACAGCGAGATCGCCGCCTGGAGCAGCTCCAACGTCTCCGGTATCCCACTCAACGACTTCTGCGAGATGCGGGGACATTTCGACCACGCCTCTGCCATGAAGGAGATTGCCGAGAAGGTCAAGACCAGCGCCTATGAGATTATTGCCAAGAAGCAGGCTACCTACTATGGCATTGCCATGTCGGTAAAGCGGATCTGCGAGGTCATTGTCCGCAATGAGCGGTCTATCCTGCCGGTGTCCACCATGATGCACGGGGAGTACGGCATCGAGGGCATTGCACTGAGTATGCCCGCCATTGTAGGCTTGGACGGGGTGGAGACCCATGTGCCTATCGTGCTGGACCAGGAGGAGCAGGAGCAGCTGCGCCGCTCGGCGGAGACCCTGAAGCAGGTGGCTGCCACTCTGGAACTGTAATCGGAAATTATAAAGAATTCCTTTCTTTTTGCGGCTGGCACAACTTTCCGGCCTCGACGGGAGTCTAAGCATCGTAACACGGGCGGCAAGGTCTGCCCGGTGAATGCATCAATCCCAGACAGGGACAAAGAAAGGAACATGACTATGAAGCGGAAGATTTGCCTGGTTCTTACTCTGGTGCTTGTGATGTTTGCACTGAGCGCCTGCGGAAAGGCTGACAGCGGTAAAAAGGCGGACGATGGTTCCAGCCAGCCTCAGTCCACGGAGAAGGTAGAGGAAAAAAAGGTGAGCGGGATCATCAACCGGATGGGGGACTATCTGATGCTGCTTACCGGAGATGGTGAGTACCAGGTCATGGATTACGGCAAGGGCGTCAGTGTCGATGGATTTGCTGAGGGTGACTCGGTGGAGATTACTTATACCGGCGAGCTGGGGGTGGACGGCGCTGCTCCTGTGATTACCGCCATCAGCAAGGTGAAGTGAAGCGCACCCGTTGCGTTTGGACGGGATCTGTGGGATAATGGCTTGAAAACAGGCCTGTTCCCCGGTACAGGCCCAATGATGGAAAGGATGAAGTGGACTTTATGGACAATACCTACATTCGCTTTACAGACGATCTGGAGGCCCCCTACTCCGATCTGGTGGTGGTGGACGGGAAGTACCTCTACCTCTCCGGCCTGGTATCCGAGGATCTGGAGACCCAGGAGCTGGCCTGCGGCGACATCACCTTTGAGACCCGCCAGGTGCTGAACAACCTGGAGACTCTGCTCAAGCGTTACGGCTCCGACATGGACCATGTGGTGCGGATCGACGTGCTGCTGCGGGATTTTGCCGAGCGGGACGAGATGAACGCGGAGTATGTGCGCCACTTTGACCCCAAGCGGGTGCCTGCCCGGCTGTGCTACGGCAACGTAGGCCTGGCGGATAACTGCAAGATCGAGATCGCAGTCATTGCCGTCAAGTGCTGACCATTGATTGAGAGATAAAGCGCCCCCCGCGCCCGGTTTAACCGGGTGCGGGGGGCGCTGTTTGTTGGAGAGGGGCGTCAAGTGAAGTTCTGCTCCGCGGCCCATTCATAGGCAGCATAGTAGATCTCTTCGTCGGTGGCGATGGTGGGGAGGATGCCGCAGCGGCCCTCATAGGAGACGAGGTGGCACTGGCTCAAAATGCTGCTCAAGCGAGTGAACTTGGGAGAGCGGCAGTTGCCGTTAAAATCGTATAGCTGAAAAACTTTATAAACGTCATAAGGTCCATCTTCACCGTCCCAGTAAATCAGGATCATGTAGTTATCGGTATCAAAGATTGCTTTATCGTAGTCTACATCCAGAAGCGGCTGTAGATCAGGGCAGACGATATCAGACCATTGCCCGCCGGACACATTGGGATCAAGGGGGCTTAATGTAGCGTCAAACACGCCGTTTGCTTTGGTGGAACGGATGGAATCTACATTTCCGGTTGGCTGCGGAAGAGGAATGGGTTCAAAACCCTGGGGCGGGTCGGGAAGCGGATTGGGGATCAGGTCATATCGGTCCTCATAGCTGATCTCTGTCAGCAGATTCCCGGCATCGTCCATCAGACCGTAACGGTCATTTGATTTTACCAGGAATGTGCCCTGTTTTTCCTGAACGGGGCTGATCTCATCGTAAAGGCCCGAGACAGGATCGCCGTATTCGTTCAGAAGCTGCTGCTGGTGGGTATAGGTGTCGGGGATATCCACGCGCACTACATAGCGGAAGCTGCCGTCTGACATTTTGGAAATTTTAGAGATATCAGAAGGGTCGTAAGGCCGGAGGGTGATGATACACTCGCCGTTTTCATTATATACCCCAGTTGCCCCATGCGCTTGGGGCAGAGCGGAAAAATAATGGATGCCGTCTATTTGGCCCAAATACCTGGCATCCTCCAGATCTTCAAAAGTAAAATCATCCAGCCAGATGACGGACTCCATGATGTCGTTACCCTCGGCATCCAGATAGACCTCCTGCCAGTCCTCCTCACGGTAGGGGGTTACCTCCTCCAGGATCCAGCCGCCCTCATCATAGAAGATGTAGAGCAGCTGGTACTGCCGGGTGAACTGGCGGAACTGCTCCCCTCCTGTTACAGAGCAGTAGACGATGTCCTCCTTGTCCTTGGGATTGCTCTGCCGCTTGATGACTTCACAGCCGGTGTAAGGTATCTGGTCGGGGAGGGCGGCCTCCTCCCAACGGTTCAGGTCGGCCAGGATCTGCTCATCCTTGGGGGGAACGTCCAGCCAGGTGGACACCAGGGCCGGAGCGGAAGCATCCGGCTGGGGGGCGCTGCCGCCGGAAGGGCCGCCGCATCCGGCCAGCAGGCCCAGGCACAGGGTGCAGCCCAGCAGGGCGGCGGGAATGGCACGTGTTTTCATCTATCTCTCTCCTTTATGGAAATAGCGGTTGGGGGATCAGCCGGCCTGGTCGCCGTACTGGGCGTACAGCCGCCAGGCCAGCAGGATGGCCTGCTCCACGGAGCAGGGCTCCTGGGGAGAGAGGGCGGAGCCGTTGCCCTTCATGATACCGTTGGCGGCCAGGGCGCCCACGCCATCCGCCGCCCAGAGGGAGACGCTGGCGCGGTCGTTGTAGTCCTCAATGGAGCCGGCCTTGGGGGCCAGATCCACGCCGGTGGCGGTTTTGACGACGCCCACGGCCCGGTAGAGCATGGTGGCAATCTGCTCACGATTAGTGGTGAGGGTGGGGGCGAACTTGTCGCCGCCGGTGCCGGTGACGATGCCCGCCTGGCTGGCCTTGCGGACGGCCAGACTGTCGCTGTCGGAGAAGGTGCTTTCCGCCGCGGCGGGCAGCTCTTCCTTCTGAATGACCTCCACCAGGCGCACCGCCAGCTGGGCAAACTGCTCACGGGTGATCTCATCCTGGTAGGAAGGATCGCCGGTGAACTGGGGGATGAGGCCGGCGTCGGCGGCCTGCTTGATCTCCGACGCGGCCCAGCTGCTGGGGCTGCCCTCGGTGGGGATGTAGGGCAACTCGTCCGGGTTCACCACCTCGCCCTTGATGGCCAGGACCGGGGTGACCAGCATGACCAGGGCAGTCAGGGTACAAAGCAGTTTTTTCAACATGATGATTTCCTCCTGATATTAGAACTGGCTGATAAAGGCGGACAGCTTCTGGTCCAGATACTGGGCCCGCTGGATGATGGGCATATTCCTCGGTGGGGGAAACGGTGTCCTGGATGAGCAGCAGCCCGTCATGGAACTCAGGGCAGAAGTTCCAGTTGTCGGCGGAGTGCTCATAGATCCCCCGGTCGTTCAGGGGATATTTGTGCTGGGTCCAGAAGTCCAGGGTCTCCTGGTTGGGGGTGATGGTAAAGCCATCAGCCTCCATGGTGTAGGCCTGGGCCGGGATGGTCAGGGTGGTAATGGTCAGGACGATGGCGGCCAGGGTGCTGCCCAGGGTTCGTTTCATCCCTTTCGCTTCCTTTCACTTCAAATTACTGGGTGCTATTTTTGGGGGGAAGGGCTCAGCCCGCGGAGGCCTGAGTGAAGGTTACGTTGTAGAAGAAACCTTGGTATTCGACAGCATTCAAAAGATGCTCATTTTGATTGATCGTGATATACAGGTAATCACAGCCCCGGATGTTGGTGTGGACGGACACCGGCTCGTCCCCGGACTTAAGCTCATAGCTGTCGATGAGGTTTTTGGTGCCATACTGATCCACCGCATAGATGGACAATTCGGCGGTACGCTTGTCGGTCAGGTCGGATTGACGGGCCACAAATTCGCCGTTGAGTTCGGTGTACATCCCGTCCAGCTTCACGGTGCGGCCTGATCGATACAAATTAAAGGGAGCCTGGGTCTCATTCAGCAGGGTAAACTGAGCGTCTTTCCCGGTATAAGCCAGGGCGCTGCTGCTGTCATAGGGCTTCAGTTCGTCGGCTCGGACCACCTTACCCGCGCCGGGCTTTGTGCCGATGTACACGCTCTCGGTTTTGGGGTCCCACTCCACCGGCTTGTCGGTGAGCATCCCGGTGAGGGCACGGACGGGCAGGTAGGTGGTACCGGCGTAGATCAGAGGCTCCACCTCGTTGCCGTTGACGTCAGTGGGCACCTGCAGCTTACCGTCCACATAGAGGGAGATACCGCCCATGGAGACATTGATCTGCTTGAAAGCGGACATGGCGTAGGCAGGCAGGCCGCTGCCGGCGATGACGGCGGCAGCCAGCAGGCCGGCGCCAAAGCCCTTAATGGTGTTGTGATTGAATTTTTTCATGTCTGTTTCCTCCTGTTTTTCATGGTCAGGGTTGGTTTGCCACTCTCCATTTTAGTAATAATATTTCTAAAGTAAATAGAAATAGTAATAATAGTTCTAATTCATGCAACGGTCAAAATTATCCGTTATCATGAACCTGGGGTGAGTTCCTTGACCTTTGGAGAACGGCTGCGACAGCTGCGGGAGGAGCGGAACCTGACACAAAAAGCCATTGCCGGGATCATCGGCATATCTCCGCGCATGGTCAGCTTCTATGAGAGCGGTGCCCACTTCCCACGGGAGGAGGGGACGCTGCTCAAGCTGGCACAGTTTTTCGGGGTCTCCACCGACTACCTGCTGGGATATTCCGACGTGCGCTGCGGGGAACAGCTGCGTAAACTGAATCAGGCTTTTCAAGGGCTGCCCGAGGCGGAACGCGAAAGTCTGATGGATTATTTGGACTTTCTGTCCGCGAAACAGAAACGTCCGAAGCCTTGACCGCCCTTCGCCGTTCCGCCCCAACAGCGGTGTGAGTTGGTCCGCTCACGGAAAGTAAGACCTGCCGAATTGTCGGCAGGTTTTACTTTTCTGAAAAAATTTTAAAATTTCATTGCGGGGATTTTCTCCCTTTGCTATGATGGGGTGGCGAGGGAGGAGAGACTATGAAACTGATGGAGCAGGTGCATCTGGCCCAGCAGGGCGATTCGGAGGCCCAGACCGCCCTTTACGAGGCCATGTACAAGCGGGTCTACTACCTGGCTTTTCGCATGACCCGCAGCGCCGAGGACGCGGAGGACGCCGTGCAGGAGGCCTTTCTGTCCGCTTTCCGGGCCCTGCCCAATCTGGCCGACCCCAACGCCTTTGAGGGGTGGCTGTTTCAGATCACCGCCAACAAGTGCCGCAATGTACTGAGCAAGTCGGGGCGGTACACCCAGCTGCCGGAGGACGAGGACGGCAATACTATGCTGGACGAGCTGCCTGAGGAGAACGAGGGCCTCATTCCAGCCTCCGCCCTGGAAAACCGGGCTCAGCGGGAGATCATCCTCTCTATTATTGAGGCTTTGCCCCAGCAGCAGAAGGAGTGCGTGCTGCTGTTTTACTATTCCGAACTTACCGTGGCCCAGATCGCCCAGACCCTGGAGTGCTCCGAGGGCACGGTGAAGAGCAGGCTGAACTATGCCCGCAAAAAGCTGCGGGAAGGTATTCTGGAGACCGAGGAGCGGGACGGCATCCGCCTGCACACCCTGGCACCTCTGGGCTTGCTGTTCCTCAAGGATTTTCAGGAGTTGACCACCGGTATGACCGCTGCCGCTCTGGGCGGTACGGCGGCAGGAGCTGCTACGGCCGGTTCAGGCACCGCGGCCGCAGGTTCGGGTACCGCCGCGGGAGCAGCGGCCAAGACAGGACTGTTTGCCACTGTGAAGGCCAAGGTGATTGCGGGCGTGACGGCGGCCGCTCTGGTGGTGGGCGGCGGAGCGGTGATCCTGAGCCAGCCCAAGGCCCTGGCCTTTACCGACCCGGCTATGGAGGCCAACCTGCGGATACTGCTGGACAAGCCGGAGGGAGCCATCTATCCGGCGGATGTGGAGAACCTGTGCGACCTCTATATCTTTGATGACGGCATGGCCACTGAGACCGGGTATATGAGCCAGGCGGTGACCCAGGCGGAGAGTGGAACCACGGCGGTGAGCAGCCTGGCCGACTTGGAGCAGCTGCCCGGATTGAGGAGCCTCTACTATATGTCCGATGATCCAGCTCTGCTGGACACCCTGGGCCAGCTGTCAGGGCTGCGGGAGCTGATCGTCACAGGAGAAAATGTAAATGTGTCTGACTTCTCCTTTGTATCCGGTATGCCAAACCTGCAACATATTTCTGCCCGTGTGGCGGGAGGTGCTGACCTGGGTCCCTTGGAGGAATGTGTGACTCTGCGGAGACTTATGCTATGGTCGGAGGGAAGCATCGCCCTCAACGCCGGAAAGCTCACTGAACTGCAGGAACTGAATCTCTCGGGGAATCTGAATGGGATGCAGCCAGAGTCGACTTGTGTGCTGGAGTTGGACCAGCCATTGCCTCAGCTTCTGTCCCTGACACTTCAGGGTGGGGAACTGCCGTCCCTGGGAGTGCTGGCGAATACTCCAGCACTCCAGGACCTGGATCTGTATAGCAACAACCTGGGTCAATTGGATCTGGGTCCTATCGGCGGTCTAAAGGAGTTACGGGCTGTCAGTCTGATGGCCTCCTACGACCAGACCCTGGATCTGGCGTCTCTGGCCGACTGCCCGGCGCTGGAGGTCTACCTGGTCCCAAACGGCACGGTGCTTAACCCGCCGCCTCAGGCCGTTACCGATACAGAAAGCAGTTTGCCTCTTTATAACCAAGTGACACAAAGTGTCTATGATGAAATCTATGCCAGACAAGAAGAGCAATGGGAAGGACTGCATGAGTAAATAGAAAAAGGGCGCGCTGCAACTTGCAGCGCGCCCTTTTGACGTGTTTGACAATTATTCAATATCTCCCAGGAGAGCAATCACATTGCGGAAGACCAGCCGCAGGAAGAGCAGGCTCAAAATCAGGGAGGCTATCTCGGCAATGGGGAAGGCCCACCACACGGCGGTCACGTTTCCGGTAAAGGAGAGCAGGTAGGCGGCGGGGAGCAGCACTACCAGCTGGCGGACGATGGACATGATCATGCTCAGTACGCCGTTGCCCAGGGCCTGGAACGTGGAGGAGCAGATGATGTTGAAGCCGGCAAATACAAAGCACAGGCTGATGATCCGCAGGGCGGGCACGCCGATCCGCAGCATTTCCGCCGAGGCCTCAAACAGACCCAGAATGGGGGCGGCGAAAAATTGAATGATCACCAGGCCCACCAGCATGATGCCAACGGCCAGAATGGCACTGAAGCGCACGGTTTCCGTAAGACGCTTACGCTTCCGGGCACCAAAGTTGTAGGAGACGATGGGTACCATGCCGTTATTCAGGCCAAATACCGGCATGAATACAAAGCTCTGGAGCTTGAAGTAGACGTTGAATACAGCCACGGCGGTGGAAGTGGAGATGGCGCCCAGGATCAGGTTCATACCAAAGGTCATCACCGAGCTGATGGAGTTGAGTACGATGGTGGGGATACCAACGCTATAAATGCGTCCAATGATATGTCCGCGGGGGCGGAAACCCTTCAGTTTGGGCTGGATCTCATGGTTGTGGGTAATATTGAAGATCAGAGCCAAAATGGCGGCAACAATCTGGCCCAGCACGGTGGCGGCAGCAGCGCCGGCCACGCCCATCTCCGGGAAGGGGCCAATGCCAAAGATGAGGATGGGGTCCATAACGATGTTGATGACTGCGCCCACGCCCTGGGTGATCATGGTATAGAAGGTGCGTCCAGTGGACTGGAGCAGCCGCTCAAACATGATCTCCATAAAGAGACCAATGGAGAGCCCGGCGCAGATTCGCAGATAAGCCACGCCCTGGTTGACGATATCTGGGTCGTTGTTCTGTGCCAGGAAGAAGGGCTCGGCAAACACAACACCTGCAATGGAAAAGACCAGCATACTGAGGAAGGCCAGGAAAACGCCGTTCTCTGCGGTGCGGTTGGCCGTATCAAAGTCCTTGGCGCCCAGGCTGCGGGAGAGCAGGGCGTTGACGCCCACGCCGGTACCTACGCTGACGGCGATCATCAGGTTCTGATAGGGGAAGGCCATTCCCACGGCAGCCAGTGCGTTTTCGCTGACTTTGGCCACGAAGTAGCTGTCCACCACATTGTACAGAGCCTGCACCAGCATGGAGATCATCATGGGCAGGGACATGGAGAGGACCAGACGTTTGATGGGCATGACGCCCATTTTGTTTTCTTGCAGTTCTGACATAAAAACCTCCCAACCGAAAAGAGAGCCGCAGCGAACCGCTGCGGCAAAAAAGAATCCATTTCGTTGTTATTCTAATCGATTGTATATGGTTAGTCAATAGATTTTCAGTATACGAACCAGTTTTTCAGAGGCACCACCCTTTCTGCTCCGCAATATGATAGGTTGTGGGGGCCTGCACCGGCTGACGGTGAACCTCCACCCATTTCAAGTGACAGCGAGGAGCGTTATGATATGAGTACCATTACCTTGGATGCCCTTCGGGTGGGCCAGTGGGGCCAGGTAGCCGAGGTGCTGACCGAACCGGCCATGCGCCGGCGTTTGCTGGACCTGGGACTGGTACCGGGGACTGCAGTGAGCTGCACGGCAGTCAGCCCAGCGGGTGACCCGGCAGCCTATCTGATCCGTGGGGCGGTCATTGCTCTGCGGCGGCGGGATGCCAGGGGCGTCAGACTGGCAGGCGCGCCATGGGACTGACGCGTGCTGCCACAGGAGCGGGCGCGGCGGCAGTGCTCCAGCCGGTAGGGATCGACGGAGCGGAACGGGTGGTGGCACTGGCGGGCAATCCCAATGTGGGTAAGTCTACCCTGTTTAATGCACTGACCGGTCTGCGCCAGCACACCGGGAACTGGCCGGGCAAGACCGTAGCGGTGGCTCAAGGGCGATGCCAGTGGAATGGAAGGTCCTATACACTGGTGGATCTGCCGGGTACCTATTCTCTATTAGCCCACTCCGCTGAGGAGGAAGTGGCACGGGATTTTCTCTGCTTCGGTGGTGCTCAGGGTGCGGTGGTGGTGTGCGACGCCACCTGTCTGGAGCGCAATCTGAATCTGGTGTTCCAGACCCTGGAGCTGGAACCCAGGACCGTGGTGTGTGTCAACCTGCTGGACGAGGCTGCCCGCAAGCATATTACGGTGGATTTGGAGGCTTTGTCTGCCTATTTGGGCGTTCCAGTGGTTGGAAGTTCCGCCGGACGGGAGGAGGGTCTGGAGGATCTGATGGAAGCACTGGACCATCTGTTGGATGGAAAGGAGCCGCCCAAGCCCCGGCCGGTTTGTTATCCGCCTCAGGTGGAATTTGCCGCTGCCTCCCTCAAACCCCTTTTGGAATCCAGGCTCCAGGGTAAACTCCCTGTACGCTGGGCGGCGCTGCGGCTGCTGGAGGGAGATCCCACGCTTCCTTCCAGCCTGGCACGGCAGACAGGCTGGGACCCGGAGAAGGACCAGGAACTTCAAGCCGCGTTGACCAGGGCCAGGGAGCTGCTGGCCCACAGCGGGATAACGGACCTGAGCGATCAGCTGGCGGCCAGCCTGGTCCATGCAGCCCACCAGGCCGCCCAAGAGGCCCTGCCCCAGGGTGTGGCTGCTGCAGGGGGGGAACGGCTGGATCGATTGCTTACCGCCAGGGCCACCGGTATTCCCGCCATGCTGCTTCTGCTGGCGGCTGTGCTGTGGCTCACCATAGAGGGGGCTAACTATCCCTCTCAGATGCTTTCCGATGGGCTGTTCTGGATTCAGGATCGACTTACCGACCTGTTTGTCTGGCTCAATGCTCCGGAGTGGCTCCACGGGGCGCTGGTCCTAGGCGTATACCGGGTGCTGGCCTGGGTGATCAGCGTCATGCTGCCCCCTATGGCCATCTTCTTTCCCCTTTTTACATTGCTGGAGGATTTTGGATATCTTCCTCGGGTGGCTTTTTTGCTGGATCATGCGTTTCAAAAAGCCAAAGCCTGTGGCAAGCAGGCCCTGACCATGTGAGTAGTATATATAATTTTGCAAATTGCTATTTACAGCCTCCAATGGAGCTGAATCGACTGGCCGTCAATAGTTACCCGATCCAGAAGGCCGGCCAGCAGTGCACGTTTGCGGTCTGTGTCCCCACCGGCAAAGCCCTGCCGGTAGTCCTCTACGGCAGCAAGAAACAGATCTTTGGCGGGCACCTCATCCGGAGCGTTGAGCTGCGATTCCAGCGCAGCCTTTTGTGCCGACAGATCGTTGACCCTCTGGGTGATAGATGCCATGGGAATGGAGCCGACCTGATATAGCTCGATCAGACGCTCGATCTGCCGCTCCAGCTCCGCGCAGGTGCGGCGCAGCTTTTCCTTGTCAACGCGTACTGTCTTGGCGGCGTCGGCAGCCATAATCGCGTGATCTACGGCAGCGGAGCTGGATACCATCGCATCTACCTGCTGACATACCAGGTGATCCAATGTGCTGATCTCCCAGTTGTCATTTTTGCAGTCTGGGTCACGCACAAATTTGGGGCTGCTTTTGGCTCTGGAATAGCATTTGTAGTATCCATGGTTGGCTGAGTACCGGGCTCCGCAGCGGCCGCAGTACAGCAGGCCTGAGAGCAGGTAGCCCGCCCGGAAAGGGTTGCGCTGGGATGTTGTTTTTGCTGCCTCACGGGACAGGCTGTTGAGCAGTTGGTTGGCGGCGGTAAAGACACGCTTCTCCACAATGGGCTGATGTATTCCATCATACTCTTGCCCCATGAAATGGACCTTCCCGATATAGAGACTGTTCTTCAGCACGTTGCGCACCTTTGCAGCTGTCCACTTTGTGGTGTACTTTGTGGATAAAATATGCCAGATTGCGTTGATGGACTTCCCGGCCAGGAAGAGGTCAAAGGCCTCCCGGACCTGTATAGCCTCGTACTCATTGACGGTAAGGACGCCGTCGGCATAGGTATAGCCGGTGGGTGCGTTGCCGCCGCCATGGAAGTACCCGGCCTTGCCCCGGCCGATCCGGCCCATGGTAAAGCGCTCGGTGATTTGATCCTTCTCCAGCTGGGCAAAGACGGACAGTATTCCGATCATGGCCCGGCCGAAGGGGGTGGAAGTGTCGAAGTTCTCATTGATGGAGACAAAATCAGTGCCGTGGGCCAGCAGCTCGTCCTCAATGAGGGTGAGGGTATCCTTCTGAGAGCGGCTGAGCCGGTCCAGCTTGTAAACCACTACAGCGTCCACATGGGTCTCCCGGATCTGCGCCAGCATGGTCTGAAGGGCAGGCCGGTCCGTGTTCCCGCCGGAGTATCCCCCGTCTATATAGGTGTGCAGCAGCACCCAGCCCTTGGCGGCACAATAGGACTCCAGCCGGGCGGTCTGCTCCTCGATGGAGTAGTTCTCCAGCTGGTTCTCGGTGGAAACTCTGGCATAGCCGAATACCATCATTTTGTCCTTGGACACTTGGAGTCCTCCTTATCTTAATATCAATGGTCTATATTTGGCGTCTTTAAAAGATTTTGAACTTGGGTGTATCTCAATGTGCAACTTTTAGTAATGCTACACCATAAGTGAGGGACAGCGTCAAATGCCATCATTGAAATAGTGTGATTAAAAAAGTCAACAATAAGCTAACAAGAACTTCGTAGAATTTCCCAGTGTTTTTTTTGGCTATTCTGCTGCTATAATATAAACGTTGCATAGTAAAGGAGGTGCGGTTATGGCTACAAAGAGCATCCTGAAAGATGTCCGCTTCCGGGACAAGTCGCTATGCCGCGGTTTTGCTGCAGCACTTGAGTCCTCAAAGAGAAAAAAGTATAAAAAGGTGCGGTTGTCCAGAACGTGCCAGATCATTCCTCAAAATATGGTTGAAGAATTTTTTGTGGATAAGTAATGACAGCCTATAGGATTATGAACTTGTTTACAGTATATTATGAATATATTAAGCCGGATTTTGTTATCACAAAATTTAACAAATTCACACAAGTGTCTTTGTACAATAAACCAGTGGTTAACTATGTGCAAAACTGATATAATAACAATGCAGAGGGAGGTACCCTCTGCCAGATAAGAATTTGACTCTCCGTCATCTTCGTCTGCCCATCGTCATTGCCGCCTGTCTCCGGGCGACTCACAAATACGGGACTTGCTTTAGATTGCCCCCTGCCTGTCCGGGGACTCATAAATAGGCGGCTTGAAAAGCCTCCCTGCGATCCTCCGTAGGGAGGCTTCCCCATTTACGGCGAAAGAGAGAATGTGAAGATGCAGGTAGAGACAAGCGGCAGCTTATCAATAAACGTAAGAATGCTGAGTATCTTGTATAACACTTTTGAGGCCGGGGCATGAGCCCCGGCTCATTTTGCTTAAAGATACCGCCGAAGTACCTCGGCCAGCTGGTCGTGGTAATCTCTCAGGTCATAAATATCTGTCAGGGGATATTTGGTTTCCTTCTTGTTCTCATCGGGGATAATCAGCATTTTCTGACTATCCGTCAGCCGCAAACGGCAGATCCACTTTCTGGTGTTGGCCTTATAAAGAATATTGATGTACGACTCAGTATCCTTGTAAGTAATATCATGGATGCTGACCAGGTCGGAGAGCAGATTCTTGATGATGAAAAATGCCTCCAGCTCCTCCTCGGTGGTCACGATATTAGATTCCCTTTTCTCCGGGGCGGGTTCCTCATCCGGGGGAGCGGACGTGTCATCGACCGGCTTGGTGTCATTGATGGAGACATTGCCGCCACTACCGCCCAAGGCAGTTTTGATCTTATCATTCATCATTTCACTGACCAAATCATTTAGCGCTTTTTTCAGGATGGGCCTAAACTTTTCCAGCACATTTTGGGTCTTGGGGGCAGAATAGCAATCTTGAAGGAAAAATCGGATTAGATCATCAGATGGATTGTTCAGCTGAGCGGTAAAGATATCCTTAAACTCATGCACATATTTCAGCTCTGAGGCTGTGCTGAAAATCGAATCAATATCAAAAATAGATTTACAGAATTTTTTTAGCTCTGGGACTTGGTTCTCACGAATATCAAGAATATTGACCGTCAAAAAAGGATCGTCATCCATTTTATTGGGGTTGTCCAGGTCAGTATAGAAGCGATAGATTACGCCGTTGGTGAGGATGGCGAACTTTGCTGTGGTGGTCCCAAAGTAGCGGAACAACTGGGAGTCGTGCCGGTCCAAGTTCTCGGAAATGGACTTGCACTCCACAAGAATCACGGGATTTCCGTCCTTAATGATGGCGTAATCAACCTTCTCGCCCTTTTTGATCCCAACATCAGCAGTGAATTCTGGTACAAACTCCTGTGGATTAAAGACGTCATAACCGAGCATGGAAAAGAACGGCATGATGATAGCGGTCTTAGTGGCTTCCTCTGTCTGGATGGAGTCCTTCATACTTTCGACTCGTTTTGAAAACTGCTTCAGTTGATCGATGAAATCCATAGACACACACTCCTCTTTCTCTTTTTTGTGGGCTAATTCCATGCTTTTAATTAAAGATCGGCTAAGCTGGCTTTGCTACTAGGCTATTAACAGATTTGAGAACACTATAATCATAATAAGTTCCATTGTCTACTACTGTACTGTAATAATAGGTATCAGAATATAGAAGGAAATTGAGTTCGTCGCCTACAGCCTCAAAATTTGCTGGGGATAGCAAGGCTGGAATCCTAGCGGCAAGTATAGCGGATGCAAGAGATTCTTCTTCAGAAATCCCAGCCATATACCAGTCTAGCTGAATCCTGTTCAATCGTCCGTCATCGGTTGCATCGAGAGTTAAAGAAACCTTCCCGCCATCTCCAATGGGAATCTCATCTCCAGAATTCTTATAGGAAGGTATTGTAAATGGCACATTAGCTTCCTCAAAAAATTGGTTTAAATCGTCAATGAATTCTTGTGGAGTGCAACTGTAAGCGCCATTTTCAATGTGTATTCCCGACGATGTGCTACAGGAGGATAGAAAGATCAAAGAAAGACAGACCAAGATGGTATATACTTTTTTCATAGTATTTACCCCCATTTCACACAGGTAAAATATTTTTCGACAAATTTCTTCCTTCGGTGTACCAAAACGTACAACAAACAGGCCTGTTCCACCTATAGGTGGACGATACTTTTTGAAAGGGGGCCTGTTCATGGTACAGAATGACATCATGACTGAGGCGCTGGAACTGTTCCGGCAGCTCTCCGAGGAGCAGCAGCTTACTTATCTTTCGCGTCTACGATCCCTTTTAGCTGAGCAAGAACAAGCTCCTGCTGATCCGGCGTGAGCTGGCTGAACAACTGAGTAAATTCTTCTTCACGCCCGTTGGCCGGTAGGCCGACGGGCGATATTTTTTCACCCAGCAAGTCGCTGGTGGTAACGCCCAGATACTCAGCCAGCATCTGAACTTTGGCCACAGAGGGTACCTGCCCACGGTTGATGTCACTTAAAAAGCTTCCTCCAACACCGCTTTCTTTGCAAGCATTTGTTGGTTTGATTCCTTTTTGTAGGCACAGGAACTTGACCTTTTGCACAAAAAAGTCTTTGTCCATTGACACCAACTCCTATATATAAAGAATTTGGTAATTACGTATAAAATAAATAATTACGAATTATTTGGTTGACAATACGTGATTACGGATTTATGATTAACCCGTAGCAAACCACAGGTTTACCGGCAAGCAGGAAGGGGGGAGAAAAACATGGAAAATTATCCCGCCATCGTGCTAGGGCGAGTCAGTTATGAACTCCAGTGGAACAGTGCCCGTATTTGCGGAGAAGCATATATCCCACAAGAACTGGTGGGGAAATTTATGGAACTCATGGATGAGCTGGAGTTGTTCAATGAGTCGGCCCCCACGTAACTTTGATGTATGGACACTCGGTGTATTCATAGAAGTTGCTGACCTTTGCTAACACAAAACGGCTATGCGGGAAACAATCCCGGACGATGTCCCGAAATGGCTCATGAAAATCATCTAAGTGTACAGAGATCAAGTAAGATGTGCCTAGGACGGGTTCATATTCCTCGCACTTTTGAAACAGCTTTTCCAGTTCGGCGTACGTCGGTTTTGTCTCAAAGTGAAGATAAAATCGAGCCTTCATATTACGCTACACCTCAATTGAGAATTTATGATTAATCCGCAGCAAGCCACAGGTTGCTCCGCAAGCAGGAAGGGGGTGAGCGGAGGTGGAAGAACTGACGTTTGAAAAGCAGACGGAAATCCATGATAAGATCATCCAACTGCTGGAGCAGGAAAACTGCACTGTGCGGCAGGCCAAAGCCATTTTGCTCCGATGTGGAAGAACCATTGAAGGGACCGCAGCAGTGCAGTTTGTCCCCGGCCTGGATTACGAGTTATGATCCTCAGCTTCCATGGTCCGCATCAGGATGTACTGATCCAGCTGATCTGCTGCAATAGCCAAGACACACAGAGAGGTATTGCTTTTCATGCCTCCTGTACTGGATCTTGCAAGGTGCCGGAAGGTACAATCTTCCCGGCACTCTCCGTTGATAAACGGGCAAAACATTTTCCTCACCTCCTTTCGTTGGGAGGAATTTGAAAAATCACCATTAACCCGTAGCAAACCACAGGTTGTCCGGCAAGCAGGAAGGGGGTGGATAAAATGCTGACTGCGATTTTGGGCATTACCACGGTCGTCTGCGCTGTTTGTTTGTTCTTTTCCAGGGTGACAATCAAAACGATCCTGTACTGTTGGAGAGATCGAGGGTATCCTCTTCCAACAGACAAAGAGATTCATGCGAATACCCGAAAAGTGATTGATGAGATTTTTAGGCCCGGCCGAAAACCAAAGTACTGATGGCGGCAGCAGAAGCACCGTCAGCGATGGCATTCAGGGCAGACAGGGAGTAATCCCGCACTGTGGAAACAGCTTTTTTAAGTTTTGGCCAGCGTTCTGGGTCACGGATTTTTGCAATAAATTCATGGCCCTGGAACGTCAATCGAATGATTGACTTAACGCCTGGCCTTTCCTGTCCCGGCAGTTGAATGGTCATAACTTGCAAAAAGTTTCCGTCACTCAGGACAAGGCAAGTGTATTCGATTTCTTCTTCCGTATATTGGGACAAGGAACGATGAAGTGTCGCAGGAGAAATATGATCACCAAGTGCAGCGTCTTCTATTGCGAGAAGTACTTCACGGACACAGTCAGGGTTTAGTCGCATTGCAATCCATCCTTTGCAGATATGGTGATTTGCTATTTGTAAATCATACCACATAAGCGGTTAAAGAACAACAGGAGGGGAGGGAAAACGTGAAGATCAGAGAGTTGCGGGAGCAAATGGGCTTGTCCCAGCTGGAGCTGGCCAGGGCAACACGGCTCTCTCCCGCTCTGGTATGTCAGTTGGAGAAGGGAAAGCGGACACCGTCTCTGTCAACGGCGCTGATTCTGGCAGACTTTTTCAGGGTTTCGCTGGATACCCTTGTGGGGCGTAAGCTCCCCAGCCAGACAGTACGGGACGCCAGCTGATCCCCGTAAGCATTTTAACCCAACCAGGAGGAGATAACCATGCCGGGAGACTACCGGAATATCTATAAAAACGCACGAGCTGTAGCCGATATCACCCAGGAAGCGGCAGCTGAGAGGCTGTGTATCAGCGTGGAGAGTGTGCGGGCCTACGAGACCGGCCAACGGATACCGCCCAATCATGTCGTATCCCGGATGGTGACTGTTTACAATACCCAGTGGCTGGCGGTTCAGCACGTCAATCTACACGACGAGTTGGCGGCCAGTATCATCCCGATGATCCAGCCGCGCACCCGGATGGAGGCAGCGATTCGATTCGCCAACCGCGTTAACCGGTTCATCAAAAAACACTCATTAGAGCGGCTGCTGGAGATTACGGAAGATAATCAAGTCGATCATGAGGAGAAGGAAGACTATAACGAGATTGTTGAGGCAATGGGAGATCTTGCTCAAAGCTATCTGGAGCTGCGTTTCTGCGATGAGTGACACATCAAAGGAGGTATCGATGTATGACCAAGCGTGAGTGGGAGGCCATGACCCGCCGGGAACGGCGCCAGTGGTACCTGGAGACCATTAAGGGCGGCGCTAGGCTGCTGGCCGTGTTCGTCATCGCCGCAGGTCTGCCCAACTGGATGCCCAACTGGGTGGGATAGGACAACCCGGCGGCAGCATAAATGGAAAAAGGAGGTGGCGCGCAATGGTCGATATGAGCAAGGTCAAGGTGACCAATATCATGGCGGATGGCTCTATCTGTGAGGATCTGAGTACATACCTTGAGACCCATACTCTGCCGGATGATGTGCTGCGGATGATCCTGGGATTTATCCGGGATGGACGCGCCATCCGGGAACAGAGAGAACGGGGTGCGTCTCATGATTAGGCAAAAAGAAAGGCCCCCCTGTCTGTGGGCGCAGACAGAGAGGCCAAACGATGGTTTCGTGCATGAAAACCATAATTATCATACCACAGTTAGCTGGATTTTACAAGGGGAGGGGATGAAAAATGGCTGATGTGATCCGTGTCCAGCGCAGTGTTGGGTACACCGTGCTGCCCAACGGCATCCTGCGGGATACCGGGCTGTCCCTCAAGACCAAGGGGCTGTTTGCCATCATTCTGTCCCTGCCGGAGACCTGGGACTACAGCGTGGCCGGGCTGGCCACGGTGGCCGGCTGCGGCCGGGATGCCATCCGCTCCGCCCTGGGAGAGATGGAACAAGCGGGCTATCTGACCCGCACCCGCTCCCATGGCGAGGGTGGCAAGTTCACCGGCGTGATCTACAACATCCGGGACCAGGCTGAGCCATTGTCGGAAAACCCGACTATGGTGGAAGAAGAACCATTGTCGGGAAAACCGATGACGGTTGAGCCAACATTGGAAAAACCATCGTTGGAAAATCCGACGCAATTAAATAAAGATATATTAAATAAAGACTTAATAAACCCCCATAGTCCCCCAACGGGGGAAAAGCCCCAGCGGAAAAAGCGACGGCCCAAGTCGGTGCCCACATGGCTGCCGGAGCGGTTTGAGGGCTTCTGGGGTGCCTACCCCAGAGATGAGGACAGGGCCAAGGCGGTGGATCAGTGGGACAAGCTGCCAAAGGACAAGGACCTGGTGGAGCGGTATGGATCGGAAGAGGCGCTTCTCCACGACATAGCGGTGGGGCTCAAGAGGCATCTGGAGTGTGAGGACTGGCGGGAAGGCCGGGGCATCCCCTACGCATTCCGGTGGCTGCGGGATCGCCGGTGGACGGAGAAGCGGAAGAGCGTGCAGACACAGCATCAGCCGCCACCCCAGCGGGTGGTTGAGGGGGATGGTGTGCCGGTATGGTGATCCAGGACATGGAGGCAGCCCAGCAGGCCGTTTTAGGCGCTATGTTGATCAAGCCAAGTATAGTGGGGGAGATATTGGCCGAGGTCCGTGACGAAGATTTTGTGAGCCCCACCCACCGCATGACCTTTCAGGTGATCCGGACGCTCTTTTCGGAGGGAAAGAAACCTGACCCCATAGTGGTGCTCCATCGATTGGGAGCGTCGGATCAGCAACCCTGGCGTGAGTACATCATTGACCTGATGGACCGGACCCCGACGGCGGCTAATGTCTGGGAGTATGTGCCCATCCTCAAGGAGCAGGCTAAGCTGTATCATCTGCGTCTGTTGGGAGAGCGGCTGGCCCAGGCGGGCAGCCTGGATGACGCAGCCAAATGTATGGCCGACGGCAACGCCATGATGGTGGACAAGCCAGGGCTGCGCTACGTCACTATGGAGCAGGCCCTGCTGGACTTCTACGACCGGCACAAGACCAGGAAGGAGTATCTCACCTGGGGACTGGACAAGCTCAATGACCGGCTCTTTGTGGACCGGGGCGACATGGTGGTGCTGGGGGGCTATGCCTCCGCCGGTAAGACGCTGCTGGCCATCCAATTCGCCTGGCACTGGGCCAAGCTGGGGCGGAAGGTGGGCTTTTACTCGCTGGAAACCGGTGCGGGCAAGCTGGAGGACCGACTCATTGCCCACAACATGAGATTGGATTTTGGCAAGATCAAGCGCTCTGAGCTGATTGAGGATGATTACAAGGCCCTGGCGATGGCCTCCAAGCGGTTGATCCAGCCAACCTTGGAGTGGGTGCCTGCCAGCGGTATGACGGTGGATGAGATCCGATCCTCCGCCCTCAGCCGGGGGTATGACGCCATTTTTATCGACTACTTACAGCTCATCCAGGGGGATAAGAGGCGCAGCCGGGCCGAAGAGGTGGCCGGGATCAGCATAGGGCTGCACCAGCTGTCACAGAGCACCGGTATCACGGTGGTTGCCCTGTCCCAGCTGTCCCGGCCGGAGAAGGGCGGGGACGGGGTGAAGGCCCCCACCCTGGCTTCCCTGCGGGAGTCCGGGCAGATCGAGCAGGATGCAGACGTGGCCATGCTGCTCTACAAGGAGGAGGACACCCCACATAGCCGGCGGATCCTGCACATCGCCAAGAACAAGGAGGGCGAGACCGGCAAGATCTATCTGGCCTTTGACGGCGCCCATCAGCGGCTGTATGAGTCGGTGGTGGACGCTCCAGCCCCCAGGAAACGGCGGGAGCCGGAGTACAAGCAGGTGCAGTTCACAGAGATCATGGAGGATCCGGACGATCCATTCCGCGAGAAAGGAGACCAGCATGGACAAAGCCAGAGCGGCCCAGCTGCTGCGGCTGGAGATCCTGCGCCGGGAGGCCCTGGCACGGGCCAGCAGCTTCCCAGTGGATCACCTGCAGGTGGCCCAGGCGCTGACTCTGGCAGTCCAGGCTCTGGAGGAGGATCAGCATGAGGATAGGCGAGAAGATCACATGGACCCCGGCGGCCTTTGAGTATGAGCTCAGCGGCGAGCGGGCCAACAAAATGCGCAAGCTGCGGTCGGTGACTGGCCGGATCGTCTACATCCATCCGGCCCGGCGGTATTACATGGCGGAAGCCAAAGTGGGCAATGAGACCATCCGGGAGTGCTTCCCGATGGAAAACAGATAGGAGTGTTCGTGCATGAAGACGTTTGCAATCGTGAACCGAAAGGGCGGGGTAGGGAAGACCACCACCGCCGTCAATCTGGCCTATGTGCTGGCAACCAGCTGCCGGCTGCGGGTGCTGTTGGTGGATGCCGATGGGCAGGCAAACGCCACTCAGATTCTGCTGCCCCCCCGGTGAGTATGCTGGCTTGGGCGCCCTGCTGCGGGGGCTGAGTATCTGCTATGACGAACTGGTGGAGCAGACCGATGTGCCCGGCCTGGATGTGCTGCCGGCATCGGCTGACCTGTGGGCGTTGGACCTGGAAGCGGATAAGGGGGCACACACATACAGAGCGGTGATGAATATGCGGGATGCCTTGGAGGAGGATGGGGCCTATGACGTGATGGTCATTGACTGCCCGCCCAACCTGTCGGCTGCCTGCGTGTCAGCCATCCTGGCCAGCGACGCCGTCATCATCCCGGTGCTGTCCGATGCCTGTTCCTCCACAGGTGTGGCTGACCTGGTGGAGCAGATCGACAGTCTGCGGTACATCAGACCGGAGATCCGGGTGGCTGGGGTGTTGATCAATCAGTGGCACAACTCCCCGGTAGTAGAGCAGGGGGAGGCCTTGCTCCGGTCTATGCCTCTGCCTGTGTTTAAGCAGACGATCCGCCGTACCGACAAAGTTCCGGAGAGTACGTTTCAAAATAAACCGGTTCTTGACTACAGCACCACCAGCGCAGCCAGCCGGGACTACCGGCTGCTGGCAAAGGAACTGTTTTGGGAGGTGCCTGGAGGTGAGTAAATTCCAGATCGGCGACTTCGCCAAGAGCGTGGGGGCGGCGGTGTCCAAGTTGGACACATCTGAGCAGCTTCAGCATATTGACATTGACCTGCTGGACCAGAATGAGGGGAACTTCTACGACCTGAGCAACCTGGAGCCCTTGGCGGACTCCATCGCCATGGATGGACTTCAGCAGCCCCTGGTGGTGATGCCGGCGGAGAAGGGGCGCTACACCGTTCTCTCCGGCCACCGGCGATGGGCGGCCATCCGCTTGCTTCTGCAGGAGGATCCGGAGCAGTGGGGGCGTATGAGGAACGTCCCTTGCCTGGTACGGACCTACGAAAACCAGCACCTGGCCCAGCTCCAGCTGATCCTGGCCAACTCCACCGCCCGTGAGCTGACCAATGCCGAGAAAATGAAACAGACAGCCCAGTTGGAGGTGCTCCTCTACCAGTTGAAGGAGGAGGGCTATGAGTTCCCCGGCCGGATGCGGGACCAGGTGGCGGCGGCCTGCAACGTATCCGCCCCCAAACTGGCCCGGCTGAAGGTGATCCGGGAACACTTGATCCCGGAGTATATGGTGGAATTTGAGGCGGACAGGCTGCCGGAGCAGACTGCATATGCATTGGCACGGATGCCGGATGATTTCCAGGCTCGTCTCCATCGCGTGCTGAAGGGCGAGGCCCCACGCGGACGAAGGTCAGAGGAGATACTGGAACTTCAGCAGAAGGGATGCACCTGGGAGCCGGACTTTACCTGCCCCAACGGGAAACCCTGCCAGAGGGGGGACGCTTTTCTGCGGCATGACGCTGAGTGCATGGCCTATGAACTTTGCCAGGGCAAGACCTGCTGCCTCCAGTGTTCCAGAGCCACCACCCAATATGGGGCGTGTGAGCGAATGTGCGCCAAAGCCAAGGCCCTGCGCAAGGACGGTCGGGATGAGGCCAGAGAGCGGGAGCAGGAACGGGAGCAAAAGCGCCAGAAGCAGTTCCAGGATGAGATTTGCTCAAGTGCTGTCCGGCTGTTGCGGGCGGCTGAGGCGGCGGGGCTGGAGGACGAGGTGGAACTCAAAATCCAGGATTACAGGCCCACAATATCAGTGGCAGAGCTGCGGTCCTATGCTGCTGGGGATTTCCTGGGGCGGTATTTCTATGGAAATGATCTGGACAAATTTGACCATCCGGCTGATCTTGCAAGACAGCTCAGTTGCTCCAGCGATTATCTGCTTGGGATGACCGAGGACCTCAACCATGCCATTGTTCCTCCTGCAGAGGGATGGCTACCTCTGAAGTGGATTCCCGGACAGGAACGTCCCCAAATAGATGGTCAGATGGCAGTAGGGCGATTCCGGCTGGACGGTGCGGAGGATCTGGTCCGCAGTATCGTCCGTTGGGATGCTGCATCCTGTGGATGGTGCTTCCCTGGCAGATGGGTACAGGGCGAGAAGCTGGAGGCGGAATGTGTGGCCTGGTGGCCGATTCCGAAGGAGGAATGAGCGTGGAACGGAATTCTAAAGATCATTTTTCTGATCTCACGAACAAGATCCCGCTGACTATAGAGCAGTTGCGGGCGATGCGTGGGAAGTGGGTATGGATTGTGTCCCCGGACAAGGACTTTACCGTGGCTGGATGGGCCTATGTCGGGAAGGACCATGTTTTTACGTATTGGGAATATGAGTATGATGCCATTGTCGGGCGTGTAGTCTATAACCTTTGCGATTATGGGGCATGGATTGCCTACGCCTACCCTCCCGCCAACATTCACCGGGAGGTGTGGGTGAGTGTCGAGGAACGGCTACCAGAAGATGAAAAAGATGGAGAAACCGTGCTGGTAATTGTTTTTGGGAAGCCACACGAAAATATAACCTTACATGGAGCAATTATGACGGCTGGTTATTTCCGAGATGAGGGTTGGATATTGAATGAATACCCGGAATGGGAAGGACCGGAAGTCACGCACTGGATGCCATTGCCGAGCCCGCCGGCCGAGCTGGAAAAGCGGTTGCGGGGGTGAGGGCGTGAGTATATCCCCTATCTTATTCAATACAGAGATGGTTCAGGCCATCTTGGATGGCCGGAAAACCGTCACCCGCCGGGTGGTGAAGCCGCAGCCGGATGGCAGACCGGTTCCTATGACGAAAGATAGCTGCTGGCCTGGGTATTTCGCCATCCAGGGGACAGAGGAGGTTGTCCAGCTACCATATCAGCCCGGTGACATCCTGTGGGTACGGGAGACCTGGAGCCGGGTGGAAACTGGCCAATACCTCTACAGAGCGGACAATGAAAATCCGTTATCGTTCCTTGGATGGAGACCGTCCATCCATATGCCCCGGGAGGCCGCCCGGATCTTCCTGCGGGTGACCAGCGTGCGGGTGGAGCGTCTGCAGTGGATTACACCGCAACAGATCGATGCGGAAGGCTGCTGCGAATACGCCTATAACGCTAAAACCGGGAGGCTCGCGCCATCTGGCCCATCGTGGTTCAAAATTATGTGGGACAAAACGGTAAAGCCTGCAGACTGGAGCGTATACGGCTGGGATGCCAACCCTTGGGTGTGGGTGATCGAGTTTGAACGCTGTAAGAGGTCGGAAAATTGGAAATGAGCAGACAGATCATCCCACTCGAGCCATGCTCGGCCAGGTGCCTGGGGCAGTCTTGCTGCAATTGCTGCGGCGATGCCCCAGCGCTTCACCGGACGGACGGCGGGCGATGGTTCGACCGATGGGACACCCGGTGCTGCCTTCATACACGCCTGGTAATGCCGAAACAGTGTATGTATTTACAGGGGAAGACCCGGGAGGAATGGCAGAAAGAGGAGTGATATTTATGGGTAAGAACCGAAGCTATCATTCGGGCAAGCCCCGAGGTATGAACTACGCCCAGGTGCTGGCACGGCAGGCGGCCATCCGGGCCGGGATCGAAAAGGCAGCCCGGGACGCCACCGTGCAGGCCGAGGCCGACGCCCACACCCAGCGGGCCATGTGGCTGATGGTGTGCTCCATCTCGGACGCTTACGGATATGGACCGAAGGGAATGCAGAAGTTTTTTGCAGCCCTCCAGGAGAACACCGACGAACTGGAACGGATGCGGACCGAGGTGGACGAGGAGTATGCCTTTGAAAAGCTTCGACAGAAGGCATCCAAGGTGACTGGTATGGAGGTCCACTATCTGGAGGACCAGCTCGGTATGCTGGCAGAAATGAGACGGGAAGCGGGGGTTACGCTTGGATAGATTAGACGTGTGCAGTTTTTGCAGGCACAATCCACCATCTGCTTGCGATGGGAAGCCGTGTACTATGTGCCCTGCAAGCGGAAGGCTTATTACTACCAACGCCGACCGGATCAGAGCTATGAGCGACCAGGAGTTGGCGACTTTCCTTAGCAGTGTCTGCTATGGACGTGTGCCCTGGGAGCGGGCATTCAAGGCTGCCTGCTGCGACTGTTGCCCAACCGTGAAGGGAACGGATGAGTACGGCAGACACTGCGATCTGCACGAGTGCGATTTTGCTGACGGTGTATGTCCTCACGGGGACAGCGTCCTCTGGTGGCTGGTACGGCCGCAGCAGGTGGAATAGACCTGTCAGCTCCGGCTCTCTGCCGGGTGAGAGCGCTCACTCACCCGGACCTCTCTCTTTCTCTTTGGTCGGGGCCCTGCTGATCCGAAGGCCTGCGTCCCAACGCGGGGTAGTGGTAGGAGAAGCGGGGCGCCCGGCAGAGAGCCGGAGCAGCAAAGTGCCGCCCACAGCGGGGCGGCACTTTGACACATACCATTACAACTCTTCCTGGTCGGTAATGGGCTTTTGGTGGTACACCTTCAGGCCGGGGCCGGAGGTGCCCGCCACGATGGGGTTGGCCTTGGCCTTCCCGGGCTTGGCTTTGCCCTGGATCTGGGGAACAGGAGGTTCCGTATTGCGAGGCTGGGTGTGGGTCACATCAGGACGTGCCATACCTTGCTTGGCCATCGTATCACCTCACTCTTTGTTTAAAACAGCTGTTTGACCTCTTCGGCCATGCGTTTCAGGTCTTCCAGAGTGGCAGGCTGCTGCTTGCGGGCGCGGATCTGCGCCTGGATATATCCGGGCAGCTGGACAAAATAGGCCTCCATGGCCGGGTCTTCCATCAGGTTGGCATATCGATCGCTGTAAGTGGATTCCATACGAATCACCTCCAGTGATAGCTTGCCCAGGACTATGTTGTTATCCGCAGAAAAGGGGGTGGGAAGATTGACCACGATGGACTTTTTGACAACACTCCGGGCGGTAAAACGAATGAAAGTGGAAACAGGGTCCATGGTCTGCTTGGGCTGTAGATTTGAACATAACTGCTCCGTGCATGGCTGTGCCATCCTGTGTAATGCAGCAGAGCATATGGAGGCAGCCTTGGCAAACATAGATCATTTGAATGCCCTGCTTGATCAGCGGGACACGCAGGAGGGAGAAGGAAAATGAAAAACAAAAATTTGCGACGAATATCTGTGTTAGTGACGGCCCAGACTGCTGCCAACCTGGAGAAGCTGGCCCAGATGGACGGCCAGCCCAGCATCGGTCGGGTGATGGACAAGCTGGTACGGGATCGAATGATCTCCCTGCGCCAGCCGAAGGAAGTCTGGATGACGCACTATATCAACCGCTTCAAAGAGGTACGGTGATGGCCAAACGGATCAAAACCATCACCGCCGGGCGGCTGGTGATCGTGGGCTGCTACACTATCCCGACGCCCCGCAGCTCTGACCGAGAGCGGCAGGCCCTGCGGGAGATCTCCTCCGCCGCCCAGGAACGGATGAACCTGAAGCGATCGTGGCAGAAACTGGAGGTGGAGCTGGCCACCAACTTCACCCGCCGGGACCTCCACCTGGTCTATACCTACGACGATGATCATCTACCGGAGTCCAGGCCGGAGGCTGTGAAGTGTCTCAAGAAGATGATCCGCTTGCTGCGGGCCCACCGGAAAGCCAGGGAACAGGAGACCAAGTACATCTATGTGACCGAGCAGCTTAGCGCCGAAGGCGGACGGATTCACCACCATATGATCCTCAACGGAACCGGGGCGGACCTGGAGGTGCTCCGCTCCCTGTGGCCTTACGGAGAGGTGGAGCTGGAGACGCTGGACCTGTGGGAGGGCTACGAGGCCCTGGCCAAGTATCTGACCAAGGAGCCCCGGGAGTGCGGAAAGGCGGAAAGCGGCGCACGGACCTGGGCATCTTCTATCGGGCTGAAGAAGCCCAAAGTGGAGAGCGAGATCGTCAAGGACAATATAACGGTAGCGGCACCGCCGGGCGCCATCATTCTCAGCTCGCCGCCGCCGGTGGAGAATGAGTTCGGGGTGTTTACCACCATCAAATATTATTTGCCAGTGAGAAAGGAGAGGAAAGGAACCAGGCCGCCGCGCAAGCGACAACAGAACAGCCCTCGCGTCTTTATTCGGTCTGGAAACCAGGTGTAACAAGTAAAAAAGCTCATAGAAAGCGAGTGAAAAAGTTGAAAATGGACCGTGAGTGTGGTAAACTAATCGTGAAGGACGGATGGCTGATCTGTCCCGGCTGCCGCAAGCGTCTGCTCCGGGTGGAGATGGACACGGCAGCGCAAAACTTAATCGTCTACTGCCGCAACTGCAAGCGCACCGTGACGGTAGACATCGACAGAGGCCAGTGCTTTGAAAGCCAGAGCCCGACATGATTCCAGCGTGGGATGTGGTCGGGCTCTGGCTTTTTGTTTTGCCCGGAGGTGATAGCCCGTGGCCATGAAGCCCCTCCGACCATGCAGGCACCCTGGGTGCTCCGCCCTCACCCGGGAGGGTTACTGTGACAGGCACAAGCCAAAGCCGGCGGCCCGTCGGGCCTCGGCGGAGTACCACGCCTGGTACAGCTTGCCCGTCTGGACCGACGACCTGCGGCCCACCCAGCTCCTGCTGGAGCCCTGGTGCCGGGAGTGTGCCAAGCGGGGCATCCGCACCCGGGCCACGGTGGTGGATCACGTGGAGCCCCACTGTGGTGACTGGGCCAGGTTCATCGAACGGGCCAATCTCCAGAGCCTGTGTAAGCGCTGCCATGATCGTAAAACGGCGCTGGAACAGGCGGGAAAACGGCGGAAAAGGACCAGCCGTTAAGGACCTACCATGTGGATGCTTGGGCGCGTGTGCGTGGGTGCGCCATGCGCCTGTGCGCCCACAGCAAGCCCTTGGCTTGCCGTGACCCGCCCCCCCGACCTGGAAAAATTTGGCGGGCGAGTGTGTAAGACCGTGCGGCCCCCTCCGTGCGGGATTTTTTCCCCACGGAAAAACGGGGCCTGGGATGAAGAAAGGAGGCGGTCAGATGCCGGGACCCAGGCAAAAGCTGAGTGTGCTGGAGGGGAACGGCCGGAAGCACCTGAGCAAAAGCGAGAAGGCCCAGCGGGCTGCCCAGGAGGTGGACCTGCCCAAGCCTAAAACCATGAGAGTGCCCAAGTGGCTGCCTGAGGACTGCCGGAAGGAGTTCCGGGCCCTGGCCAAGGAGCTGCTGGCCGCCGATCTGGGGGCGGCCCAGCTGGACCGGGATGCTCTGGGTCGCTATGTGGTGGCCCAGGCCAACTATACCCAGACCCTTGCCATTGTCCATGCAGCGCTGGCGGACCACGACGGCGACGCCCTCAAGGAGGCGACCAAGATCCTGGACACTTACTTCAAGCAGGCCCGGGCCTGCGCCAACGATCTGGGCATGACCATCACCAGCCGGTGCCGTTTGGTGCTGCCTGAGGGGGCCAGGCCCAAGGAGAAAAACCCCTTCGAGCAGATGATGGAGGAGCGGATGCGCCGTGCCTGAGTTGCTCCAACTGGGACCGGTGACGGTGTGCGCCCCGGACGACGGCGCCGTGCTGCGGTACAGCGAGCAGGCGGTGCAGGACGTGCTGGACTTCTTCTCCCTGCTGTGCTTTGGCTCCAACGAATGGGCGGGAGAGCCTTTCCGGCTGTTGGACTGGGAGCTGGACGCCATCCGCAGCTTCTACGGAGTCCAGGAGCAGGACGAGGACGGCAGCTGGAGCCGGTACCGGCGTTTCCTCTATGACGAGCTGCCCAAGAAGAACGGCAAGACAGAGTTTTCCGCCGGTCTGGGGCTGTACCACCTGCTGTGGGACGGGGAGAAGCGGCCCAAGGTTGGCATTTTCTCCTCCGACAAGGAAAACGCCGCCCAGGTGTACGAGGCTGCCAAATACATGGTGGAGCATACCTGCCTGGGCCAGCCTGAGCACGACCCCATCGCCTGGGCGGTGGATTCCAAGCGGGAGATCCACACCAGGTATGGCGGTGTGCTCAAGGTGTATTCCGCCGACGCCGTGTCCAAGCACGGCTACTCCTTCAGCGCCATCATCTTTGACGAGCTCCACACCCAGCCCAACCGCCGGCTGTGGGACGTGCTCACTGCAGGCTCGGACGCCGCCCGGCGGCAGCAGGCGGTCATTGTCCTTACTACCGCTGGCGACGACCCGGACCGGAAAAGCATCGGCTGGGAGATCCATGAGAAGTGCCGGCGTATCCTGGCCTGGCGGCGGGGGGAACCCGAGCGGGAGCTGGACACCGACGACCCGGCCTGGTGCCCCATTATGTATGGCGTTTCTGTCCTTACCGGCGACGATCCGGACAGGATCGCCGCCTTGGACATCTACGACGAGGCGGTGTGGTACGCCTGCAACCCAGGCCTGGGGCACAACCTGAAGCTGCGGGACTTCCGACGGGAGGCCAGGGCCGCTAAACAGAGCGAGGCGGCGGAACGGCTCTTCCGGTGGCTGCGGCTCAATCAGTGGATTGCCACCCATACAGTGGGCTGGCTGCCCCTGGGACTGTACGACAAGACCCAGTGGAACCGGGAGGAATGGCAGGGCCTTAAGGTCACGGATCGGCGGCAGGCCGTCCGGGACTGTCTCATGGGCAAGAAGTGCTACGGTGGCCTTGATCTGTCCACCACCACCGACCTGACGGCGCTTACCCTGCTATTTCCGCCTCAGGAGGGACTGGATATCTGGGTGACCCTGTTCTGGGCCTGGCGGCCGGAGGACGGGGTGGTGGAGGCCGAGCAGCGGGACCATGTACCCTATCGGGACTGGGTCAGAGCGGAGTTTATCACCCTGTGCCCCGGGGATATGGTGGACTTCTCCATGATTGAGCAGACGGTGGCCTGGTGCGCCAGCGTATTCAACCTGGACACTCTGGGGGTAGACCCTTATCTGAGCCGCACCCTGACCCAGCGGCTGATGGACAGGGGCATCAACGTGGTGGAGATCCCACAGACCATCAAGGAACTGTCTCCGGCCATGAAGGAGCTGGAACGGCTGATGCGTGCTCATGAACTGCTTCATGAGCATAATACCGCCGCCCGGTGGTGCTTTGGTAATGTCCGCTGCCATGTGGACGGCAATGAGAACCTGAAGCCCATGAAGAACCGGAGTATCGGTCGCATCGACATGACAGTGGCCTGGATCATCGTTATGGCAGTGGCCCTGCTCAGAATGCCCATCGGTACTGATATCAATGCCCACATTATGTCAGATGATTGGAGTTTGTAATGGACGAGAAAAAGAACTTTTGGCCTGTGCTGGCGCAGGTGATCCGGGCGGTGATCGGTTACCTGGGGCTGTACCTGGATGACTTGCTCCTTATAGCTGGCGGCGGGTGTTTTGTGCAGGCGGCCTTTGATCTGGGCGGCCGGCCGGCAGCTCTGGCTACGGCTGGCGTCTGCCTGACTGTCTATGCCGTGGTAGTGGCCAGATCCAGAGGAGGTGGCAGAAAGTGATTCTGAATCAGGCAATGACACCAAGGGCCTCGGTGGAGGAGACGTCACTCCCCTGGGAACAGCTCAGCCATTGGTTCCAGCGGGTCTTTTCCAGCGAGGATGCCATAGAGGCCAGCCGGGCCAACGCGGAACACCTCTCTCCGGTGGCGGCGGCCCACCGGATCCTGACCAACTCCTTTGGCCTGATCCCTTTCAGCCTTTACCGGAAGGACGGGGACGCACGGGTCCCAGTGGATGACCCGACGCTCAATAAGGTGCTCAAGGTGCGTGCCAATGATTATATGTCTCCCTTTATGCTGCGGAAAATCGCCATGTCCAACGCCTTTTGGTTTGGCTTTGGCGCGGTGTGGAACCGGAGAGACAGTACCGGCCATGTAGTCCAACGGATCCCTCTGCCCACGGACTGCTGCACCATCCGAAAAGATGCAGACACCGGGACCTATTGGTACGACTACAGCGTGGATGGATTTTACAAGTCCTTTGCCAACTCGGAGCTGTCTTTTTTGTACTTTGAGACCTACGACGGCATCCGGGGGCGCGGGATGCTGGACCTGGCCCGGGAAGCCATTTCTGTGGATGCCATGGCTCAGCGGTACAGCAAGAAATTCTATCAGAACGGCGCGCGGCTCTCCGGCATCGTGGAGGTTGATACCGACGCCAAACCGGAGACCAGGCAGAAGGTCAAGGAGGAGTTTCGTACATTTGCCTCCGATGACGCCTTTGCCGTGGCGGTACTGGACCACAGTATGAAGTTTACCCCACTGGGTATCAGCCAGAGTGACGCCCAGTTCATCGAGAGCCGGGGCTTCACCGTGGAGGAGATCAGCCGGTTTTCCGGGATCCCGAAACATATGCTCCAGACTGGCAAGGAGAGTTACAACAGCAATGCTCAACAGCGGCTTAACTATGTTACAGACACCCTGCTGCCTTATGTGGTCCAGTGGGAGAGTGAGGACAGCTACAAACTGCCGGACCCTGTCAAGCGGAGGGAAGGGGTTTACATCCATGGAAATGTAGAGGCCCTGCTTCGGGCTGATCCTGCCACCCGAGCGGATTTCTACGTGAAATTGATCGAGCACTCTGTATTTTGCCCGGATGATGCCCGGGCCAAAGAGGAGCTGAACCCCATCCCCGGCGGACTGGGGAAGGAGTTCCTGGTGACAAAAAATCTGGGCTCCTTGGAGTCCGTGCTGAAAGGAGAGACAGTAACAGATGGTTGACATCTCACTCAGGGGAGAGCTGTGGGACAACGATTCCGCCGACGTGCTGCGCTGGTGGGGCTTTCGGGATATCACGGCCCCCATGGACATCCAGGCTGCCCTGGATGCGGCCGGCGGGGATGAGGTGACCCTGCTCATCAACTCCCCCGGCGGGGACATGACGGTGGGCACTGAGATCCGCTCCATGCTGCGGCGGTATCAGGGCAAGACCACGGCTCTGTTCCAGGGCTATGGGGCCAGTGCAGCCACCCTGGCGGCTACCGGGTGCCAGGTCATCCAGAGTGAGCCTGGGGCCCTGCTTTGCTATCACAATCCCAGCGCTGTTGCAGAGGGTGATTACCACGATATGCGCCGATCTGCGGAGGCGCTGCGCAATGCCCGGGACTGCGTGCTGGAGGTCTATACCGCCCACAGCAGCGCCAAGAGCCGGGAGGAGCTGATCGCGCTGATGGAGAAAAACATCTGGATCAGTCCCAGCCAGGCGCTGGACTACGGACTGATTGATGAGATCGTGGGCCTGCCCGGCGTGGAGGAGGACCCGGCGGCCTTCGTGGCGGCGGTGGGCGAGCGAATCCGGCTGACGGCCGCCATGAGGCAGCGATATCAGGACCACATGGACGAGGTGCGGCGTGATACCGAGGCAAAGGAAAAGGCAAAATGCGCTCTGGCAAGGCTGAGAGCGCTTGCAAATTTTTAAATGAGAGGAGCCAAGACTATGGATTTTATGGAGAAGATCACTGACCTGCGGGCCCAGAAGAGCCAGCTGCTGGCCAAGGCCCAGGCCTTCGCTGATGATGGCAACTATGACGAGGTGGACAAGATCACCGAGCAAATGGAGGGCATCAACAACCAGATCAAGAGCCTGGAGAGCCTGGCCAAGCAGAGCCAGGAGAATGCCGTTCCCGTCTATGACGGTATCCTGCACGACAAAGGCAAGGTCCCCAAGGAGGGTAAGGGAGGCGAGGACAAGCCCTTTGCTTCCATCGGCGAGCAGCTGGCCGCCATCTACAATTTCCGGAAGAACCATGTGGAGGATAAGCGGCTGCAGCAGGTGAACAACGCGGTGCTGGGCGCCAACGAGGGCATCGGCGCGGACGGCGGCTTTGCCATCCAGACCGACTTCGCCGGTGCCATCCTGGAGAGCGCCGTGCAGATGAGCCCCCTGCTCAACCGCCTGGACCGTTACACCTGCTCCAGCGCGGCCAACTCCATGCGGTGGATCAGTGCCGATGAGACCGACGTGAGCAAGTCGGTATTCGGCGGCGTGCAGATGTACTGGGCGGCCGAGGCTGCCGCAGTGAATGCCAGTAAGCCCCAGTTCAAGGAACTCAAGATGGATCTGGAGAAGATGATGGGCTTCCTCTACTGCACCGATGAAGTGCTGCAGGACGCGGCCTTTATGACCGGCTTTGCCTCTACCGGCTTCTCCCTGGCGGCTGACCGGCTGCTGACCGATGCGGTGATTGCCGGTGACGGCGTGGGCAAGCCTCTGGGCATCATCAACTCCAAGGCCCTCATCACCGTGGCCAAGGAGCAGTCTCAGCCCAACGGCACCTTTGTGGGCAACAACGCCGTAAAGATGCAGGCCAGCGCCATGCCCAAGAACCGCAACCGCCTGGTATGGCTGATGCACCCCGACGTGGAGGAGCAGCTGCCTCTGCTGGCCATCAAGAGCGGCGACGAGTCCAAGTTCCTGTGGAACCCCGAGGGCGGCCTGGGCGGCTTTGATACCCAGCGGGTGCTGAACAAGCCTGTCCTGTTTGAGGACAGCTGCTCCGCCCTGGGTACCAAGGGCGACATCATGCTGGTGGATCCCTTCCAGTACATCCTGCTGACCAAGGGCGCCGCCAAGCAGGACTGGTCCATCCATGTGGAGTTCCTGACCGATCAGAACTGCTTCCGCATGGTGTACCGCTGCAACGGCTCCCCCAAGGTGAACAATGCCCTGAAGATCAAGAACAGTACCAAGCTCCGCAGCCCCTTTGTGGCGCTGGCGGACCGAAAGTGAGGAGGAGTCACTATGAAGCGTATTTTTGAAGAGCTGATCTGCGCCAACGTCTTTGCTCCCCAGTCCGTGGTTGCCTCTACCGACAAGACCACCTCCTTTGTGGACGCCTCCGGTGCCGGTGAGATTGCTTTTCTGGTATCTACTGCCGCTCTGGGAAAGGGCAAGACCCTGACTGTCACGCTGATGGGTTCCGACCAGGAGAACGGCGGAAGTCCCACCTCGGTCGGCGATGCTGTGGTGTTGACCGATGCTGTTGGTACTGCGCCTCAGATGGCGGTGGTGAGCTACAAGGTGACCCCCACCAATCCTCGCTACATCGGCCTAAAGTTCCAGCACAACGGTGACGCCGCCGTCCTGTGCGGTGTGTCGGTAGCAGCACGCAGCCTGCACCTGCCCGCAGCCAATGGCTGGACCGTGGCAAAATGACTGTGCTGACCGATGAGCGGCGGGCCGGGCTGCTGGCCTATTGCCGCATTGAGGAGCCCACCGCCGAAGAATTGCTCACCCTGGAGACCCTGTATGACGCGGCGGTGGGTTACCTGGAGGGCGCTGGGATCTCCCAGCCTGCCCCCGGTACCCCCAGGGCCGCTCAGTACGATCTGGCGGTCAACTTCATGGTGCTGCGGGACTTCGACCTGCGGGACGCGGAGGTGACGGGGACCATCCAGGACAACCCGGCTTTCCGACGGCTTATTACCCAGCTCAAACTGACCGAGCCCAGAGAGGAGGCATGACCCATGGCCTACATCGGAGCGGGTAGACTGGACCAGCCCCTGGAGGTGCTGGAGCTGCGGGAGGCTTCCGCCGGGCTGTGGGAGTGGGTGGCTATCCGCCGGGCCTGGGGTCAGGTGGAGCAGACCGCCAAGACCAATCTGTTTTCCAAGGTGGGTGTGGGGGCCAGGGATGCCGCCGTTGTGTTGCGCACCCAGCCCCTCACCCTTCACAACGCACTGCGCTGGAAGGGGCAGCACCTGTTCCTCACCGCCATCACCCACCGGGACCGCGGCCACCTGGATGTGGCGGCGGCCCTGGTGGAACCAGTGACCTGCACTGCACAGGGATACACCACCAAGATGGGAGAGGGGAACAGACCCCAGAAGGTGGAGACGGACCCGGTGACCTTTCCGGGCGTGCTTACAGAAAAATATGTGAAGTACGAAAAAGAGGACACCTTCGCCAAGGCCCGCCGCGGCCTGGTGCTGGTGACCTCCAAGCCTATCCAACTGCGGGAGGGCGACCTGGTGACAGTCCAGGCCGGACCGGCAGCTGCTGTGTACAACGTCCAGGTGTGCCATGTGCTGGACGCATACAAGAATGAATATGAGATGGAGTTCAGCCGGGATGTGTGAGAGGAGGATCCCAAAATGCCTAGTGTGCAGATGGATGGATTGGATCGGATCCTGAACAGTTGGGATGCCTTGCAGAGAGAGTTTCCGGCCATGAAGCGGGATCTCCTGGAAGATCTGGGCGAACAAATGCTTTCCGGGGTCCAGAGCAAGATCCCCGGCACCGGAACGGTTCGCGGGTGGCAGGAACGGTATATCGGCTCCAAAAGCGGCTATGTGGCGGTCCGCCCCAAGGCCAAGACCTACAAGACAACCCCAGGTGGCAAGAAATATGCCGTGGGCTATGTGACCAACGCCATTGAGGGCGGACACAAGCACCGGCGGCCCAGCCAGCAGAAACGGGACGGGTACAAATACCGGGCGCGGATCAACGTTCCGGCGGTGCCTGGCCTGCACTTTTACGCGTCGGTCCGCAGTCAGCTCTCCGGAATGGGTGCGGAGCAGCTGCAGGCACTGGCCGCTGAGGTGGCAGCCAGACTGGAGGGGAGAGCATGATAACCAGCATTGACGTTTGCAATGCGATTGCGGATGTGATCGCCAAGCTGTGGCCGGACCGGATGATCTACCGGGATTTTTGCCCAGTGGATCACCACCGGCCCAGCTGCTACCTGTACCTGACCTCCAGCGAGATGACGCCAGCCAACATCTCAATGGTCCAATGGGAGATGGAGGCCAGCCTGGAGCTGTTCTGCTCCACAGATGCGTATGACATCAGCTCCACCGAGGCGCTGCGGAAGGATCAGGAGGCGGTACTGCTGGCCTTCGCTCCCCCCTCCATACAGGTGGGGGAGCGGTGGATCTCCCTGACGGCAAAAGGGGATGGCATGGATATGGGCAGCGCCTTTGTCACATTCTCCGCCGCCTGGATGGATGAGCGGCCGGGCTATCATGATCCGGATGACATGACAGATCCTGTGAGCAGCGCAGTGCCAAAAATGGAGCATATCGAGTGCAGCAGAACTTTTTCCGCTCAGTCCCCGGACGAGCGGACAATCTAATATACGAGGTGAGATATTATGGCAACTACAAACGGCCTGCCCGTGTTGAAGATCGCCTTTGAAAAGGCGGCGGCAGAGGTGGCCAACCGGAGCAAAAAGGGCAACGTGGCTATTTTTGTGCGGGACGCTGCCAGCCAGGGAGTCCATCAGCTGACCTCCACGGCCATGATCCCGTCTGGCCTTGGCAGTGATAATAAGGCGCACGTCATGACGGCCTTTGAGGGCAGCGACCGGGGTGTGCCCAGCCTGGTGACCCTGGTGGTCATCGCCACAGGAACCGAGGACACTACCGCCCTGGAAGCCGGGCTCAAGAGCATTGAGGCCTTTTCCATCGATTATCTGGCCGGCCCGCCCGATGTGACCGATGATGAGATGGAGGTGCTTGCAGAGTGGGTTAAGGCCCAGCGGGCCATTTACCGCCCTGTTAAGCTGGTGAAACCATGGAAGACTGCCGGAAGCGACGATATGGGCGTCATCGAGCTGGACGAGACCGGGATGATGAATGCAGCCGGCGGGGTGACGGCAGCGGAGTACTGCGCCAGAATGGCCGGTATCCTGGCCGGTATCCCTATGGGTATGAGCGCCACCTATGCTGCATTGCCCGAGTTAACCGCCGTTACTGCCCGCACCACAGAGGAGCAGACGGCGGCCATCCAGGCTGGCAAGCTGATCCTGATCCACGATGGTCTCCAGGCCAAAATCGCCCGGGCAGTCAATTCCCTGACCACCATCCCTGAGAATGGAAAGGAGGACTGGAGCCGTATCAAAATCGTGGAGGGGATGGACCTGATCTCCTACTACCTGCGCACCACCATTGAGAATGAGTATCTGGGCCGGTATCCCAATACCTACGATAACAAGCAGATCCTGGTCACCGCGATTTCGGACTATTTCCGTTACCTGGAGCGGGCTGGCGTCCTCTCTGCTGGGGAGAGCTATGCCGAGGTAGACTATGAGCGGCAGCTGCTGTGGCTGACCAGGCAGGGGGTGAATACCTCCGGAATGACCCGCAATGAGATTCTGGAGTATCAGACCGGATCCTGGGTATTTATCCGGTGCGGTGGCCGCCTGGTAGACGCGATGGAGGACTTCGAGGTCCTGTTCAATAACCTGTAAGGAGGAACGATCATGGCAAGATCCAATGTAACAGCCAAGCGGGTACCCAATGGTACATACGGGTCTGTGTGGCTGGACGGCGATCGACTGGCCGAGTGCTATGGGTGCCAGGGCAAGGTGGCCATCAACAGCGAAAAGCTGGCATTTTGCGGCGAGTTCATGACCCAGACCAAGGCCACCGGAGGCGAAGGCACAGGCTCTTTGATGCTCTATAAGGTGGACAGTGGGATGTTGATCCGAATGCAGTCCATCCAGGACGGCCAGATCCCTGAGGTGACGGTCATTTCCAAGCTGGCGGACCCGGACAGCGCCGGCGCCGAGCGCATCGCCTATTACGGCGTTCAGTTCACCGACCTGACACTGGCAGATTGGCAGGCAGCGACGGCCGGTAAGATCACAGCGCCGTTTACCTTCACTCGGTTTGAACTGCTGGACGTGATCCCGGTGGAGTAAGGAGGATACTATGGAGAATAAGGAAAAATCTATCGCCCGGTCTCTGCTGGAGATTCCTGTGACGGAGCCCGAGACGGCTATGGTCCAGGTGACCCGCCTGGGCCTGTCCATTACCCTGAAGGAGATCCCCTACAACAAACTGACTGCCCTGCGGGGCACAGAGGACGCGGATCTCCACTATATGCTGGCCAGCTGTGTCAGCCCCAATTTTAAGGACAAGGCCTGGTATCAGGACCACATGGGATGTCCCACGCCGGTGGACGCACTGAAAAAGCTGCTGAGACCCGGTGAGGTGCGGGCCATTCTGCGCCAGTGCGACACGCTCAACGGTTATGGCCCGGGTGCTGTGATCGCCCTGGAGGAGAATCCGGATGTGCTGCAGGATATGGCCGTGGGCGCCGCCCTGGAGGATCTGGAAAAAAACTGAGCAATGACACAGATCTGGCGGCGGCCCAGCTGCTGCTGATCCGCCACGGCATCTTCCCAGGGGACTACTTCCGCCGCAGTCCCGGGGAACGGGCCGTGATCTGTGCCATGCTCATTGACCACGTTCGGCGGAGGGAGGAGGGACCATAATGCCTACAGACGCCAGCATCGCTATGAGTGTCCAGGACAACCTGTCCGCGGCTATCGTGGGAATGAAAAGCTCTGTGACGAATTTCCGGTCGGACATTAAGTCTCTGCAGGGCGAACTGGACCGGCTGAATGCCACCAGGGTACAGATGCGGGTGGACCTGACAGGGGCAAAGCGGGAGGCCCAGCAGGCGCAGAGAGCCTTTGAAGAGCTGGGAGACAGCGCCACGGAGGCGGAACGTGAGGCGGCCGAGGCGGACTGGAAGAAGGCAGAGGAGAACCTGGAGAACATCCGCCAGCAGTATGATCTGGTGGGCCGCCAGGTGCGTCAGACAACCCGTGATATGGAAGCTGCATCCGGAGCGATCAGCAAGGCGGACAACCGTGCAGGCAGTGCAGGAGGCAGGAAAGGCATCCTGTCTGCCCTGGGCCAGGCAGGACTGATCAGTATGGCGGGGGACGCGGCTGGGCAATGGGCTGATGCCCTTGTGGGCTCCGCTTTCGGCAGCAACGCCGGCACCATGTTCTCCAGCGGCCTGAGCGGAGCGGTTCAGGGTGCAGCCCTTGGCAGTCTGCTGGGACTGCCGGGGATGGCTGCCGGCGCTGTCATCGGCGGTGGCATCGGTCTCATCACAGGTGGGTCTCAGATCTATCAGGAGCGGGATGAGGCCTTTAAGGCATATGTCCAGGAGGCCACGCAGGGACAGCTTGAGGATCTTTCCACCTCCATCACATCGGGCAGCGCCACCGCCGCCCAGCGGGAGCTGGACCTGATTGCGTTTGACCAGCTTCTGGGAAGCGGGCAGGGCGCCAAATACCTGGCAGATCTTCGGGAGATGGCGGCCAGCACGCCCATGGAATACAGTGACCTGACTGCCATGTCCCGTGCTCTGGCCACCGGCTTCGGTACAAACCAGAAGCGGATGCTGGATCTGATGGAGGGCATTGGCAACGCGGGCAGCGCCGTGGGCGTGGACGCCAGCGGCATGACCTATATGGCCCAGGTCATGAGCCGGATGCAGTCCAGCGGCAAGGTGGGCCTGGAGGATCTGAACGCCTTCCAGGACCGCGGCATCGATGTGATCGGAATGCTGTCCGACGCCCTGGGCAAGAGCCAGGGGGATATCTATGGCATGATATCTAAAGGGGCCATCTCCGGCACAAAGGCGGTGGATATCATCCAGCAGGGGCTGGAGCAGTATGCCGGGGCCATGGACAAGATGTCCCAGACTTTCAGTGGTCTGGAGTCCACCTTGGCCGATGCCCAGACCGAGATGGATAATGCCTACGGTGAAGGGTACAACGAGACCCGGAAGAAGGGTCTCCAGGAGGAGATCGACTACCTTAGCGGTGAGAGCGGCGCCCTGATCCAGGAGGCCAACCGGGCCATGGGCGCCTGGCAGGCTGAACTGGAGAACAGCAAGGAGCAGTATCAACGAGAAGCGCTTTCTGCTGTATTAACTGGTGCGAAAGCATCAATTTTTAGCGAGGAAAAGCAAGAGCGGCTCAATGAGCTGCACACAGAATATCAACTAGCTGAGGCAGAGGGTAATGCAGCAGAGCAGGGACGTTTGCTTGCAGAGGCAAGGGTATTGGCTCAGGGTGAATATAACGCCAGCGATGGGGCCCAGCTGATGGTTCAGTATGAGAAAGAACTGGCCGCAGCCATCCGGGATGATGCTGCCTCCAACGATGCCTATTGGGATGCTGGCTATCGGAAAGGACAGGAGTATTCCAAGGGTTGGGCGGCGGCTCGGACAAGCCAATGGATTGAGGATGTACCGGACGAAAACACTGTAGCTGGACGGGTACGGGCGCGTAACCATTACCGATATGCTTATGGCCTGGACCGCGTGCCCTACGACGATTTCCCCGCCCTCCTACATGAAGGGGAGCGGGTGCTCACCGCCCGGGAGGCTCGGGAGGCTGACAGCAAGCCGGGCCGCAGTATCTCCATCACAATTACCGGCAACCAGTTTGGCGCGGGGGTGTCTGCTGAGGAGATCGTCCAGCGGCTGGCCGACCAGATCGAGCTCAAATTCGCGGCGGGGGTGCTGTCATGAGACGGATCATGTCTTTTCTGGAGCCGTCCGCCGGCAGGGAACTGGTCCTGCCGGTGACACCGTCCTCCTATGAGTGGACTCACGGCAACCGGGTGGAGACCATCCAGCTGGACCAGCTGGGGGAGATCAACCTGCCCGGCGGCCGCCTGATGGGCAGCTGTACTCTGTCGGATGTGCTGTTCCCGGCCAGGCTATATCCCTTCTGCAACCCCGGCGCCGTGGCCAATCCCTATGTGTATCTGGAGCAGCTGCAACGGTGGAGCGACAGCCGCAAGCCGGTACGCTGGATCGTGTCGGGGACGCCTACCAACGCCCTGGTGCTGCTGGAGAGTGTGACCTATGGCGAACGGGACGGCACCAACGATGTCTATGCCTCTATCTCTCTGCGGCAGTATACGGCGCCGGAGACGCCGGTACTGGCCATCTCCGGCGGCGACGCCAAGACGTCCAGGGACGCCAGCACAGGCGCGGCCTCCACCCGGACCTACACCGTCCAGGCGGGGGACACCCTCTCGGGGATCAGCCGTAAATTTTATGGGGACAGCAGCCTGGCCTACCGGCTGGCAGCCGCCAACAGCAAGATCATCAAGAATCCCAATCTGATCTATCCCGGGCAGGTGCTCACCATCCCGCCCAAGGACCAGCTGCCGGCGGCCATGCAGGTGAGCGCCAGCGTCAAGACCGCCAAGGCCACAAAGACGGTCTACAGCAAGGAGGATAAGATCTGGAAGGTGCAGCTTGCCAAAGAGCAGGCGGCCATGAGGTGACGGTATGGACTATGAGCTGATCCTGACGGCCCCCAGCGGGACCTCCAGAGACGTGACGCAGCTGGTCCAGACCGTTACCTGGAGCGGATCGGACAGCCAGACCGCCCGGGAGCTGTCGGCCTCACTGGCGGTACCCAGAGACGGCAGCGTTACCCCGCCCGAGCTGGTGGAGGGCGCTCAGCTGATCTTCAGGCGGGAGGGGACCCAGCTCTTTGCCGGGCCGCTGCTCTCCGCCACCACCAGCTCTCAGTCCTCTGTGGTGGACCTGTCCGCCCTGGACCGGGGGCGGTACCTGGTAAAAAATGAGGGTTGGTACCAATTTGCGAACGCGGCGCCGGAGACCGCCGTGGCCGCCATCTGCCGGGACTACAGTATTCCGGTGGCAAGTCTGGCCAGGACGGGGCTGACCGTGTCCCGCAAGTTCCCCGGCGTAGCGCTGGACAAGATCATCAAGTCTCTGTATGCCCTGGCTGCCCAGAAAAACGGGAAGCGCTATCTGGCCCGGTTTACCGGTGCGGGTGCGCTGGAGGTGCTGGAGAAGCCCAGCGCCGCCACACTGGACATCAAGAGCACCATGGGGGTCACCAATACATGGGACATCTCCAACCTGCAAAACAGCGTGGCCATCCGCACCGATACCGGCGCCCTGGTACGCCGGGTGGAGGACAAGGACTCGATCGGCCTGAACGGCCGGTTGGAGCACGTCCTGATCCAAAAGGATGGGGAGGACGCCGGGGCTGAGGCCAAGGCCTGGCTGGAGGACCACGGCCTCCAGCAGAACCTGACGGTGGAGACGCTGGGGGATATCCGGCTGATCTCCGGCAATGCCGTCAAGCTGCGGGACACCGGCAGCGGGGTGACCGGCCTGTTTTGGATCGAGAGCGACACCCACACCTGGAAGAACGGCCAGTATTACTGCAAGGTCAAGCTGAATTTCCGCAATCTGGCGGACGATACCATCTCGGGGAGTGAGCTTAAATGAACACATTTGAAGAAAACGCCGGGCGGATCGCCCGGAGCATGGGGGCGGCGGCCAGACAGGTGGCCGACCCCTCCCCGGTTTTGATCGGGACTGTGGTCAGCGTCTCCCCGCTGAAGGTCCGGGTAGATGGGCTGGACGTAGGGGCGGAGTCTCTGCGCATCAATGCGGCGCTGCTGGCCGGGTATGACCCCGGCCTGTCCGGCACACTGACCGGCACGGGCTCCATGGGCCCTGTGACCACGGAGGTGGAGCCGGGAGATCTGACCCGGAAAACGGCTGCCTTACAGGTGGGGGACAGTGTGGCGGTGCTCTCCCTGGACCGGCAGACCTACTACATCCTCTGTAAGGTGGTGACGCCATGACGCTTTTCCCCATGTTTTCCACACCGGTGGCTGGTGGGAGTGTGGATCTGCCCCTCTACACCGACGTGGCCATGGACTATGACGCCGGGACGCCCCGATGGGAGAGCGGCCAGCCGGTGGTGGTCACCGGCCTGGAGGCGGTGAAAAGCTGGGCCTGGCGGGCTGTTTCCACCGCCCGCTATCAATGGGCGGCCTTCTCTTGGTCCTACGGCTGCGAGCTGGAGGCCCTGGTGGGCCAGCCCTACCAGGCGGATACCAAAATCAGCGAGGCCACCCGATACCTGCAGGACGCCCTGCTGGTATCTCCCTATATCACCGCTGTAGACGTGACGGAGGCATCCTTTGATGGCTCCACGTTCCATATGAGGGTGGATCTCACCACGGTCTACGGGAAGGAGGGTTTCTATGTTTGAGGACCGCACCCAGGAGCAGATCAAGAAAGAGATGCTGGCCGATATCGACCAGGAGACTGGCCTCTCCTCCATGGCGGGCAGCTATGCCGATGCCACAGTGGGGGCGGCGGCACGGCAGATCAGCGAGTTTTACCAGGCTCTTCCCGCCGTGGTGTCTATGCTCTTTGTGGACGAAACCAGCGGAGGGTATTTGGATCTGGTAGGGCAGACCTATTTCAACATCACCCGCAGGCCGGGCACCAAAGCCCGGTGTGGCATTACGCTGACCGGCAGCGCTGGCGCTGTGATCCCGGCTGGCACGCTGTTCCTGACCGCCACAGGCCTTCAATTTGCCCTGATGGAGAGCGTGACCATCCCGGAGGGCGGAACGGCCAACGGTGTCCTGGAGGCTGCCCAGGAGGGCGCTGACTACAATGTAGGCCCTGGAGCTATTGTCAGTATGTTTGTCAATCTGCCCGGCCTGACCTCCTTCTCCAATCAGCAGGCTTCCGGCGGCACTGACACCGAAAGCGACGCCGCTCTGCTCCAGCGTATCCAGGAGCGCCGGCAGAAGCCGATTAACGGCACCAATGGCTGGCAGTACCGGGCCTGGGCCATGTCGGTACCGGGTGTTGGAGACGCCAAGGTGGTAGAGCTGGCAGAGGGAGCTGGCACCGTGGGTGTGACTCTGGTGGACAGCACGATGGCACCGGCCTCCCCGGAGATCGTGGAGGAGTGCCAGACACTCATTGACAGCCAGCGGCCGGTGGGCGCCACAGTGGCGGTAAGCGCCCCCACGCCCCTGGAGGTGAATGTGGCGGCGGTAGTGGTCATATCCTCCGCCACATCGGCTGAAGCTGTAGAAACAGCCTTTCAGGAGCGGCTGGCGGAGTACCTGGCCGGCCTGATCCGGGAGAAATACGACGTGATCTACTATGCGCCGGAGGACGACAAGGCCTATACCGTGATCTATAACCGGATCTTGGCGCTGTTGCTGACCGTTGACGGTGTGATCAATGCCACCTCCCTCACCGTCAACGGGGGAACGGCGGATACCACAGTACAGCCTGATCAGGTACCGGTGATTGGCAGCCTGGAGGTGACCACCTGATGGACCGATATGATCTGATGCTCCAGCTGCCGGCCCTGTATCGCAGCATTCCTTTTACGGAACTCCAGCGTGTACTGGGTGAGATGTGCCGGCAGGCGGGCGCCGATCTGGAGTTGACCCTTCGCCAGCTGTGGCCACAGACTGCCAGCAGCTGGGGGCTGGAGCTGTGGGAGACCGCCTACGGCATCCCGGTGGACGTGTCCAAAGACCTGGACTTCCGGCGCACCAGGTTGCTCTCCAAACTCAGGGGCCAGGGTACCCCCACGGCGGAGCTGATCCGCTCCGTGGCGGCCTCCTTTGCCAATGGGCAGGTAGACGTGGTCGAGCATAATGACCAGTACTATTTTGTTGTGAAGTTTGTGTCCGTAATGGGAGTTCCGCCCAATATTGACGATCTCACCGCCGCCATCAATGAGATCAAGCCGGCCCATCTGAGCCTTGTGTACGAATACCTTTTCCGCCAGTGGGGGCTGCTGAAGCCCTACACCTGGGGCCAGCTGGCCACCAGGACGTGGAAAGATCTGAGGGAGGGACAGCTGCCTTGAAAAACACGCCATTTTATAACCTGAAGAAGCCGGATGACAATGACAATGCCCTGATCTCAGATCTGAATGAGAATATGGATGTCGTGGATCAAGCTCTTCATGACATGGATGATAAGGTGGATCACCTGTGGAAAACTATATCATTTACCTCTGGTCAGTGGAGCGGCGGCGCGCTGCGCATTAAGGCAAATACACATGGCATTAAAAATGGTTTGCGCGGCTTCCAGGTGTTCCACCAGGTGGGTAGCTCCCTTAGTATAAACACCTGGGCGGTCAGATGCACGGATGTAACTTACGAAGAATCCACCGGGGACCTTATCCTGAAATGCGAGGATGCCTATAGTGGTCAGATCTGCGTTTTGGTGTAGGAGGCGGTGTGATATATGAAACCGCTGATCAACTTAGCTGAAGATTACCGTAAGGCAGCTGTGGTTCTCCGTTTGGCCATTGAGGACCGGCGGGAACAGGCGGCACAGGGAAACTCCGTCGCTGCCCGGGAGCTGGCGCTCCTGCGTCAGATGCTGGGAGAGATGCGGGATCTGCGGCAGCTGACCCAGGGGTACTATACCCGGCCCAGAGATGGCACATATACCACATCCAATCTCCGGGCGCCCCGCATGGACATGAGTAAAAAATGAGCCAGGCCAGAGAGATCAAGGACCAGATCCGGGTGCTGCGAGCGCAAAAAAACGCCCTCCAGGCCAGACTGGAGGGCGCCCAGGGCAGGGAGGCCCGGGCCATCCGGCTGGAACTGGCCCGGATCGGGGAGGATCTGGTGGACTGCGCCCGGCAGCTGCGGGAGCTGATGCCCCGTCACAAGATCAGCCGGGGCGGCGCCACCTGGAGCGGAGTAGAAGGCTGGCGGTGGGATCAACTCCAGTACCAAACCTGGGCGGAAATGGAGACTGCCGAGGAACAGGAAGGTCCCACCGAGAAAGACAAAATGCGCCTGGCGGTACGGGCGGCCCGGACGGGCATCAGCCCCACCCAGGAGGACTATCTGGCCGGTACCGACGGGGGCAGGAGGCAGGCCCAGGTGGCCCGGGAGGCGGGGAAGAACCGTTCCACCGTGTGTCGTACCCTCCAGCGGGGACAGAAACGGATTGCGGAGGACGCCAAGGTCCTCTATCAGCTGCTTGGACGTCAGGAGGGCGGCCCCCTGGTGGTGGACCTGGGGGAGCCGGAAGTACTGAAGGCGGTGCTGGATCGGCTTACAACCCGGCAACAGACCTATCTGTATCTCTACTATGGAGAGTGGCTCTCCCTGCGGGAGATCGGCACCCTGCTGGGTGTGGATCACGCTTCGGTACTGCGATCCATCCAGTGTGGCCTGAAGCGGCTGGAGAGCCTGGCGTTGGGGGAGCAGGTGGAGGTGCGGGGGTTGGACAGCCTGGAGGAGCGGCTCATGGCCCACTTCAACGACCTGCCCCCAGAGGAGGGACCACGGGAGAAGAAGATCTACCAGAAACGGAGCAAATCCACCCCCAAGCCTGCGCCCATCCACCTGAAGGACCGGCTGCTGCGCTTTGTGCGGGGCGGTCAGGTGCGGACGGTGGGTGCGGGAGCAGAAGCGCCTGAGATCCGGACGGAGGGCTGGAGCAGCGGAAAGCTGCTGGCATGGCTGGAGGGGCAGGGGGGAGACCGACGGGAGCGGGCAAGCTGGATCCGCAAGCTGTTGTATCACTTATTTGCATGGATCAGGAGGGATTTGGATGTTGACCATTATTGAGATCGCGGCCAGAGAGGACGGAGGCCACGGCCTGCAGAGCCAGAGCCACCGGACCGAGTGCTGGCTGGAGGGGTGGATCGCAGTGCCGCCCCAGCTGGAGAAGGCCGCCTGGGACTGCTGCGGCTACTGTGATCTGAAGATCGAGGACGGCGTGCTGGTGGATCTGACCCCCGGTCAGATCCCCGAGCCGGAACCTGCCCCGGAGCCGGAGCCCACGGAGGCGGAGCGGCTGCGGGCGGACGTGGACTATCTGGCCATTATGACGGGGGTGGAACTGTGAACGTATATGAACTGGCCCAGAAGTATTATCCCAAACTGTGGGACAAGGAGCGCATCCAGGCCCTGGCGGCCGCCGGCAAGCTGACGGAGGAGGAGGCCGCCGCCATCCTGAGTGATCAGGAGGGATAGGATGATACAGTTTCAGGACTGGACCATCCAGGCGGAGGGCCGGGTGCTGGCGCGGCAGTACGACAACCTGACCCGGGAGCTGCGGGTGGAGGGGGTGATCCCGGAGGGGTGGGAGTGGGATCTGCTGGTGCAGGCGGGGGAACAGATGGATATCATCCGTCTGACGCCGGGCGAAAACAGCGTGTCTGTGACCCTGACGGCTGAAATGCTGGCCCTGTCCGGGTTCTACCAGCTCCAGCTGCGGAGCACCCAGGGGGAGACCGTGAGATCCGGCGAAAGCCGTAAAATGAGTTGAGGAACGGCTTTCAGAATTGGAGGCCGCGGTGAAGGGACTGAGAGCAGCAGAGGAGCCCACTCAGTACTACACATCCAAATATTCAGGCGAGGAGATTGACGCGCTGCTGGATGTTGTGGCGGCTCAGCAGGCGGCAATAGAATAATTTTCTGCCTGGGTGTATGAAAACATACATCATTTTTATGAGAGCCGCTATAGGTGGGAGGTAGTGCTATGATCAAGTTTGACAACTGGCGCATTTTAAACCAAGGAAAGGTATTGGCCCGACAGTATGACAATCTGACTCGGGAATTGAGAGTGGAAGGAATTATCCCGGAGGGCTGGACTTGGGATCTGCTGGTGCAGGCAGGCAAAAACCTGGATATTGTTCGCCTGAGCCAGGGAGAAAACAGCCTGTCTGTGATCCTTACAGCTGAGATACTGGCATTGTCCGGATACTATGTTCTTCAACTGCGGGCCACACAGGGAGAAAAGGTCCGGCATACCAATGCGATCCGGGTATTTGTACCGGAAAGCCTGTCCGGTGACGCACAGTGGCCGGAAGTGCCCACAGAGTTTTCCCAGGCTGAGGCGGTCATCCGGGAACTTAACGCCCATCCTCCGATCCCGGGCGATGAGGGATTCTGGCTGACTTGGGATCTGAAAACAAAAGAATACATCAAGTCGGAATTGCCGATGCCTGAATTGCCTGAAGGCCCTCAGGGGCCGGCAGGTCCCCAAGGCGAGCCTGGCCCGCAGGGGCAGAAAGGTGATACCGGTCCTCAGGGACCCAAGGGAGATCAAGGAGAGCGCGGTGTGAAAGGCGAAAAAGGTGACCCCGGAGAGACCGGCCCTCAAGGAGAAAAGGGTCCGCAAGGCGAAGCAGGACCCCAAGGCCCCACGGGAGAAACCGGCCCACAGGGACCTGCCGGTGCTGTTGGCCCGCAAGGAGCACCTGGCGAGAAAGGCGAAAAGGGAGATCCATTCACTTATGATGACTTCACCCCGGAGCAGCTTGCATCATTGAAGGGCGAAAGGGGTGACAAAGGTGACCCCGGCCCTGCCGGTCCCCAAGGTCCACAGGGCGAGCAGGGCGAAAAAGGTGACCCCGGAGAGAC